>JBOGDL010000096.1:0-7571 GCA_050701815.1 Micromonosporaceae bacterium | reverse complement strand
CGGTCTCGACGGCGGACTTACCCCTGGGTAAATTGGCTCCGATCTCTGTCTGCCGAGGAGGCGCCATGGCTCACCAGCGGATGCCCGCAACGACGGGTGGCGCCGCGCAAGGAGCACAGCTGTGGTGACAAGCCTTGGCGAAACGATCCGGCGCCGAGTCCTGGGCCTGGTCTTTCTGCTCGCGCTGGTGTCGCTGATGGGGCTGTCGGTGGCGGTCTACCAGAAAGCGTTCACCCCGGTGATCTGGGTGACTCTGCACACCAACCACACCGGGCTGCAGCTCAACGAGCAGGCCGACGTCAAGCTTCGCGGGGCGCTGGTGGGCGAGGTGCGCAAGATCAGCGCGGACGGCGAGCGCGCCACGCTGCGACTTGCGATCGACCCTGAGATGGTCGCGCATGTCCCCGCGAACGTCACCGCGCGGCTGCTGCCCAAGACCCTCTTCGGCGAGAAGTACGTGGCTCTGGACACACCGGCTGACCCCTCCCCCAAGCCGATCGGCAACGAGGACGTGATCGCCCAGGACCGCACCGAGACCGCGCTCGAGTTCGAGCGCGCGTTGGAAGGCGTGTTGCCGCTGCTGCAGGCGGTCGAGCCAGACAAGTTGGCGGCCACTCTGACCGCGACCGCCCGCGCCTTGGAGGGCCGGGGCGAGCAGCTGGGCAGGAACCTGGTCGAGCTGGGCGACTACCTGGCTGCCTTGAACAAGGAAATGCCCACCATTCGCGAGGACATCCGACGCCTCGCCAATGTGCTTGAGACCTACGATCGCGCCGCGCCCGATCTGGTGGACCTGCTGGACAATCTCTCGGTGACGATGGGGACGGTCAACGAGCAGAAGACCCAGCTGCGGTCGTTCTTCGCCTCCGCCGCGGACCTGGGCGACCACACCCGCTTCTTCTTCGAGAAGTACGGCGCCAGGATCATCCAACTCGGTGAGGTCAGCGAGCCGGTGATGAACGTGCTTGCCCGGTACTCGCCGCAGACCGTGTGCATGGTCCAGGGCCTCAAGAGGGTGGAGCGCTCAGCCAACGAGACCTTCAGCAACGGCCGGTTCAATGTTCTGCTCGAGATCACCCAACACCAGGGGCGGTACGAGAAGGGCGCCGACGAGCCGCCGCCGCCCGGCGCCCCGCGAGAGTCGTCGCACGGCCCCAACTGCCGGGGACTGCCGAACCCGCCAGTGCCGTTCCCGCCGGTTGAGCCCGGCGACACCGGATACGACTGGGGCCGTCCCCGGTCGCCACTTCCGGTGGGGCTGCCTCCGCCGCCGTCACTGGGGCGGGCGGCCGACAGTTCCATGACAATTGATCCCACCATGGGCTACGCCGGCACCGACGAGGAGAAGCTGGTGATCAAGCCGCTGCTCGCGTCGGCGACCGACACACCAGCCACTGAGGTCAGCGACCTCGCGGTGCTGCTGTGGGGTCCGATGATGCGCGGAGCGCAGGTGAACCTGAAGTGATCACCCGTTCGGTACGTGTTCAACTCACCATCTTCGCGGTGCTGACGTTGCTCGGCACCGCCTTCGTCGGCCTGCGCTACGTCGGTCTCGCCGACGGGATCATGGGCAAGTACTACCTGGTCACAGCGAACTTCGCCAGCTCCGGTGGGGTCTTCACCGACGCGTCGGTCACCTATCGCGGAGTCCCGGTGGGGCGGGTCGGCACCCTCACGCCGACCAAGAACGGCTTGGACGTGGAGCTGCGGCTGGAACGCGGCGTCAAGGTCCCCACCGACCTGCGCGCCGTCACTGCCAACCGATCCGCGATCGGCGAGCAGCACATCGATCTGCGGCCAAACACCGAATCCGGGCCGTTCCTGAAGCCAGGTGATGTGATCCCGAAGCACCGCACCGGCATCCCGTTGCCGGTGGAGCAGCTGGTGTCCCACCTCGACAGCCTGGCCCGCTCGGTGAATCCCGACGACCTGGCCGTGGTGATTGACGAGTTGGGGCAGGCGTTCCAGGGCAACGAGAAGGCCCTTGCCCGGATTCTCGACGCCAGCGACCTGCTGCTCTCGGAGGCGCGCGAGCACCTCCCGGAGACCATCTCGCTGATCCGCGACAGCCGCACCGTGCTCACCAGCCAGGAGCTGGGCAGCGAGGCGATTCTGAACTGGGCCGCCGATCTGGCCAAGCTCAGCAGGACCTTCCGCGACTCCGACGCCGACATCCGCACCATCCTGCGCGACACCCCCAAGGCCGCACGAGAGACCATCACCCTGCTTCGCGGACTCGACCCCAACGTGGGGACGCTGTTGGGCAACCTGATCACCACTAACGGCGTGGTGATGCGGCGGGTGAACAACCTGGAGATCTTGCTGGTGTCCTACCCGCTGGCGCTGGGTGGCGGCCCCACCACCGCGCCCGGCGACGGCAAGGCGCACCTGGGCATGGCCCTCAACTTCGACGACCCGCCGCCGTGCGTGTACTCGAACAGCGGGAAGGCCCCTCGCTGCACCGACGAGGAGCGCGAGCGAGGTTCCAGCGTCCGGGGTTGGCAATCTCGCGGCCCGGTTCCCGGGCCGGAGATCTCACCCGCGCCCATCGGTTCAGGCGAGCCGCCTCGCGATCGCAGCGAGTCCGGCTCCGCCGGCCCTCAGAGCGGCTCTCAGGGCAGCGACGGTTCCGGGACCTCGTACGGCGCCAACCTCGGCTACGACCCGGCTACCGGGCTCCTCATCGGCTCCGACGGCCAGCCGCTGCAGATAGGCGGCACCGGCGGGCAGTACGAGCTGCTCGGCCCCGAGTCCTGGAAGGAACTCCTCTACGCCGGCGTGGCCAGCTAGGCCGGGCCCGTGGCCAGCTAGGCCAGTCCGCCGGCAGATGCGGCGGGGCTCAGCGCTCGACGATCGCGGTGACTCCCTGGCCTCCCGCGGCGCAGATCGAGATCAGGCCGCGCCCGGACCCGGCGGTGGACAACACCTTCGCCAAGGACGCCAGGATCCGCGCCCCGGTGGCCGCGAACGGGTGGCCCACCGCGAGCGAGGAACCGTTGACGTTGAGTTTGGCGCGGTCGATGCTGCCCAGCGGCTTGTCGCGACCGAGCCGCTCGGAACAGAAGTCCGGATCCTCCCAGGCCTTCAAGGTCGCCAACACCTGGGACGCGAAGGCCTCGTGAATCTCGTAGTAGTCGAAGTCAAGCAATGTCAGGCCCGCCCGGTCGAGCAGCTGCGGCACCGCGTACGCGGGCGCCATCAGCAGCCCCTCCTCGCCGTGCACGTAGTCCACAGCGGCGGTCTGGCTGTCGCCGAGGTACGCCAACACCGGAAGTCGGCGCTGCTTGGCCCATTCCTCGCTGGCCAGCAACACCACGGCGGCCCCGTCCGTGAGCGGAGTGGAGTTGCCCGCGGTCATGGTCGCCTCAGGTTCTGAGCCGTCGCGGTTGCCGAACACCGGCTTGAGCTTGCCGAGCCGCTCCACGCTGGTGTCCGGTCGCAGGTTCTGATCCCGGGACAGCCCCTGGTACGGGGTCACCAGGTCGTCGAAGAACCCGCTGTCGTACGCCGCGGCGAGCCGGTGGTGGCTCCTCGCCGCGAGCTCGTCCTGCTCTACCCGGCTGATGTTCCAGCGCAGCGCCGTCTGCGCCGCGTGCTCCCCCATCGACAGGCCGGTGCGGGGTTCGGAGTTTCGCGGCGTCTCCGGGACCACCTGGCCGGGACGCAGGCGGGTGATCTGCTTGAGCTTGCCGGTGAAGCTGCGTTGCCGGTTGACGTCCAGCAGCACCCGCCTGAGGTCTTCGTTGAGCCCTAGCGGCGCGTCACTGGCGGTGTCGACACCGCCGGCGATGCCGCACTCGATCTGCCCCAGAGCGATCTTGTTCGCGACCAGGATCGCCGCTTCCAGGCTGGTGCCGCACGCCTGCTGCACGTCGTACGCCGGGGTGCGCGGGTCGAGGTGGCTGCCGAGGACGCATTCGCGGGTCAGGTTGAAATCCCGGCTGTGTTTCAGGACGGCGCCGGCCGCCACTTCGCCCAACTGCTCGCCAGCCAACCCGTATCGGCTGATCAGGCCCTCAAGGGCGGCGGTGAGCATGTCCTGATTGGAAGCATGGGCGTATGGTCCGCCGGAACGGGCGAAGGGAATCCGGTTGCCGCCCACGATCACGGCTCTTCTGGCAGTTCGGCCGCTCGGGCCGCCTGGTCCCGGTTTGCCGCTCGGGCGAGTGTCGTTCATGACGCCTCCTGCACGCATAGGTACCCGGCCACTGGCGAGGATAACTTACCCACGAGTAGCATCACCACGAGTAAGGGGGATCGGATGACTGACCGCTACCAGCAATTCGCGAACACCCACTTCGGCCGGCGGGTTGCCAAGCAGTTGGGGCTGCCCGCCCCGACCCCGCTGCGACGTCACCGCCCGGGTGAGCCCGACATCGCCGGCCCAGTGCTCCTCGGCGCCGCCGAGGGCGGACGGCTCGGCGACTCCGTGGCCCAGACTCTCATGAACGCCGACGTCAAGGCGCACACGGAGGCAGCAGACGGCGTCCGCTACGGGGCACTGATCTTCGACGCCACCGGCATCGCCGACAGCTCGCAGCTTCGCGCCCTGTACGAGTTCTTCCATCCGGTGATCCGCAGCGTTGTCAGCTGCGGACGCGTGATCGTGCTGGGCGGGGTCCCAGAGGAAGCTGGCGACCTCCGCGAAGCCGCCGCCCAACAGGGTCTGGAGGGCTTCGTCAAGTCAGTGGGCAAGGAGATCGGTCGGGGCTCGTCCGCGAACCTGGTACGGGTCGGGCGCGGCGCCGAATCCGGGCTCGACTCCACGCTCCGGTTCTTGGCGTCGGCGCGCTCAGCGTACGTCTCCGGCCAAGCCGTGCACGTGACGCCCGGTGTGGTTCCCGACAACCTGGACGTGACGCGACCGCTGGCCGGAAACACCGCGTTGGTCACCGGCGCCGCGCGCGGGATCGGCGCGGTGATCGCCGACGTGCTCGCCGAGTACGGCGCCCAGGTCGTATGCCTGGATCTCACCGCGTCCGGAGACGACCTATCCCAGGTCGCCAACCGGATCGGCGGCTCGGCATTGCAGCTCGACATCACCAGCTCTGAGGCGCCTCGGACGATCGCAGACCACCTCCAGAGCCGGTACGGGGGCGTGGACATCGTGGTGCACAACGCGGGCATCACACGCGACAAGACACTCGCCAAGATGACCGAGCAGCAGTGGGCCTCTGTGATCGAGGTGAACCTGAGCAGCCAGGAGAGGATTGACGACACCCTGCTGGGCGAGAAGGTGCTCAACGACCGGGGCCGGATCGTCGCGGTGGCGTCCATCAGCGGCATCGCCGGAAACGCGGGCCAAACCAACTACGCCACCTCGAAAGCCGCCGTGGCCGGGCGGGCGCGGGCGCTGGCCCCCGCGATGCGCAAACGCAACGGCACTGTCAACGCGGTGGCCCCTGGGTTCATCGAGACCGCGATGACGGCGAAGATACCGCTGGTCATCCGGCAGGCCGGACGGCTCATGAACAGCATGTCTCAGGGTGGCCTGCCGCGGGATGTGGCGGAGACCGTCGCCTGGCTCGCCGATCCCGCCTCGAACGGCGTCAACGGCAACGTGGTGCGGGTCTGCGGGCAGAGCCTGCTCGGCGCCTGACACCCGCTCCACCCCGTCGCCGGCCACAGCTGTCACTTGGAGGTCCGCCCATGCGCACTGTCGAACTCGCCGCAGCGCCCAGTCTGACGCCGATGCTGGTCAAGGCCGTGCTACGGGCGCCGACACGTCGGGGTGGAGAGCTGCCCGACACCGAGTTGGCACTCGGCCAGGTGCGCGCGGATCCCGAGCAACTAGCGGCGTACAGCCGGGTGTGCGGGTTCGGGCTCGGCAGTCAGCTGCCGGGCACGTACCCGCACATCCTCGGCTTCCCGCTCGCGATGCGGCTGATGACCGATCCTGAGTTCCCATTCCCGCTGCCGGGGCTGGTGCATATCGGCAATCAGATCGTCCAGCATCGACCATTGGCGGCCGACGGAGAGTTCACGATCCGCACGCACGCGGCTGAGTTGAACGCCACCGAGCGGGGTATGGAGTTTGCCATCCGCACCGAGGCGCACCTCGGGGACGACCTGGCCTGGGAGGAGCGGAGCCACTACCTGCGGCGGGCCGCCGGTGGCCGGGGAAACAAGTCGGGATCGGCGCGGCCTGAGCCGGCTGCCGTCACCCCCACCGCGGTGTGGCGGCTGCCCGGCGACCTGGGCCGTCGATACGCCCGGGTCTCGGGCGATCACAATCCGATCCACCTTCATCCGCTGGGTGCCAGGCTGGCCGGGTTCTCCCGTCCGATCGCACACGGCATGTGGATCCTGGCGCGCTGCCTGTCCGCGCTGGAAGGGCGGCTGCCGGACGCGTACCGCGTCGACGTCAGGTTTCGCCGCCCCATAGCGCTGCCATCAACGGTCGGGTTCACCGCGAACCGCGACGCCGGCGGGTGGCTGCTGGGCGTACGAGATCGGCAAGGTCGGAAGACCCACCTGGAGGGCTCGGCAGAGCCACTCTGATCGGCGTGAACCTGGACAGCCCTGAATTTCAGCGTGACGGCTCAGGGTCGGCGAGCGCGGGCTGAAACAGACCGGAGAGCCCGTTCCACGCAAGCTCCACGGCTCGCCGGGCGGCCATCTCCGGCGCCACGTCGGTCTGCTCCACGAGCCAGTCCGCGATCGCCTCGCAGCCGCCCACGATCGCGTGCCCGGTCGCGACCAGCTCCTGCTGCGGCGGCAGCGCGGCGCCGGCCTCACTCACCGCCCGACCCAGCAGCGAGGCGACCACCCGGACGGTGCGGTCCCGAATCGCGTTGACGCCGTCAGCGAACAAGTCCCCCTGGGAGCGCGCCTGCCGGTAGAGCACCGACCAGCCGTCGCGGCGCTCAGCCACGAAAATCAGGAACGCCTCCAAGGCGCCGCGCAACTGCTGATAAGGGCTGCGGGCGCCCGCCACGGCTTGGTCGATCATCTCGTTGAGCCGTTCCGCCTCGCGCTGCACCACCGCGACGAAGAGTTCCTCTTTGGAGCCGAAGTAGAGGTAGATCATGGGCTTGGAGATCCCCGCGCCGTCGGCGATCTCGTCTACCCCAGCGGCGTGGTACCCGTGGCGCGAGAAGATCCGGGCCGCGGAATCGAGCATTTGCTGCTCTCGCACCGCTCGGGGGAGCCGCTTAGGGGCGCGTGCTCCGGTCACCCGGCCAGCTTAACCTACTGGTCCGTAACATTACCGACGAGTCAACGATGCGGCGGCCGCGCACCATGGGTCGCTGTCGGTGAGCGTGCGCTATGCGCTGACCGCCGGGGCCGTGGGCTGGGCTTCGAATGGCGGAATCGCCGGGCAGGCTGGACCAGCAGCGCGGGCAGCAGCTGCTCGCCGCTGCTCACATGAAGGCCTAGCACCCCCTCCTGCTCACAGGCCGCCTCCAAGGCCCGCTGCGCCAGGCTCTGCGGCTCGCAGGGGTACGCGGCTCCACAGGCTTGACAGGGCGCGCCTCGACGCTCGGCCTGGTGCCGCTCCAGGATCCGCTGCGCCTCCCGCCAGAGCAGTCGATCAGCCACGTACGCTGGCGGCGACCCGTCGTCCCACG
>JBOGDL010000095.1:0-18598 GCA_050701815.1 Micromonosporaceae bacterium | reverse complement strand
CCCATCGGGTCGATGTTCTCGATCGAGCACACCACCACCACGTTGTCGTGGTGGTCGCGCATGAGTTCGAGCTCGTACTCCTTCCAGCCGAGCACGCTCTCCTCGATCAGCACCTCGGTCATCGGGCTTTCCGCCAGCCCGGACGAGGCCATCCGTTCCAGCTCCCCCGGTGACCTCGCCAAGCCGGAGCCGAGCCCGCCCATGGTGAAGCTGGGTCGGATCACCACCGGCAGCCCCAGCTCGGCCACCGTGGCGCGCACCTCGTCCATGGAGTGGCACACCGCGCTGCGCGGGGTCTCGCCGCCGGCCTCACGCACCGTCTGCTTGAACATCTGGCGGTCCTCGCCGCGCCGGATCGCGTCGATGTCGGCGCCGATCAGCCGCACCCCGTGCTTGTCCAGCACTCCGGACTCGTGCAGCGCCACCGCGGTGTTCAGCGCGGTCTGCCCGCCCAAGGTGGGCAGCAGCGAGTCGATCGGCCGTCCCTGCTCGGCCTCGGCCTGGATCACCTTCTCCACGTACTCGGGGGTGATCGGCTCCACGTACGTGGAGTCGGCGAACTCGGGGTCGGTCATGATCGTGGCCGGGTTGGAGTTGACCAGGCTCACCCGCACTCCGGCGTCCCGCAGCACCCGGCACGCCTGGGTCCCGGAGTAGTCGAACTCGCACGCCTGGCCGATCACGATCGGGCCCGAGCCGATCACCAGCACGTGGTTCACGTCGTCGCGCCTAGGCATGCTTCGGACCCTCCCTCAAGTTCCCGCCCGGGGCTGCCGCGGGCATGGCCTGACGTGCTGGCGGCGGCGGGTGCGGGCCCGAGCCGTTGATCAGATCGACGAACTGGTCGAAGAGATAGTCAGCGTCGTGCGGCCCCGCCGCGGCCTCCGGGTGGTACTGCACCGAGAAGGCCGGAGCATCCAGGCACCGCAGACCCTCCACCACGTCGTCGTTCAGGCAGACGTGGCTCACCTCCACCCGTCCGAACTCGGTGTCGACCACCTTGTCGAGCGGCGCCTTCACCGCGAAGCCGTGATTATGGGCGGTCACTTGCACCCGTCCGCTCGCGCGATCGAGCACCGGCTGGTTGATGCCGCGATGCCCGTACTTCAACTTGTACGTGTCAAACCCGAGCGCGCGTCCCAGGATCTGGTTGCCGAAGCAGATCCCGAACACCGGGATCCGGCGCCGCAGCACCTCCTGGGTCAGCGCCACCTGCACCTCCGCTGTGGCGGGGTCGCCGGGCCCGTTGGAGAGGAACACCGCATCCGGATTGGTCGCGATCACATCGTCGATGCCGGCGCCGGCGGGCAACACATGGGTCGCGATCCCCCGGGCGGCCATCCGGCGCGGCGTGTTGCGTTTCAGGCCCAGGTCGATCGCGGCCACGGAGAACCGCTGCTCGCCTTCGGCCGGGGCGGTGTACGGCTGCGCCGCGGTCACCTCACCCACCAGGTCAGCCCCTGCCATCAGGGGTTGTTCCCGCACCTGCGCCAGGAGTTCGTCCGGGTCGGGGTGCTGGCTGCAGAGCCCGACTCGCATCGCGCCCTGTTCCCGCAGCCGCCGGGTCAACGCCCGGGTGTCGACACCGCAGATCCCGACCACACCCTGCGCGGTCAGCTCATCCTCCAGCGAGCGGGTCGCCTGCCAGTGCGACGGCCGCGGCGCGGGGTCTCGCACCACGTGCCCGGCGACCCAGATTCGCTGCGACTCGTCGTCGGAGTCGTTCCAGCCTGTGTTCCCAATATGTGGCGCCGTCTGCACCACCACCTGGCGGTGGTACGAAGGGTCGGTCAGCGTCTCCTGGTAGCCGGTCATCCCGGTGCTGAAGACCGCCTCGCCGAAGGCACGGCCCACCGCGCCGAAGCTCTCCCCGTGGAACACGGCGCCGTCTTCCAGCACCAACACCGCCGGTTGCCTGATCACGCTCACAGCGCCTGCCTTTCGTGCACGGCTCCGGGGCTCGCAAGCTCACTCCTCACGCTCAGAGCACCGCCTTTCCGTTCAGGACTGTCGGCTCGCCCCGCAGGAACGTGGCGACCACCTTGACCGGAAGTTCCATCCCGGCGTACGGGGTGTTCCGGCTGCGGCTGGCCAACCCGTGCGGGTCCACGGTCCAGGGCGCGGACGGGTCGATCAGCACCAGGTTCGCGGGGGCGCCCGGCGCCGGGTCCCGGCCGTGGTCGGCCAGACCGGCGATCCGCGCCGGGGCCCGGCTCATCCGTTCCGCGACCCCGTCCCAGCCCAGTTGGTCCAGCATCACGCCGGCCACGATCGGCAGCGCGGTCTGCAACCCGAGCATCCCCGGCCGGGCGTGGCCCCACTCGCATTCCTTGTCTTCCACGGTGTGCGGGGCGTGGTCGGTGGCGACCACGTCGATCACCCCGGCGGCGAGCGCCGCACGCAGCGCGGCGACGTCGCCCTCCCCGCGCAACGGGGGGTTCACCTTGAACACCGGGTCGTAGCCGTCCGCCGCTGACTCCGCCGCACCCTGGTCGGGCGGGCTGTCGCCGCCACCGCCGGCCGGGATCGGCTGCGACGCCGGGACGCCGCCGACCTGACGGTCCGAGAGCAGCAGGTGGTGCGGGGTCACCTCGGCGGTCACTCTGGCGCCCCGGCTCTTGGCCCAGCGCAGGATCTCCACGCTGCCCGCGGTGGAGACGTGGCACACGTGCAGCCGGCTGCCCACGTGCTCGGCGAGCAGCGCGTCCCGGGCGATGATCGCCTCTTCCGCGACCGCCGGCCAGCCGACCAGTCCCAACCGGAGCGACTCCACGCCCTCGTGCATCTGGGCGCCCATGGTCAACCGCGGCTCCTCGGCGTGCTGCGCGATCACCCCGTCGAACGCCTTCACGTACTCCAGAGCGCGCCGCATCAGCTGCGGGTCGGACACGCAGTGCCCGTCGTCAGAGAAGATCCGCACGTTCGCCGCCGACGAGGCCATGGCGCCCAACTCAGCCAGGCGCTCGCCGCGCAGCCCGACGCTGACGGCGCCGATCGGTTGCACGTCGACCAGGCCCGCGGCCTGCCCCAGCCGGCGCACCTGCTCCACCACGCCGGCGGTGTCGGCGACCGGGTCGGTGTTCGCCATCGCGCACACCGCGGTGAAGCCGCCGAGCGCGGCGGCGCGGCTGCCGGTCTCGACGGTCTCGGCGTCTTCCCTGCCGGGTTCCCGCAAATGGGTGTGCAGGTCAACCAGGCCGGGCAGGGCGACCAGCCCGTCCGCGTCAATGGTCTCGGCCTGGCGCGATGACAGGCCGGCGCCGACCTCGGCCACCACGCCGTCCCGGATCAGGATGTCCGTCGGCGGGCCGTCGCAGATTCGCGCGCCCTTCAACAACCACGTCATTGCGCATTTCCTCCCTGGCTGGAGTGGTTCGACCCGCCGCCGAGCATCAGGTAGAGCACGGCCATCCGCACGCTGACTCCGTTGGCGACCTGCTCGACGATCGTGGAACGCGGCGAGTCAGCCACCTCGGGGGTGATCTCCATGCCGCGGTTCATCGGCCCGGGGTGCATCACGATCGCGTGCTCGGGAAGTGCCGCCATCCGGGACGCGTCCAGGCCGTAGCGCCGGGCGTACTCCCGAGCGGAGGGGAAGCACATGTCCTTCATGCGTTCCTGCTGCACCCGCAGCATCATCACCACGTCCTGCTTGGGCAGCACCGAATCCAGGTCGTACGAGACGTCGACCCCGGACGCCAGTGCCTGCTCCACGCCGACCGGCAGGAGGGTGGGGGGCCCGACCAGGGTGACGTTCGCCCCCAGGGTGCGCAGCAACGGCACGTTGGAGCGGGCCACCCGGCTGTGCAGCACGTCGCCCACGATGGCCACGTTCAGCCCGGCGATGTGCCCGATCCGGTCCCGGATGGTGTACGCGTCAAGCAGCCCCTGGGTGGGGTGCTGATGACCGCCGTCTCCCGCGTTGAGCACGCTGCCGTCCACCCACCGGGAGAGCCGGTGTGGGGCGCCGGAGGCCCAATGCCGCACCACCACCGCGTCCGCACCCATGGCCTGCAGCGTCAACGCGGTGTCCTTGAGGCTCTCCCCCTTGGAGACGCTGGACCCCTTCGCGGCGAAGGTGATCACGTCGGCTGACAACCGTTTGGCGGCCGCTTCGAAGGAGATCCGGGTACGGGTGGAGTCCTCGTAGAAGAGGTTGACCACGGTGCGGCCGCGCAGCGTGGGCAGCTTTTTGACTTCCCGGCTGGCCATCGCGGCGTCCATCTGCGCGGCGGTGTCCAGCACCAGGGTCGCGGTGTCGCGGTCCAGGTCCGCCGCGGAGAGCAGGTGTCTCATCATTCAGATCGCCCCCCGTTTCCTTGGTCTCGCCGGTTCGGGACCCGCCGGGCGGCGTCGGGACGCGCATCCAACGGGCTCGGCCGCCCCCCCGGCTGGGTCGGGTCAGACGACCCCTTGGTCAGCAGCACAGCGTCGGTGTCATCCACCTCACGCAGCAGCACCTTCACGCTCTCGCTCAGCGCGGTGGGCATGTTCTTGCCGACGTAGTCGGCACGCACCGGGAGCTGCCGGTGGCCGCGGTCGACGAGCACCGCGAGTTGCACTTGATCCGGTCGGCCGATGTCGGCCAACGCGTCCAGCGCGGCCCGGACGGTGCGGCCAGAGAACAGCACATCGTCCACCAAGATCACCCGCTTGCCGTCGACACCGCTGGGCGGCAGCTCGGTGGGTCCGATGGCGCGCGCGCCACGCAGTCTCAGGTCGTCCCGGTAGAGGGTGATGTCCAGGGCGCCGGTGGGGATTCGCACTCCCTCAAAAGCGTGAATTCGGTCTGCCAGCCGCGCAGCCAGTGGGGCCCCACGAGTCGGGATGCCCAACAGCACGGTGCCGGAGGCGCCGTGGGTCTTCTCCAGAATCTGGTGCGCGATGCGGTCGACGATCCGGCCGATGTCCGCCTCACCTGAGATCACCCGGGTGTCGGCGTCTGCCACCGCGCCAGTCGGAGGGCTCTGCCCACTCCGGGCAGGGTTATGCGCATGCTTCGTCATGCCGAACCCCTTTCCCGCCTCACGGGACGGGTCGTTAAAGGACGTCGGAAGTCCGGCGAAAACGCCGGCGTCGAGCACCCTCAGCCTAACAACCTGCAGTCTGCGAAACCGCGCGGCATCACCGTGCTGCTACTCACTTCGATTCCGAACAGACCTCCCGGAAGCCGATTCCCGATCCCTGGACAGCAACTGCGTGGGGCCACTTATTCATGCCCTGGCCTGCGCTAACACCCGGTTGACAGAGGCCGGGTCACAAGCCCGGACTTGACCCCGTGTGCCCAGCCCCGTACCGTCACGCTCCGTAGCGAGTGCTGGGGCACCGCCCTAGCTGCGTGACAGGGAGTGTCCGAATGCCGTCTGAGTACGCGAAAGCCCTCGGCGCCCGTCTGCGGGCGATTCGCCAGCAGCAAGGCCTGTCCTTGCAGGGCGTCGAGGAGAAGTCCAGTGGCAAGTGGAAGGCCGTGGTGGTCGGCTCGTATGAGCGTGGCGATCGCGCGGTCACCGTTGCCCGGCTCTCCGATCTGGCCGAGTTCTATCGAGTGCCAGTCGCTGAGCTCCTCCCAGAGGGCGGTGGCGTCCGTCAGGAATCTGCGGGCAAGATCGTTCTCGATCTCGAGCAACTGTACGAGCACAGCGTGGACGAGCTGGCCCCGGTGGCCCGGTACGCTCGCGCGATCCAACTGCAGCGCGGCGACTACAACGGTCGCGTGCTGTCGATCCGCGCGGACGACCTCCGGGCGCTTGCCATCGTCTACGACACCTCACCCTCCGGCTTGGTGGAGCAACTCACCGAGTACGGGGTGCTGGTGACCGAATCCCCCCGGTCTCGGTTCCCCTCGTAACAAGCTCGGCCGTAGGCTCCCCCGGGGCGCTCCAAGACATTGGCGACCCCGGGGGAGCTTCGCGCGCAGGCGCTTGAATCGCGCCCTCAAGGGATCGCGAACGGCGCGCCTTCGCCGAGTCGTCAAGGAGTTGCGGAGTCCTCCGCCATCCGACCCAGCACTCCATTGACGAACCGGGGCGAATCGTCCGTCGAGAGCGTCTTGGCCAACTCCACGGCCTCGCTGATGGCCACCGGCGGGTCGATGTCCGGGCGCCACAGCAGCTCGTACACCCCGATGCGGACGATGTTGCGATCCACCGGGGGCATTCGCTCCAGGGTCCAGTCCTTCGCGTACTGGCTGATCAACTCATCGATCCGGGCCTGATTCTCCGCCACGCCGGAGACCAGCAAATCGGTGTACTCCGAGACCGGCGGGTCAGCTCGGGCAATCCAGTCACGCAACACCTCAAGCGGAGCCACGCTGCGCATGTCCGCCTCGTAGAGGATGTCGACGGCACGCTTCCGCGCCTTCCGGCGACCGGGGATCATCGATGGGCCATGCGACACGTCGGACTCTGACTGCCGCGCCACCCTAGGCCCGGCTGATGTAGCGGCCGTCGCGGGTGTCGACTTTGATCTTCTCGCCGTTGTCGATGAAAAGGGGCACCTGAACGCTGGCGCCCGTCTGCACGGTGGCGGGCTTGGTGCCGCCGCTGGAACGGTCCCCCTGCAGCCCCGGCTCGGTGTACGTGACCTCGAGCACGACACTGGCCGGCAGCTCCACGTACAGCGGGGTCCCTTCGTGAATGCCGATCACCACCTCCGCCTCCGGCAGCAGGTAGTCAGACGCGTTGCCCACGGTGCCGCCGGGGACGTTGATCTGGTCGTACGTGTCCAGATCCATGAACACGTGGTCGTCACCGTCGGCGTACAGATATTGGAAGGTGCGCTTGTCGACTGTGGCGGTGTCCACCTTGACGCCGGCGTTGAAGGTCTTGTCCACCGTCTTGCCGGTCAGCACGTTCTTCAAGGTGGTGCGCACGAATGCACCCCCCTTGCCGGGCTTCACATGCTGAAACTCCACAACCGCCCACAGACCGTTGTCGAGGTTGAGCACCATGCCGTTTTTCAGATCGTTCGTGGTGGCCATGAAGTACGTGTCTCTTTCGTGTCGTCAAGGTCTGGGCGACAAGCCCCGAGAAGTCTAGCCATGCCCAGCTCTGCCAGCTAATCGGCGCCAGCAGATCGGGCGCTGGAGACGGGCGCAGCACCGGGTCGCTGCCCGGGCTCGACCTCGCGCCGACGGTCGTGGCGGTGGGGTCCACCAGCTCGCCCGCGGCCCACGAGCGGTGAAATATCGACTGAACATAAAACGATTGAAATCACAACCAGTTTGCCCGCGCCGACTTGGTCACGGCAGACTGCAACTTCGGCCCGGCTCTGGGTGAAGTCTCGCACCCAATCCACAACTGACACACGCCGACAACTGCCCCGGGCCTCGGCCCGGCAAGGAGGCATCTGGTGACGGTCAATGGCAGCGCTGCGCTCACATCTGATCGGACTCGGCTGACCGGTTTTGTGCGACTCGCACGGTTGCGGTTTCTGCTCTACAACGTGCTCCCGGTCGGCCTCGGCGTGGGTGTCGCGGTGCACGCGGGATACCCGATCGACATCAAGTGGTACGTGCTCGCGCAGCTCTTCGCCTGGGTGGTTCACGTGATGACCCACTACTGCAACGAGTACTACGACCTCGACGCGGATCGCGCGAACGTCTACTACACGCCCTGGACGGGAGGCAGCAGGGCACTTGTGGACGGTCTGGTCAAACCCGAGGTCTCACTGGGAACGGCCTTCGTGTTGTGGGCCGCCGGAGGATTCCTGGTGGCGGTGATGCCCACCACCGAGGCGCGCCTGCTCGGCGTGGTAACCATCGCGCTCGCGTGGTTCTACACCGCGCCGCCGCTGAAGCTGAACTACCGCGGCCTGGGAGAGCTGACCGTGGCCGCGGAGCTCAATGTCCTGTGGCCGGTGGTCGCTGTGGTGCTGCAGGTGGGTCACGTGCCCGCGATGCTGTTGGCGATCCTGGCGCCGACGGCGGTGCTTCAGGTCGCACGTATGATGATCATGAATTTGGGCGACCGGGTCTCCGACAGCTCGGTGGGGAAACGCACCCTTCCGGTGATCATCGGTTACCGTCCCGCGGTCGCAGTGATCATCGGGGCGCAGCTGGTCGCGTACGCCATGCTCACCCTGTTCGCGTACGTCAGCTGGGTCCCCTGGACGGTGTGGGCAGCCATGGCCGCCACCGCTCCGCTCTCAGCCTGGCTGGCAGCGCAGCTGTGGGGCGGCCGGATGCGGGACGTGAATCCAGAGGCGATGACTCCCGTGGTGTTCTGGGCGTCCAACCACGTGTCGCTCATCGTCGGCGCCGCGATGCTCGGAGTCCTTGTCGACGCGATCCAAGGCGGCGCCCAAACCAGCGGTCTGGTCATCCTCAGCTGCGTGCTAGGGGCGTACGGGCTGCTGTTCGGGCAGCGGCTCTGGCTCGCGCACGCACGCGCGTTGGTCGGCGCCGAAACCGGCGCAGGAGCGCCCTCCTCCGGGGCGGCGCCCGCCCCCGCCGATGCCGCATTCGTCGATCCGGACGCGGCCGCCGACCTGGACACGGCCGCCGACACCCACCCCCCTGAGGCCATGTCGGCGCCCGAGGAGGGCCCCGCCGGGGACCCGGCGGCGTCAGGCGTGAGCGCGTCAGGCGAGACCCCGTCAGGTGACACCGCGAATGACCGCAAGCCACCCGCGGCGCCGCGGCAACGTTCCAGAACGGGCGGATCCGCGGACCAGCGCCGGGCGAGCAAGAGCGGCGCTTAAGCCCGACCCCCGCCTAAGGCGACCAGGTGGCGCGGCGCGCTAAGGCGACCAGGTGGCGCGCCGCGCTAAGGCGACCAGGTGGCGCGCCGCGCCAGGTGCTCCAGCGCCAGCCGGTACCCGTCGGCTCCGAGCCCCACGATCACGCCCGTGGCGACCGCCGAGAGGTACGAGTGACGCCGGAACTCCTCCCGCGCGTGCACGTTCGAGATGTGCACCTCGATCAGCGGGCCCGGCAGCAACGCGCACGCGTCCCGGATCGCGATCGAGGTGTGGGTCCATGCCGCCGCGTTCAACACCACCGCGGCGCCCACATCAGCGGCCCGGTGCAGCTGCCCGATCATCTCGGCCTCGTCGTCGGTCTGCCGCACCTCGACCTCAAGCCCCAGGTCTTTGCCGGTGCTCAGACACAGCTCGACCAGATCGGCGTACGTGGCTGAGCCGTACACGTCGGGCTCCCTGCTGCCGAGCCGGCCCAGGTTCGGCCCGTTGAGCACGTGCACCTTCACCGTGACACCCCCGGACTCCGCGCCGTGACGCCGGCGCCTCTCACCGAACGATCTCCTGGTACGCCCGCCACAGCAGCTCGGGCCCCGGGTTCTCCAGGATCCCCGGCTGCCCGATCCGATCCAGCACCACGAACCGGAGCCGGTTGCCGCGTGCCTTCTTGTCCACCCGCATCGCGGAGACCAGCTCGTCGAACACCGCCCTGTCGGCTGCTCCGCCGGGTTGGACAGGCAGCGGGTAGCGGGTGGGGAGCCCCAGCGACTCCAGCACCCGGCGGTGCCGCGCGGCGTCAGCCTCACCAAGCCGACCCGCCAGCCGGGACAGCGCCGCCGCGTACGCCAGGCCCACCGAAACCGCGTGCCCATGCCGCCACGTGTACGACTCCCGGCGCTCAATCGCATGCGCCAGGGTGTGCCCGTAGTTGAGAACTTCCCGCAGCGCGGACTCACGCAGATCCGCCGCCACCACGTCGGCCTTCACCCGCACCGACCGTTCCACCAGCTGGCGCAGCACGTCCGACGCGGGGTTGGCCGCCGCGGCGGGATCGGCCTCGATCAGATCGAGGATCACCGGGTCGGCGATCAGGCCCGCCTTGACCACCTCGGCCAGGCCCGTGACCAGCTCGGCGGCCGGCAACCCCCGCAGCACGTCCAGGTCGCAGATCACACCGGCCGGCGGATGGAACGCGCCCACCAGGTTCTTGCCGGCTGCGGTGTTGACTCCGGTTTTGCCGCCCACCGCGGCGTCCACCATGCCGAGCAGGCTGGTCGCCACGTGCAGCACCGGCGTGCCCCGCAGCCAGCAGGCCGCGACGAAGCCGGCGAGGTCGGTGACGGCGCCGCCTCCCACCCCGACCACCGCGTCCGAGCGGGTGAACCGGGCACGTCCCAGCGCCTCCCAGCAGTCTTCGGCCACCGCGATGGTCTTGGCGCGCTCGGCGTCCGGGACCTCCAGCGGCAGCGGGTCCATGCCGGCGTCGGCCAGCAGCTCGGCGACCTGCTTGGCGAGCGGGCTCACCGGCGCGGTGTGAATCACCGCGACCTGTCGCACCCCGCCGGGCAGCAGCCGCGGCGCCTGCCGCACCGCGCCGGCCCCCACCAGCACCGGGTACGGGTGCTCGCCGGCCACGTCGACCTGGGTGATCACGGCCCGCTCTCCTGGGGCGCCATCGGCAGCGCGGCGAGGATCTCGTCCGCCACCTGGTCCATGGTTCGCCCCGTGGTGGACACCGTGAACGTGGCCACCTGCTCGTACCAGGGTCGACGTTGTTCCAGCAGGCTCCGCAGCGCCGCTCTGGGGTTCATCGCCACCAGCGGGCGGCCCGCCCCCAGCCCGACCCGCTTCACGGCGTCGCCCACGTCCACCGACAGATACACCACGGCGTGACCGGCCAGAGCTTCCCGGATCGGCTCAGCGATGATCGCGCCACCTCCCAGGGCGACCACGCCCGAGCACTCAGCCAGCGCCCGCGCCACCGCCTCCGCCTCCATGCCCCGGAACTGCTGTTCCCCGTCATCGATGAAGATGTCGCTGATCGGTTTGCCGGCGCGCTGCTCCACGTCAGCGTCCGTGTCGCGGAACTCCACAGCCAGCCGCTGCGCCACCGCGTGCCCCACCGTGCTCTTGCCCGCGCCTGGCGGCCCGATCAGCACACACACCGGCCTCATCGCGCAGCCCTCATCGGATGACCAGGTGTTCTCGGTAACTGTCAAGGTTGCGCCGCAGCTCAGCCACTGAGTCCCCGCCGAACTTCTCCACCACCGCGTCCGCCAGCACCAACGCGGTCATCGCCTCAGCCACCACCGCCGCGGCCGGCACCGCGCACACGTCCGAACGTTGGTTGATCGCCTCCGCCGCCTCGCCGGTGACCACGTCGACGGTGGAGAGTGGACGGGTCAGCGAGGAGATCGGCTTCATCGCGGCGCGGGCCCGCACCGGCTCGCCGGTGGTGATGCCGCCTTCCAGACCGCCGGCCCGCTCCGTCACCCGGCGCACCCCACCGGGCGTGGGCACGATCTCGTCGTGCGCCGCCGAACCCCGGGACGCGGCCTGAGTGAACGCGTCGCCGATTTCCACACCCTTGATCGCCTGAATTGACAGCAGCGCGGCGCCCAACCGGGCATCCAGCTTGCGGTCCCACTGGGCATGGCTGCCCAGCCCCGGCGGCACCCCGTACGCCAGCACCTCGACCACACCGCCCAAGGTGTCGGAGTCGGCCTTGGCGGCGTCGACCTCCGCCACCATCCGGGCGCTGGCGTCCGGGTCGGCGCAGCGCAGCGGGTCAGCGTCGATCCGCTCCGCGTCGGCCGGAGTGGGCGCGGCGCCCGGCTTGGCCCGCACCCCGCCCAACGCCACCACATGCGAGATGATCTCGATCCCGGCAGCTTGCCGTAGCAACGACTTGGCCACCCAGCCGATCGCCACCCGGGCCGCGGTCTCCCGGGCGCTGGCCCGCTCCAGAATCGGACGCGCGTCGGTGTGCCCGTACTTCTGCATCCCGGCGAGATCGGCGTGCCCAGGGCGGGGACGGGTCAGCGGCGCGTTGCGCGCCAGCCCCGCCAACTCGTCCGGGTCGACCGGGTCGGCGGCCATCACCTGCTCCCACTTGGGCCACTCGGAGTTGCCGACCCGGATCGCCACCGGGCTGCCGAGTGTCACCCCATGGCGCAGCCCGCCGATGATCTCGATCTCGTCCTGCTCAAACTTCATCCGGGCGCCCCGCCCGTAGCCAAGTCTTCGGCGCAGCAACTCCTGCGCCACCTCGTCGGACGTCACCGCCACGCCCGCGGGCAGCCCTTCCAGGATCGCCACCAGAGCGGGGCCGTGAGACTCCCCTGCAGTCAACCATCGCAGCACGGCCGTAGTCTGTCACGCTGTGTCCGGGCCCGCCCAAGAGGCCATCGGGCGTCCCATAGCCGGAGCGCGAGTCCGCGGTGCGGCGTGAGAAACAACTCTCAGTCGCGGGACCAGCCAGGGTCGCGGCCGGACAGCCCGAGCAACCGGTCGAACGCCGGCGCGTCCGCAGGCACCTCGACCGGGTTGGCGAAGGCCTTGCCCTCGCCCTGGTAGTCCGCGGTGAGCATGGCGGGAGCGAACGCCAACGACTCGCGCGCGGCCGCCGCCGGCGGATCCCAGGGCTGACCGGTGGCGCGCGCCAGATCCCAGCCATGCACCTGGTACTCCCAGAGGATCATGCTGAGCGCGACGGCCCCGGGCATCGCGTTGTCTCCCAGCCACAGCGGCCGATTCGCGGCGCCGTCGCGGAGCGCCCGAACCAGCTGCTCAGCGGCCACCCGCACACCTCGGGCGGGGTCGACGGGCGGCTGGCAGTTGTCGATGCCGTCGCGTGGAGCGCGACCCTCCGGGTGCGCGAAGCCTGCGGCGAAGGTGGAGAGCCAGCCCAGGATGTGGTTTCGCAACTGCTGGACGTCGAACTCCGAGCACGGCGTCGAGTGGCGCAGCTGCTCGTCAGCGACTCCGCCGACAACGGCTTCCAGCTCAGCCAGCACCACTTCCAGCAGGTCGGCAGTGGTGTCCGTGGATGTGATCATGCGCCCGACACTATCTGCGGTGCGGGGCTGCCGGATTGAATCTTCGCGTCACGGCACGTCGCTAGGGTTGCGGTGTGACCGCCGGGCCAGACCGGCCGAAGCCGGTTGAGCAGGACAGCCGCGGGATCCTCGACCCGTGGCTGATGCGTGACCGGGTGCGCCTTGTCCGGTACCCGGCGAGTCCGGCTCTGGCGGGTCTGATTGACCGGTTCTGGACGGTGCAGTGGGATCTGCCGCCATCGGAGACGCACCGCCAGCAGGTGCTCACCCACCCCGGCGCCAATTTCAGCGTCGGGGATCCCGGCGCCGGCGGCGACAGTCACCACCATGGCGGCGATAGAGCGATAGAGGCGAGGCTGAACGGTGTCGCCCGCCGTCTCACCACCCGGGTGCTGGCGGGGCAGGGCTGGACCGTGGCGGCGATGGCCCGACCGGGCGGGCTGGGAGCCTTCGTCACCCGCTCCGCGTCCGAGTTCACCGACCGGGTGGTTCCGTTTCAGGACGCCATCAGCGGCATCGCCGATCCCGCGGCGCTGGCGCGTGAGATCGGCGACCAAACCGACCAGGAGGCGCGGGTCGCGGTGCTGGCGAGCGCGTTGGAGCGCGCGGTGCTCCCGGAGCACGCCCCCGGCGCCCAGGCCGTCAGCGAGATCGCCAAGGTCGCCGAGACCGACCGGACCGTACGACGGCTCAGCGACCTGTCAGCGCGAGCCGGAATCGGCCAGCGGACCCTGCAACGCATGTTCTCGCGCCACGCGGGCGTCTCCCCCACCTGGGTGCTGCGCCGATACCGGTTGCTGGACGCCGCTGAGGCGGCGCGGGCCGGCGAGCCGGTGCCGTGGGCGGCGGTGGCTTCCGACCTCGGGTACGCCGATCAGGCTCACCTGATCCGTGACTTCCGCGACGCCATCGGCCAAACCCCGGCCGCGTACGCCGAGGCCCAACGCCCTGGCTGACAACAACTCGGAGACGAGGCGCACACCACGCTCGCGCCGGCCCCCAGTGTGGGGACATCGGGCACTACGGTGGTGCACGGCGCTGGCGCGGGACGCCATCGCGGGTACCCACCCGCCCAGCGCCGAACGTTGGGACGACGCTGGAGTCGCGGGCTTCCCGTGACGCCGGCGTCGCCCCCCTTCGCTCGCCCCCGGCCGCTTCGAGCCGGTCACCAGGAAATCAGGAATGCCGCGATCTGGTCTCCGAACAGCGTGCCGGTCAGCCCGCCCGCGAGCATCGCGGGGCCGAACGGCACCTCGGTCTTCAGACCAGCTCGCCCCACCGCCGCCAGCGCCAGAATCGCCACCGCCCCGTACCCGAAGCCGAGCGCGAGCCCGACCGCCAGCGCGCCCCAGGACAGCCAGCCCAGCAGCAGCGCCAACAGCCCCGCGAATTTCACGTCGCCGAAGCCGAGCCCCTGGGGCGCGGCCAGCGACAGCGCCCCGTACCCGAGCAGCGTCAGGCCGGCCGCCACCACGGCACGCAGCAGCGCCTGCCAGCCACCCAGATGCCAGCTCCCGGCTGCCAACAACACAAAGATCACCGGGTACGCCGGGAGCACGATCAAATCCGGCAACCGATGGGTGTCCAGGTCCACCACCGCGAGCAGCAGGCCGAGCGCCGCCAGTGTCAGCGCCGCCGGGAGCACCGCGCGGCCCCGTTGGTCGCCTGCCAGGCATGCGCAGAGGGTAGCCATGGTCAACGTGGTGACCACACCGAGCCCGAGCGGGCGCCAGTGGCCCCGGCGCACCCCTTCCACCCGGAGCGCGCCGGACAGCAGCAGCGGAGAGAGCACCGCGCCCAGAACGGCGCCGAGCACCGCCGCGATCAGCGTCGTCAACTGACAGCGGCGCGCAACGCCTGGCGCATCGCTGCCTCCGGCGCCGCTATCTCGGTGAACAGCTCGAACTGCCGCACCGCCTGCGCCAAGAGCAGGTCCAGCCCGTTGACGACCCGGCAGCCAGCCTGCGCCGCGGCGCCCGCCAGCACGGTGGGCCACGGGTGGTAGATCACGTCGAACACAGTCAGCCGGTCAGGCGCCTGGTGCTTGTCCAGCATCGCCGCGAGGACATCGGCGACACCCGCCGGCACCGTGGAGATCACCAGGTCTGCCGTTGCGACCGACTCGGCCAGGGTGTCCCAGAGCCGTGGCAGCAACGGCGCGGAGAGCCGCTCCGCCACCGGCGCCAGCTGCGCCAGCGCCTCGGCCCTGCGAGCGTGGACCGCGACCTGCTCGGCCCCGAGCTGGGTCGCCGCCGCCAGCGCCGCCCGCGCGGTCCCACCGGCGCCGAGCACCACGACTCGGGTTGCCTGACGCAGCCCGGCGCCGCGGATCGCGTCCGCCATGCCGGGCGCGTCCGTGTTCTCGGCCACCCATCGGTCATCCCGCCGCACCAGGGTGTTGGCGGCGCCCAGCGCTTCCACCAGCCACGAGCTCTGGTCGGCCGCCGCGGCGGCGACGTGCTTCAGCGGCATGGTCAACGACAGGCCCGCCCACTCGGGGCCGAGCCCCGAGAGAAAGCCGGCCAGCTCATCCTCGGCGCACTCGTGCGCGGCGTACGACCAGTCAGCCAGGCCGGCGGCGGCGTACCCGGCCCGGTGGATCACCGGGGACAGGGAATGGCTGACGGGCTTGCCGAGCACCGCCGCACGGTGACGGGCTGCCGGCATCAGCAGCCGAGGTCCCGCTTCTTGCAGATTTCGATGTTGGCCTTGTGCTCCTCGTACGAGGCGGCGAAGGCCGAGCTGCCGTCCTTCTTGATCGCCACGAAGAAGAGCCAGTCACCCTTCGCCGGGTTGACCGCGGCCTCCAGCGCCTTGCCGCTCGGGTTGCCGATCGGACCTGGTGGCAGCCCCGCATGGGCATGCGTGCTGTACGGGTTGTCCGGGTCGTTCAACTCGCCGTGGGTCAAGCCGGAGGAGTCTTTCCGAGCCCCACCTTGCCGTTCCAACCAGTAGTTGGTGGTGGAGTCGAACTGCAGCTTCTTCATCCAGGCGTCGGGGGACTCGAGCCGGTTGTAGACCACCCGGGTCACCTTGGGCAGGTCCTTGGGGATCACCTCAGCCTCGCCCAACGAGGCGACGATCATCGCATCGTACGCGGTGATGCCCTTCTGCTGCGCGACGTTCTGCAGGTCCAGCTCCTCAGCGACGGCTATGAACTTGTCCACCATGGCCTGCAACGCCTGCGCCGCGGTGGTGTCGGGGCCGAACTCGTACGAGGCGGGGTAGAGGAACCCTTCCAGGGTCTCGGGCGCCTTCTTGTCGTCGCTGCGTCCGAACCAGGACTTGTCGATGCCGAAGTCTTCCGGCCTCTTGTCCAGCTTCAGGAACTCTCTGACGGGGATGTCCAGGTGCTCCGAGAGTGCCCGGTAGACCTTGAAGTTGCTCTGGCCTTCCGGCACGGTCACCCGGTCGACCAGCTTGTTCTTCGGATCCAACAGCGCTTCCAGCGCCGCCTCGGCGGGCATCCGCTTCTGCATCTGGTACATGCCAATTTGGATTCCCAGGCTGCGCTGGTCGTCTTCGGCGACGTTGATGAACGCGGCCGAGCTGGCCACCACGCCCTTGCGATACAACTCGTTGCCGATGTCGGTCGCGGTGTCGCCTTCCTTCACCTGCACGCTGACCTCGCCCGCGCCTGGTCCGGCGTAGTCCGGCGGCGAGAGCACGTCCCTCACCTTGATGAAGCCAAACCAACCGGCGCCTGCCAGCAAACCGAGGATCACCAGGGTGATGATCAGGGTGGCGGCGGACCGGCCCCGCTCGGACTCTCGGCGTCGCCGGTGACGGCGGGGTCGCGGTGGAGCGTCGCCGAACAGGTCGAGCTCGTCAAGCATCTGGTTGCCTCCGCTGGGCGTCGAGCCATCCTTGCAGGATTTCCACTGCCGCCGCTTGGTCGATAACCGTACGTTGGCGCTTCCCCCGCACCCCCCGCTCGGACAGCCTACGGGTTGCCACCACCGTCGACATCCTCTCGTCGAACAGGCGAACCGGCACGGGCGCGACAATCCGAGCGATTCGACCCGCGTACTCGCGGATCTCACGTGCCGCCTGCCGCTCCTGGCCGGTCAGCGACACCGGAAGGCCGACGATCACCTCAACCGCCTCGTGCTCGCGCACCAACTCCGCGATCTCGACCAGATCCGCTGACCGGGCCGCGCGGGCGCCGCCTGGCTCCCGGCGGACGGTGCGCAGCGGCGTCGCCAGGATGCCGTCCGGGTCGCTTCTCGCCACACCGACCCGGACCTTACCGACGTCCACGCCGATCCGCACGCCACGGACCTGCTCCTGAGGTGTCACCGCCTCGTGATCAGCCACGCCTCACCCAGCCGTGTCGCGCCGCTTCACCTGCCCGCTCCGCCGGTCGCCGCCTCGGCCACCAAGCGCTCCAGGTTGGCCAGCAACACGGGGCCTTCCGCAGCGGGAACCCCGCCGCCTTGAGCCATCTCGTCGTTGCCGCCGCCGCGTCCTGACAACGCGGTCTTCACCAGGTCCTTCGCGGACAGCCCCAGCTCCCGCGCCTTCGGGTTGACCGCGACCACCAGCGACAGCTTGCCCGCGGACGCGGCGGTCACCGCGGTCACGCCAGGACGGCCCTGGCTGATCTTGCCGCGAATCTCCTGCGCCAGCTTCCGAGCGTCGTCACCGCCAGCGCCGGACGGCGCCTCCGCCGCGACGTACGCCACACCGGCCACATCGCGCGCCTTGTCCGCCAGCGCCCCGGCGCCGGCGAGCACGATCTGCGCCCGCAGCTTGGCGATCTCCTTCTCCGCGTCCCGCAGCTGCGCCACGGTCTGCTCCACCCGGTCGCCCACCGCGTCGGAGGGCACCCGGAACAGCTCCGCCAGCCGGGACACCAGCAGGTGCTCGGTCGCCAGGAAGTTGAACGCGTCGATCCCGACGTACGCCTCCACCCGGCGCACCCCGGAGCCGATGGACGACTCGGAGAGCAGCTTCACCACGCCGAGCTGGCCGCTGCGCGCGACGTGGGTGCCGCCGCACAGCTCGCGGGCGTAGTCGCCGACCTCGACCACCCGAACGTCGGCGCCGTACTTCTCGCCGAACAGCGCGATCGCCCCCAGCTTGCGCGCCTGCTCCAGCGAGGTGATGAACGCGTTCACCTCAAGGTCGGCCAGCAGCACCTCGTTGACCTGCTGCTCCACGTCGTGCAGCACCGAGGGCGGCACCGCGGACGGGGTGTTGAAGTCGAACCGCAGCCGGCCCGGCGCGTTCAGCGAGCCCGCCTGGGTCGCGGACTCGCCCAGGAAGTTGCGCATCGTCTGGTGCACCAGGTGGGTCGCGGTGTGGGAACGCGAGATCGCGGCCCGCCGCTGGATGTCGATCTCGGCCATCCCGGTCTCCCCGGAACGCACCTCACCCCGCACCACCTTGGCGCGGTGCACGATCAGCCCCGGCGCAGGCTGCTGCACATCCAGCACTTCCAGCTCACCGCCGCCGACTGTGATCCGGCCGGTGTCGGGCTGCTGCCCGCCGCCTTCCGCGTAGAACGGGGTGGTGTCGAGGACGACCTCGATCTCCTCGCCTTCGCCGGCCCCCGAGCGGACACCCTGGTCACCCAGCAGTGCCCGCACCCGGGACTCCCGGGACACCTCGCTGTAGCCGGTGAACTCGCTCGGCCCGTGCTGCTCCAGCACCCCCCGGTACGAGGAGATGTCCGCGTGACCGGTCTTGCGGGCCACCGCGTCGGCCTTGGCGCGCCGCTTCTGCTCGGCCATCAGCCGGCGGAAGCCGTCCTCGTCCACGGACAGACCCTGCTCGGACGCGATCTCCAACGTCAGGTCGATCGGGAACCCGTACGTGTCGTGCAGCGCGAACGCCTTGTC
>JBOGDL010000094.1:0-22918 GCA_050701815.1 Micromonosporaceae bacterium | reverse complement strand
CGATGCTAGCCCGGAACATTGACGACATGATCGAGCTGAACGGCCGCTCCGCCTCGGCGGAAGATCTCCTCCCGCTGGCGCTGTCCAACTACGGCCACTTCACGTCGATGCGAGTCGCGGACATGCGGGTACGTGGGCTCGCCCTGCATCTGGACCGGCTGGCGCGCGACAGCCAGGCTCTCTTCGGCGCCGGACTCGACCTGGACCGGGTCCGCCACTTGATCCGTAGGGGAGCGGCAGCCGGACCAGTCGTACGGGTGACCGGGTACGACCCCGGTCTGGACATCGGCCGCCCGGTTGCCGCCGGCGAGCCGCAAATGCTCGTCACCGCTCACGCCGCCAACCCGGGCGAGCTTCCGCCGGTTCGGCTGGCCACCGTTCGTCACACGCGTGCCATCCCTGAGGTCAAGCACGTGGGCTTGCTCTCCACCGTCCACCACCGTCGTCAAAGCCAACTGGCCGGCTTTGACGACGTGCTCTTCGTGGATTCGCAGTCCCGCGTCTCAGAGGGCGCCACCTGGAACATCGGCTTCGTCGGCGGCGGACGAGTGGTGTGGCCCGACGCGCCGTGCCTGGAGGGGGTCACGATGCGTCTGCTCGATGGCATTCTGCGGCAGGCCGGCATCCCGTCTGAGACCGTCGCTGTCGACCCCGGCGACCTGTCACGGTTTCGGTCCGGGTTCATCACCAACGCCGTGATCGGCCTCCGCCCGGTCGCCGCGATCGACGACCAGGCGTACCCAGAGGACGTGGCGCTGCTGTCACTCCTGCGGGAGCGGTACGCCGCGATGCCGGGGGATCCGCTGTGACCCCCGGGGCGCGGTCAGCGGTTGGGGCGCCAGTCGCCGCGGTTGACGTCCAACTGCTCCGGGGTGTGCAGCCGCACCATGGTGCGGGCCACGTTGGGGGCCATCCGGCGCGAGCTGGCCAGCGACACCGCGATCATCACGACGAACGCCATGGGCACGGTCCAGGCGGCGGGCTGAGCCAGCAAGGCGTCCAGCCAGCCGCCGAGCCAGCCGTCACTGGTCACGCCCAGGATGGTGAGCAGGACCGCGCCGCCGGAGAGCGCTCCGCCGGCGACCAGGCCGGCCACGGCGCCCACGTCGGTGAGCCGTCGCCACCAGATTCCCAGCAACAGCAGCGGGCAGAACGTCGAGGCCGCCACCGCGAACGCCAACCCCACCGCGTTGGCGATGGACAACCGCTGCCCGGCGATCGCGAGGCCGAAAGGAACCGACACCGCCAGCGCGGTCGCCAGCCGGAACGCCCGCACCCCGTGCACCCAG
Source organism: Micromonosporaceae bacterium (assembly GCA_050701815.1). Lineage (GTDB taxonomy): Bacteria > Actinomycetota > Actinomycetes > Mycobacteriales > Micromonosporaceae > WHSM01. The sequence goes on along the minus strand of JBOGDL010000094.1, from coordinate 21,629 downwards.
CGAGCCATGATGTCCTGGCTGAGCACTCCCGCGACCGACACGCACAGGCCCGACGATGTGGACAGGAACGCGGCGAACGCGCCGGCCGTGAGCAGGGCCCCCAGCGCGTCACCCAGGGCGCCGCCGATCATGCGTCCCGGCAGTTCCAGCACCACCGCGTCGGTGCGGCCGGTGACCAGCAGGTCGGGTGCGTACAACCGGCCCAGCGCCCCGTACACGGCGGGGAACAGGTAGAAGGCGCCGAGCAGCACCAGCACCGCGAGCGTGGTGCGGCGGGCGGCGCGCCCGTCCGGGTTGGTGTAGAAGCGCACCAGCACGTGCGGCAACCCCATGGTGCCGAGGAAAGTCGCCAAGATCAGCGAGTACGTGGCGTACAGCGGGTGCGCCTCACCGCCCCCGAGCGGGGTGGCCCAGTCGTCGGTGGTGAGCGGTTCCAGGTGCTCGGCCACCGGGACCGCCGCGCCCGCCGGGAACTCCAGCGTGCTGCCGGAGCGGACCTCGTGCTGGCCCGGGCTCAACGAAACCTCTTCGTCCTGGTACGAGACCCCGTCCACGACGCCGGAGACGGTCACTGTCACCTGCTCGGGCGCGGCCAGCTTCGCGGAGGTGCTCATCGTGACGCTGGTGGCTTCCCGGAACTCGGTCAGCTCGGATGTGGTCGGGGAGGGGGAGCCGTCGCCGCGCCACACCAGCAGCAGGAAGATCACCGGGATCGCGAGCGCGGTGAGCTTCAGCCAGTACTGGAAAGTCTGCACGAACGTGATGCTGCGCATGCCCCCGGAGAGCACGCTGACCAGCACCACCGCCGCCACCACCAGACCGCCGGCCCAGGCTGGCGCGCCGGTCACCGTGCGTAGGGTCAGCCCGGCCCCCTGGAACTGCGGCATCAGGTACAGCCAGCCGATCAAGACCACCAGCACGCTGGCGGCGCGGCGGGCGGCCATCGACTCCAGCCTCGCCTCGGCGAAGTCCGGCAACGTGTACGCCCCGCTGCGCCGCAGCGGCGCCGCCACCAGCAGCAACAGCACCAGATAACCGGCGGTCCAGCCGACCGGGTACCACAGCATGTCGGCGCCGAAGGCGAGGATCAGCCCCGCAATGCCGAGGAACGACGCGGCGGACAGATACTCGCCACCGATCGCTGAGGCGTTCCACCATGGACTGATGGTCCGTGACGCCACGTAGAAGTCGCTGGTGGTGCGGCTGACCCGCAACCCGAAGGCGCCGATCCCCACTGTGGCGACGGCGACCAACGCCACCACGAACACGCCGTACGTCGGGTTCACGGCTGGCGCTGCTCAGCGGGCGCTGGCGACGATTTGGGTTCCACCAGGTCAGCGAATTCGCGTTCGGTTCGCTCGGCCTGCCGGCAGTAGAACCACGCGGCCCCGACCAGCGTCGGGTGCACCAGCACCCCCAGCAACAGCCACGGCAGCGGCAGTCCGATCAGTTGCAGCTGGGGTAGTTCTGGCGCGGTGGCGAACAGCAACGGCAGCCCGGCGAGCAGCAGCCCGACCGCGCTCAGCACCAGCAGGGCCAGCCGCAGCTGGGCCCGGATCAGCGAACGCATGTACACCTCGCCGATCTGGGTTTGCGCGTCGATCTCGCGGGTGATGGTGGTGGCGCGACGACGCCCGGCACGGGCCCGCGGGCTGGTCACCCGCACCCGGCGGGGAGGACGCTGCGCGGTCACGACTCACCAGTGGAAGCGCTTTTACGCGGTAAGTCAGTGGACGCGCTTCTACGCGAAAGGTCAGTGGACGCGCTTCTACGCGATGCATCAGTCCCGGGGCGGGCTTGCCGCACCAGCAGGTCCCGAAGCTCGCGGGTGTGGCGTCGGCTCACCTGCAGCCGCACCTCGCCCACGATCACGCTGCAGCGGCCGGCGTCGAAGCGCACCTCGGTGACGTGGCGAAGCGCCACCAACAAGCGGCGGTGGATCCTGACGAACCCGGCCTCGCGCCATCGCACCTCAAGGGTGGTGAGCGGCACCCGAAGCAGGTGGCTGGCCTTGGCGGTGTGCAATCTCGCGTAGTCGCCGTGCGCCTCCACAAAGCGCACTGCGCTGCGGTTGACAAACCGGGTCACTCCCGCCAGTTCCACCGGGATCGTCTCTTCGTCGTTGAAGTCCCCGTCGCGACCGGGCGCGGTTGCCTCGTTGATCTGCCGGATCGCTTCGCCGACTCGGCGGATCGCTTCGGCGAGCCGGTCCGGGCGCACCGGTTTCAGCAGGTAGTCCACCGCGTTCAGCTCGAACGCGTCCACGGCGTGATCGTCGTACGCGGTCACGAACACCACCGGCGGCGGCCGCTTGAACCGCGCCAGCACCCGGGCCAGGTCAAGCCCGGTGAGCCCTGGCATCCGAATGTCCAGAAAGATCACATCCACCGGCTCGCGCTCCAGGGTGCGCAGCGCCTCGGCGCCGGAGGTGGCTGTGCGCAGCTCGACGATCCGCTCGTCCTGCCGGAGCAGGAACGCGAGCTCCTCCAGGGCGGGAGGTTCGTCGTCGACCGCGAGCGCCTTCAGGCGGGTGCCGGGCATGCGGCGAGACTAGTCGCAGCCGCCGCCCTTGTTAACGCCCCGAAGCGGCTGATGCTGTCAGCCATCCGGTTCAGGCTCTCACCCCTGGGTGGTACTTGGGGACCCGCATGCTGACCTTGGCGCCCGCGCCTGGCGCGGTCTCCACCACCAGGCCGTACTCGTCCCCGAAGACGGTACGCAGCCGCACGTCGACGTTGCCCAGTCCGATCGAGTCCGAAGCGTCCTCGCCTGCGAGCATTCGCCGGATCTTCTCGGGGTCTTCGCCGACGCCGTCGTCCTCGACTGAGATCAGGCACTCGTTGCCGAGATCCTCGCCCACGATCACCACATGCCCGGTTCCCGGTTTGTTCTCCAGCCCGTGTCGCACCGCGTTCTCCACCAGTGGTTGCAGGCACAGGAACGGCACCACCACTGGCAGCACCTCGGGGGCGACCCGCAATGTCACGTTCAACCGTTCGTCGAAGCGGGCCTTTTCCAGCAACAGGTACCGGCTGATCGAGCGCAGCTCCTCGGCCAGCGTGGTGAACTCGCCGTGCCGGCGGAACGAGTAGCGAGTGAAGTCGGCGAACTCCAGCAGCAATTCCCGGGCACGTTCCGGGTCGGTGCGCACAAATGACGCGATCGCGGTCAATGAGTTGTAGACGAAGTGCGGTGAGATCTGGGCGCGCAACGCGCGCACCTCGGCCTCGATCAGCTGGGTGCGGGAGCGGTCCAGCTCAGCGAGTTCCAGCTGCCCGGAGACCCAGCGGGCGACCTCGGTGGTGGCGCGCACCAGGCCGGCGTTCGCGCCCGAGGTGTAGACCTGCAGCGTTCCCACCACGCGATCGTCGACAAATAGTGGTGACACGATTGCGTTCCGTATTGGACAGTCGAACTCGTCGCAGGCGATCACGGATGGGCCGTGCACCTGGGTGCCGCCATCGGCGAATGCCTGCTCGGCGAGGCCGAGCGCGTCCTTGGTGTGGCGTTGCCCGCTGCCGTCCCAGGCCAGCATCCGGTCCGGCTCAGTGAGGGCGACCGCGGGCGCCGCCAGCAGGGTGCGCAGGTGCCGGATCGACTTCTCGGCGCTGGCCTCGGTGAGGCCGCCGCGCAACGCCGGCGAGGCGAGGGAAGCGGTGTGCAGGGTGCTGAAGGTGGCGCGTTCGGCCGGGGTGCCGAGGTCGCGACGCTGTCGTACCAGCCAAAACAGCAGAATTGCGACCCCGACGACGATCAGAGCGGGCCATATCAGGTCGAGCAGTATCTCGCTCACGTTCGGCAACGTTAGACCGTGCCGATGGCGCCGGACACTGAGCGGCTCCGGATGGTCGGTACGGTCTGGACAACACACCGGTTCGGGTTGAGGATTCGGCGATACGAGCGGGAAGGAGACCCGGTGGCTGCGCAATCGCTGTCAGAGCTCGGAGCATGGTCGAGCTGGGAGTCAGACGACGGTGAGCCATCGGTGTACGACCGCGGCGATGCGGTCTGCGTGATCGGCGCCGGCTCCAGCGGGTTGGCCGCGATCAAGAACCTTCGTGAGCGCGGTTTCTCGGTCGACTGTTACGAGCGCGAGACCGACATCGGCGGCGCCTGGAACTGGCGCCACGATCGCAGCCCGATGTACGCCAGCACCCACCTGGTGTCGTCCAAGCCGATGACCCAATTCCCGGACTTCCCGTTGCCGGATGACTGGCCCGACTACATCAGCCATCGACAGCTGCTGGAATACTTCGGCCGGTACGTGGACCACTTCGGCCTCCGGGAGCACATCTGGTTCGGCACCGAGGTGCATCGCCTCGACCCCGTGGGCGACGGCCGATGGCACGTGATGATCAAGGCGCAGGGCTCCCATGAGCTGAGGGTGCTGCGCTACAACGCGGTGGTGGTGGCCAACGGCCACAACTGGCGTCCCCGGCACCCTGAGTACCCGGGGCTCGGTCGGTATCAGGGACAGGTCATTCACGCCTCCGCGTACAAGGATTCGTCGGTGTTGAAAGACCGCCGGGTGCTGGTGGTCGGGGCGGGGAACACCGGCTGCGACATCGCGGTGGAAGCCGCGCAGCAGGCGGCGAAGACCTGGCATTCGATGCGACGGGGTTACTGGTTCGCCCCGAAGTACTCGATGGGGCGTCCTTCGGACCAGGTGGCCGATCGGATTCACGGTTTGCCGCTGCCGTTGCGGATGAGGCAGTGGATTTTGCAGGCCGCGCTGCGGGCCACGGCCGGCCGGCCGGAGCGGTTTGGCCTGCCAAAGCCAGACCACCGGATCCTGGAGAGCCATCCCATCGTCAACAGCCAGCTGCTGTATCACCTGGGGCATGGGCAGATCACGCCGAAGCCGGACGTGGCCGAGTTCGAGGCCGACAGCGTGGTGTTCGCGGACGGGTCAACCGCGAACCCGGATCTGGTGGTGTTCGCGACCGGGTACCAACCCTGGTTTGAGTTCGTGGACGGCGCTCACCTCAACGCTGACGCGGCGGGCCGTCCCCAACTGCATCTGAATGTCTTCACCCCCCGCCATGAAGGGCTGTTCGCAGCCGGGTTGGTCCAACCCGACTCCGGGCAGTTCCCACTGGTGCACTGGCAGACCGTCGCGATCGCCGAGTGGCTGCGGGCCTGCACCGACGCCCCTGCCCGAGCGCGGGCGTTCTGGCCCAAGGTGGCATCCGGGGCGCAGCGGCGCTGGACCCAGGCGAAGACCATCGACTCGAACCGGCACTGGTTCGAGGTGAGCCATCACAAGTACTTGAAGGCGCTGGAACGCGCCATCAACGAGTTGGCCTCGCGGTGAGATCCGCAGTCGTGAGCAAGATCAGCACCAGCGAAGCGCGTGGGGTGAGCGGAGCGAGCCCCGCAGTCGTGAGCAAGATCAGCACGGTCGGGAACGAAAGGCAGGCACGGTGATGGGAGGACCCGAGTTGGAGCGCAGTCAGGTGTTGTCCGCCTCGGATCCGCTGTCGAGTCGGTTGCCACCCGACCTGCTTGCCCGATCGCCCGCGCAGACGGACCCTTTCGGTTTTCCGGCGATACGCGACGACGACGCCTCCCGCAGCGGGGGCGCTAAGGGTCCCAACGTCAGGCCGGTGCGGACCCCGGTAGCTCGCGGCAAGCGGCGGCCGATCCAGGTGATGCGCAACCGTGACTGGTCGTCGCCTCCGACTCCGGTGCGTCGCGAGGTGATCTGCGAGCTGCCTGTTGAGGACACCGGCCGTCCGCCGGTGCTGTTCGTGCCGGGTCTGCGGCACGGCGCCTGGTGCTTCGCGGACCATTGGCTGGGGCGTGCCGCGGAGCGCGGTTTCCCGGCGTACGCGATGAGCCTGCGTGGCCACGGCCGCAGCGGCGGCGCCGAGTTGCGCCGGAAGACTGTGCTGCGCGACTACGTTCACGACGTGATGCAGGTGGCCGCCTCGCTGCCGCGACGCGCGGTGCTGGTGGGTCACGGCGTGGGCGGGCTGGTGGTGGCGCAGGCGCTCGCCCGGTACCCCGCCCACGCGGGAGTGCTGGTGGCGCCGGTGGTGCGGGGGTGGCGGACTCTGGGCTCCGCGCTGCTGCGACACCCGTTCGGGGTGCTGCCTGGTCTGGTCGGCGGTTCCGTGGGCCTGCGCCGCGGCCAGCTGTTCAGCCGGGGGCTGCCCGCCGACAAGGCGCGCCAGTACCGCGCCCGGCTGGACCCGTCCGCGCCGCGTGTGCAGCGTGAGTTGCTGTTCCGCAGTTCCCTCGAATCACCAGCGGTGGAAACCCCGGTGCTGGTGGTGGGGAGCCCCCATGATCGGCTGGTGAGTCAACGCGCGCTGCAGAAGGTGGCGGCGCTGCACGGCGCTGAGCCGCTGCTGTTCCCGGGGATGGGTCACGACCTGATGCTCGACGTGCGCTGGGCGGAGCCCATCGACGCGATCCTGGACTGGCTCGGCGAGGCCGGCGGCCCAGGGGCCAACTGAGCCGACCCGTCCGGCTGGGGTCGATGGCCCCGGCTACCGCGCCCGACAATCCTGTCGCGGCCCGCGCTCACCCGGTTGCCAGGCGGGTCAGACCTGGGCGCCCGCGCTGGGGTCCTCATCCTCGTCAGGGGCGGGGCGCAGCTGCCACACCAAGCCGATTCCGCCGCCGACCAAAGCGATGGTGGCGACGATCAACGCGGCGTTGGTCCCGTTGATCCCCAGGTAGACGAGGGAGGCCGGCCAGAACAACACCAGCAGCCCCACCGCCACCACGGCCAGAGAGATCGTGGTGGGGGCGGACATGGCAGGCAGCGGCGGCGGGGGTGGGGGCACGAAGCCCTCGTCGTCATCGTCGTCGTTGAAGTCAGCGTCCAACGAGTCCAGCAGGGTCGGCTCGTCGGCGTCGAGGACCGGGTCGTGTCCGGGTCGCGCGGCACGGATCCGGGGCAGCCGCAAGTCACTCGGCGCCGCGTCGGTGTCAGCGCGCTTGCCGCTGTCTCCGCCTTCCGTCCGCTGCGTGGGTTCCCGACCTTTCTCGGGGTCGTCCTCGTCATGAGCGTCATCGGCCTCAAGCTGGGCGACCAGCTCCGCCCAGCGGGCGTCAAGATCGTCACTGCGAAGGGTCTCCGCGCCCAGCCGGCGTACGTGCAGGTGCGCCTCCTCCAACCGGCTCCGGTCGACGTACAGCCGGTCGGTGGGGCGGCTCGGCAGCACGGTGGCGAGCATGCCGGGGGACACGTCAGAGGTGGGTTGCAGGTACGCGGCGATGTCTTCGTCAGCCAAGACATCGAGCAGGTGCTCGCCCACTCGGGGGTCGACATCTGCGGCGACCGCGTACTCATGGGCGTTCAATCCGTTGTCCCGTCGACCGCGCCGAAGCGGCTTTTCGGTCATCGTCACCTCCACGGCGCTGGGCCTGTTGAGAAGTCCGCTGGTCTGCTGCGCCGCCCAACCGGCGGCTCGCCATGTTTCGTGCTCGCCCGTAGCTGCGTTGGGGCTCCTCCTCCTGCGACTCATCCTTCTGGATTCCGCTCGCGACGATCGGGACTTGCCAGCACGCCCGAGTGATCGGGTTCAGGGTGGTGGACCCGGTTGGCAGCCTACTCCGGGTGTGATGAATCCTGACACGGCGCAAACTCAGCGCCGGTGTCGCGTTGTCTATGGGACGCTCGGCTCCGTAGGCTCACAGGTGGATACTGCGGGAGGACGCGCGTGCTCTATTGGGTGCTCAAGTTCATCGTGTTAGGGCCTTGGCTGAAGTTGATCTGGCGGCCGAGCGTTGAAGGGCTGGAGCACATCCCTGACGAGGGTGCGGCGATCCTCGCCAGCAACCACCTGTCGTTCTCAGATTCGATCTTCCTGCCGTTGGTGCTGAAACGGAAGATCGTTTTCGTGGGCAAGAGCGAATACTTCACCGGTCGCGGATTCAAGGGATGGTGCTCCCGGCTCTTCTTCAAGGGCGTGGGGACGATCCCGGTGGACCGCACCGGCGGCCGAGCCGCGCAGGCCGCGCTGGAAACCGCCAAGCGGGTGCTCTCCGAAGGCAGGCTGTTCGGGATCTACCCGGAGGGCACCCGGTCTCCGGACGGCAAGCTCTACCGGGGCAAGACCGGGGTGGCGCGGCTGGCGCTGGAGTCCGGCGCCCCGGTGATCCCGGCGCTGATGATGAACACCGATGTGGTGCAACCCGTCGGCAAGCTGATCCCACGACTGGTCCGCGTCAAGATCCGGATTGGCAAGCCGTTGAATTTCCAGCGGTACGCCGGCATGGCGGGCGACCGCTTCATCGAGCGCTCGGTCACAGACGAGATCATGTACGAGATGATGATGCTCTCCGGCCGTGAGTACATCGACCAGTACGCATCCAAGGTCAAGGCCGCGATCGACCGGGGCGAGCCACTCGAGCCGAACGGACGGCGGCAGACGGTCGCCGCCTAGCCCGCCGCAGCCGGGAGCCGGGCTGGCCGGTGGGCCGATGGGCCGATGACCGGGTGGTCGATGGCGGGTGGCGCGGTCCCGTGAGCACCCTGAGGTCATGGAGCAGTTCAGCGGGCCGTCGCGAGTTGCCGAGCTGGGCGAGGGCGTAGGGCTGGACGAGCTGCAGCTGGCCGCACGCAATCATGGGACGCCCGCAGAAGCGCTGCGGCACGAAATCACCCCTGTCGGACTGCACTATGTGCTGGTCCACTACGACGTGCCGTTCGTCGAACCGCATGAGTGGCGGCTTCAGATCAACGGCGCGGTGCGTCATCCGATGGCTCTTGATCTTGCCGAGCTGCGCAGCCGGTCCCGGGCCACGGAGGTGGTGACGCTGGAGTGCGCCGGCAACGGGCGCGCCCGGCTCGAGCCGCGTCCGGTGAGCCAGCCCTGGTGGAATGACGCGGTCAGCACAGCGGTGTGGACGGGGACGCCGCTAGCCCCGTTGCTTCGTCAGGCGGAGCCCGAGACAGGCGCCGTCGATGTGGTCTTCACCGGACATGACCACGGGGTCGAGCGTGGCGTGGAGCAGGATTACCAACGTGCGCTTTCGCTTGCGGACGCGATGGGTGAGAACGTCCTGTTGGCGTACGAGATGAATGCTGAGCCGTTGCCGCCGCAGCATGGCTTTCCATTGCGCTTGATCGTGCCGGGCTGGTACGGGATGGCGCAGGTGAAGTGGTTGCGGTCGATCACCGTGACGAGCCAGCCGTTCACCGGGTTTCAGAACGCTGTCGCGTACCGCCTGAAACAGCACCCTGACGAAGCCGGCGAACCAGTTGCCCGGATCCGCCCCCGGGCGCTGATGATCCCGCCCGGCTTTCCGGACTTCATGTCCCGGCGCCGGGTGGTATCCGCGGGCGAGCACGTGTTGGAGGGCCGGGCCTGGTCCGGGGCGCCCCCGGTGACCTCGGTGCAGGTCAGTGTGGACGGTGGTCTCAGTTGGCGGGACGCGGACCTGGAACCCGCCCAGAGCCGCTGGGCCTGGCGCCGCTGGACTTGCCCGTGGTCAGCGACCAAACCGGGTCGCTGCGAACTGCTGGTCCGCGCCACCGACCACTCCGGTGAGATTCAGCCGGTGGAGCAGGTGTGGAACGTGCAAGGGATGGCGAACAACGCGGCGCAACGGATCACGGTGATCGTTCGATAGTCGAGCCCTTGAGCTCAGTCCATCCCGGCGCGCCGGCGCAACGCCCGCAGATCCGTCACCACGGTCCGGCGGCCCTCGGTGCGCAGCCAGCCGCGTCCCGCGAAGGAGTTGAGCGCCTGGTTCACGCTTTGTCGGGAGCCGCCCGCCAACTCGGCGAGCTGAGTCTGGTTCAACTCGATGGTGACCATCGCCGCTGGGCTGGGGCCCGCCAGGCGCACCAGAGACTTGGCCACGCGACCCGGGAGATCCAGAAAAATGTGGTCCGCGTTCTGCTCGGTGAGTCGGCGGATCAGCCCGCCCAGCGAGCGCATCACCGCGTCCAGAATCGTCGGGTTCACATGGACCAGGTCGAGAAAGGCGCTGCGGGACAGGGCGAGGGCGACGGTGTCCTCGATCGCCTCCGCGGAGGCTGATCGGGCGGATCCGTCGAGCAGCGACACCTCGCCCAGCACGTCGGGCGGACGCAGCACTGTGAGGATCGCCCGGTCCCCGCTGGGGGCGGTGCGGAACACCGCGACCGCGCCGCGCCGGAGCACAATCAGAGACTCGCCGGGGTCATTTTCCATGAAGAGCAGTTGCCGCCTCCGGTACCTGCGGGGGACAGCAGCGGCCATGACTCGGCGCCGCACATCCGGCTCCAGGCCAGAGAACAGCTCCACATCGGCAAGCGGATCGCGTGCGCTGGGACCACGTGGATCCACCCGGTCACCCTCCTTGTCCGTCAATGAGCCCCTGAGCAGGTCGGTGGCTGTCAGCCACCATCACATCACTAGACCATGTCGGCCGGGCGTGGTGATGACTGCCGTCGTATCGGTTGCGTGACAGACTGTCTGCTATAGACAGTGGGGATTGATCCGGTTTGCCCCTCCGGGAGCTAGGCCTGTTGGTGTGGGGTCGCCTCTCTGAGCGCGTCCAGCACCTCCGGGTCGATCTTGCCGGGAAGCAGGCGCTCCTCGTAGTTCTCCACTCCTGCCCATGAGGTGAGAGCGTCGTCGAGCGCCTGCGTCGAGCGTCCCGCCGGGAGCTGTCCCACGGCGTGGCCGAGCGCAGCCAGACGCACCCACACCTCATTGGCGAGCTCGCTGGAGAGCGGGAGGGCCTGATCCGGGTCGGCGGGGGTGAAGAAGCGGCGGTGCAGGCGCAGCAGCCGGGCCATCTCGACGACCGGGTCACGGTGGTCGTCCACGCGCAGGTCGATGGAGATGTCGGAATGCCCGCCGTACCCGGCGGCCTTCGCCGCCACCAGGAGCGCCGCGCTCTGCCGGCCCCGTTTGTCACCACCCGCGGCGTCCCCCGCGGCAAGCGCCGCCAGCAACCGCTCCGCGAACCCGATGCCGGGTTCCGATTCGGATTTCAGCCAGGCCGACTCCATCGCCTGGACCACCTCTGGGCCCGTCAGGATGTTGCCCTGGATGGCGTACCCGGGGCCGGTCACACCGCCTGCCCAGGCGTGGCAGTCGTCGCCGGTGTAGGTGGCGCCGTCACCGGTCGCGGCCACCACACCGAGCTGGCGGGTGGCGCGCTCCGGGTCCGCCGCGGTCAGCCCGGCGACTGCTCCCGAAGCGCTCACCCCGGTGCGCAACAGATGCAGACCCTGTGACCGGTACGCCAGGTTGGCGTACGACTGGGTGGCCAGCGCGCCGATATCGGCTTCGGCGGCCGGCACCGCGGCGCCGACCGCGAGAAACTTGCTCGCCACCGCGATGCCGTGTTCCAGCCCGTCGGCGGAGCGAGCCACTATCGAGAACGTCATGCGGGGGACCCTATGACGGCGAAGCCGCAGGCCAGAATGCCCGCAGCCGGGTCGAGGGAACAGCAAGGGCGTTTGTGGGAGAAGATGTCGGGGATGCCCTATCGGTACTTTTATGACTGCGAGTTCATCGAGGACGGCCGCACCATCGATCTGGTCTCGATCGGTGTGGTCGATGAGCATGGCCGTGAGTTCTACGCGGTGTCGACAGAGTTCGACGATCGCGCGGCGGTTCCCTGGGTGCGCCGCAACGTGCTCGACAAGCTGCCCTCACCCGCGGATCCGGCGTGGCGGGACCGAGCCCGGATCCGCGCCGACCTGTACGACTTCCTGGTCGCCCCGTTGCGGCAGAAGCTGGACCGCCAGCTGGAGCTGTGGGCGTGGTTCGCCGCGTACGATCACGTGGTCCTGTGCCAGCTATGGGGCTCGATGACGGCTTTGCCCCGCGCCATCCCTCGCTTCACCAAGGATCTGCGACAGCGCTGGGAGGACGTGGGTCGCCCGCCGCTCCCCGGCGCCGGCGACGATCAACACGACGCACTGGCCGACGCGCGGCATAACCTCGCCCGTTGGCGCGCGATGGGCGCCGGCTCCGGGCTGGGCGGCGCCTCGGGGCAGGGCGCTTCCTGGCAGGGTGGCGGCCCAGAGCCGGGCGGCCCCTCCGGGCAGGGCGGCTTGGCGTAGCCGGCCTACTGTGGGCGCGCCGGGCCTGCTGCGGCGGTGACGAGAAACGTCGGACCGCGAGCGCGCGGTCGGTGGCGAGATGGTTGGTGATACCGCTCACGAGGCGCCGTGACAGCCGCTCGTACCTGCCGGTAGGTGTGGCCGGCAACTACTGTTCCAGCGGGGGCGTGGCAACGGCGCCAACTCCCGTTGACGACACCGAAGGAATTGGTAGTCCTCAGGGAGGAACCAGATGCGGATTGGCGTGCTCACGGGTGGCGGCGACTGCCCGGGATTGAACGCGGTCATCCGAGCTGTGGTGCGCAAAGGCGTTGCGCTGGGTCATGAGTTCATTGGGTTCAGAGACGGTTGGCGGGGCCCGTTGGAGGCCGACACCCGACCACTCGGCATCGAGCAGGTGCGGGGCATCCTGCCGCGCGGGGGCACGGTGCTGGGCTCCTCGCGTACCAACCCGTTCAAGATCGATGGCGCGGTGGAGCAGATCAAGGAGAATCTCGCCAAACTGGAAGTCGACGCCCTGGTGGCGATCGGGGGCGAGGACACCCTCGGGGTGGCGAAGAAGCTGCACGACTACGGGGTGCAGGTGGTCGGCGTCCCGAAGACGATCGACAACGATCTCAGCGCCACCGACTACACCTTCGGCTTCGACACCGCGGTCAACATCGCGATGGAGGCGATCGACCGCCTGCACACCACGGCGGAGAGCCACCACCGAACCGTCGTGGTCGAGGTGATGGGACGCCACGCCGGCTGGATCGCGTTGCACTCCGGGATGGCCGGCGGCGCCAACGTGATCCTGCTCCCGGAGCGGCCGTTCGACCTGGACAAGGTGTGCGAGTACATCGAGCAGCGGTTCAAGACCCGGTACTCGCCGATCCTGGTGGTCTCCGAAGGCGCCATGCCCGCCGACGGCGGCAACCTGCTCAAGAACGAGCAACTCGACGCGTTCGGCCATGTGCGGCTTGGCGGCATCGGCCAGTGGCTGGCGGACGAGGTGGAGAAGCGCACCGGCAAGGAAGCCCGCGCGGTGGTGTTGGGCCACGTGCAGCGGGGCGGCACGCCGACCGCGTTCGACCGGGTGCTGGCGACCCGCTTCGGGCTGCACGCGATCGACGCGGTGAGCGACCGCGACTGGGGCAAGATGGTGGCGCTGCGGGGCACCGAGATCGTCCGGGCGCCGCTTGAGGAAGCCACCAAGGAGCTCAAGACGGTGCCGGTGGACCGGTACGCCGAGGCGGAAGTCTTCTTCGGCTGATCAGAGGCGCCAGCGGGCTCCTCGGCCGGGGGGCCATCCACCGCACCTGCTCCCATGACGCGTCGCGCGCGTCGCGCAGATGCGGCATGGATCCGCCTTCGGCCGAGGAGTCCCCGGCCAGCTCATGAAGATCCTTGGCCCTTCATGAGGCTCGCAGCCAGCCCAGCATAGGGTTGGGCGCATGGCTGACCAGATGCACACGGTGGCGGTGATCGGCGCCGGAAAGATGGGGGAGACGATGCTCTCCGGCCTACTCCGCGCGGGCTGGCCGGCGAGCAAGCTGATCGCCACCGCGCGGCGGCAGGAGCGAGCAGAGCGGCTGCGCGAGCGGTACGGCATCCAGGTGCTCTCCAACGAGGAGGCGGTGGCCGCCGCCGAGGTGATCACGATCGCGGTGAAGCCGCAGGATGCCCCCGGTTTGCTGGAGAGCCTGGGCCCCAAGATCCCGACCGAAGCCTTGGTGATCTCGATCTGCGCGGGGCTGCCTGCCGCGTTCTTCGAGAAGCGGCTGGCGGCTGGCACCCCGGTGGTGCGGGTGATGTCGAACACGCCGGCGCTGGTGGACGAGGCGATGACCGCGATCTCAGCCGGCAGCCACGCCACCGGCGAGCACCTGACGCTGGCCGAGGAGATGTTCACGCCTTTGGGCCGCACCATCAGGGTGCCGGAGTCCCAGCAAGACGCGGTCACCGCGCTGTCGGGCTCAGGACCGGCGTACTTCTATTTTCTGGTGGAGGCGATGACCGACGCGGGGATCCTGCTGGGGTTGCCTCGTCGCGACGCGCACGATCTGATCGTGCAGGCGGCGATCGGCGCGGCGGTGATGTTGCGGGACTCCGGCGAGCATCCGGTGACGCTGCGGGAGGCGGTGACCTCCCCGGCGGGCACCACCATCAACGCGATCCGGGAGCTGGAACGCCACCGGGTGCGGGCGGCGTTGATCGACGCGCTCTCCGCGGCTCGGGACCGGGCCCGGGAGATCGCCGCGGAACACTCCTAGAGAGCTGCGGGGCGCGTGATTATAAGCGAGCGATTGTGTGATTTCACTAATTCCCTTCGCACGCAGGGTGCCCGGGACCGGGGTCACGGGTGACGGCGAGCCCAGCGGCGCCCTTACGCTGTACTCCGTGAGTCATCAGAGTCGCGAATGGCATGAGTTCCGCAACCCCGGCCTTCTGCTCAGCCGGCCAGTGATCGACCCTTCCGAGATCGAGAAGTACGGTCTGGACAACTGGCGCGACCTGCCGCGCGCTCAGATGCCGCCATGGCCTGATCTGCAGGCGGTCGACGATGTGTCCCAGACGCTGACCAGCGTGCCCCCGATCGTGGCGGCGCATGAGGTGGACATGCTCCGCAGCCGGCTGGCGGCGGTGGCCGAAGGCGAGGCGTTCCTGCTGCAGGGCGGTGACTGCGCGGAGACCTTCGTCGACAACACCGACTCCCACCTGCTGGCCAACGCGCGGACGCTGTTGCAGATGGCGGTGGTGCTGACGTACGCCGCGAGCGTCCCGGTGGTGAAGGTGTTCCGGGTCGCCGGCCAGTACACCAAGCCCCGCTCGAACGATCTCGACTCGTTGGGCCTGCCGGTGTACCGGGGCGACATGATCAACTCGCTGGAGCCGGCGCCTGAGGCTCGGGTGGCCGATCCGCAGCGCATGATCCGGGCGTACGCGAACTCGTCCTCGGCGATGAACATGCTCCGGGCGTACCTGTCGGCGGGAATGGCTGACCTGCGGGCGGTGCACATGTGGAACAAGGACTTCGTGCTGCAGTCCCCGGCAGGGGAGCGGTACGAGGCGATCGCCCGCGAGATCGACCGGGCGCTGAGCTTCATGGAAGCCTGCGGGGTGGATGACGACGCGCTGCACGGCGTCACCCTGTACTGCAGCCACGAGGCGCTCGCCTTGGAGTACGACCGCGCGCTGACCAGGATCGTCGGCAGCCAGGCGTACGGGCTGTCCGGGCACTTCCTCTGGATCGGAGACCGGACCCGTCAGCTGGACGGCGCTCACCTGGATTTCATCTCCCGGATCGCCAACCCGATCGGGGTCAAGCTGGGGCCGACCTCGAGCCCGGACCTTGCGGTCGAACTGTGCGAGAAGCTGAACCCGGACAACATCCCGGGCCGGCTGACCTTGATCAGCCGGATGGGCAACGACAAGGTCCGGCACACCCTGCCCCCGATCGTGGAGAAGGTCACCGCCGCCGGGTGCAAGGTGGTCTGGCAGTGCGACCCGATGCACGGCAACACGGTGGAGTCGTCCAACGGCTACAAGACCAGGCACTTCGATCGCATCGTGGACGAGGTGCTGGGCTACTTCGAAGTGCACCGTGACCTGCGTACCCACCCTGGCGGGCTGCACGTCGAACTGACCGGCGAGGACGTCACCGAATGCCTGGGCGGGCCGCAGTCCCTGCAGGACCACCACCTGCCCGGGCGGTACGAGACCGCCTGTGACCCCCGGTTGAACACCCAGCAGTCGCTGGAGCTGGCGTTCCTGGTGGCCGAGATGCTGAGGGGCTGAGGTGGCTGCGTCAACCGAGCCGGCGGGCCAGGCTGAGACCGCGCAGGCAACCACGCCCGAGGTGCCGGTGGACCTTCGCAGCGACACCGTGACTCGCCCCACCGCCGCGATGCGGGCCGCGATCGCCTCCGCCGAGGTGGGCGACGACGTGTACGGCGAGGACCCGACGGTCAACGCGCTGGAGGCCGAGGTCGCGGCGATGTTCGAGCACGAAGCCGCGATGTTCGTCCCCACCGGCTCGATGGCGAACCAGATCGCGGTCGCGACACTCGTCCCGCCCGGCGAGGAGCTGCTGACCGACGCGGACGCGCACGTGGTCACGTACGAGATGGGGGCGGCGGCGGCGCTGGGCGGCGTCTCCACCCGCACCTGGCCGTCCCACGGCGGCGAGCTGGATCCTGACGCGGTGGCCGGCATGCTGCGCCCCGCGGGCTATCACGCGGTGCCCACCCGGGGGGTGGCCGTCGAGCAGACCCACAATCGGGGCGGCGGCGCTGTGCTGCCGCTCGACGCGTTGCGCCGGCTGCGGGATCTCACCAGCGAGGCGGGGGTGGCGCTGCATTGCGACGGCGCCCGAATCTGGCATGCGCATATCGCGGACGGGGTGCCGCTGGCTGCGTACGGTCGGCTTTTCGACACCCTGTCGGTGTGCCTGTCGAAGGGGCTGGGCGCCCCTGCCGGCTCGTTGCTGATCTCTTCCGCGGAGCGGATCGCGCGGGCTCGCACGCTGCGAAAGCGGATGGGCGGCGGGATGCGTCAAGCGGGGATCCTCGCGGCAGCCGGCCAGCATGTGTTACGTGAGCATGTGGCCCGGCTCGCGGACGACCATGCGCGGGCGCGCCGGTTGGCTGAGGCGCTGGGCGTCTACGGGGTGGTCGAGCCGCAGCGGGTGCGTTCCAATATCGTGCCGCTGGACCTTGCCAAGGCGACCGTGGACGCCGCTGACCTGGCGGCAGGCGCTGCCAGCCAAGGGGTGTTGATCGGCGTGATGGGCCCCCGGTTCGCCCGGCTGGTCACCCACTACGACGTGGACGACGCCGGCATCGAGCGGGCTGTCGACGTGTTGGGCGGCCTGCTCGGCTGAGCCAGCCCCGCGGCGCTTTCAGCTGATCCCCGGCCGCGCCCCGGCCGAGGCGCCCACGCCCTGTGGGACATCACACCTAGCTGTCGCCGGGGGAGGGGTGTTCGGTGACGTTCTGCAGGTACAGCTGCTCACCCAGCTTCTCGATCAGGTCCAGCTGGGTCTCCAGGTAGTCGATGTGGTGCTCCTCGTCGGCGAGGATGTCCTCGAAGATCTTGGCGGAGGTGATGTCGCCCACCGAGCGCATGTGGGCGATGCCGTCCCGGAGTCGGGTGACCGCCTCCACCTCGATTTTCATGTCGCACTGGAACTGTTCCTTGACGGTCTCGCCAATCCGCAACGGGGACAGCCGCTGGTAATTCGGGAGCCCCTCCAGGAACAGGATTCGGTCCGTCAACACCTCAGCGTGGCGCATCTCGTCGAAGGACTCAGCCCGGGTGTGCGCCGCGAGTGTGGAGTGGCCCCAGTTCTGCTGCATCTTGGCGTGCAGGAAGTACTGGTTGATCGCGGTCAGCTCGGCCGTGAGTTGTTGATTGAGATATTCGACGACACTCGCTTCACCCTGCATGCTTGTAGAGCCCCCTCGCCGTGTTGATCTGCCCCAGCCTAGACGTCGGGGGCTCAGCTCACAGCTCGACAGGCTCAACCGGCAGGTCGCTGGCGCTGCTTGGGAGCGGGGCTCAGCCGGCAGTCTCAGCCGGGCGCGGCCACCGGCATCTGAGCGCCTGATTCGTCGAGCAGCTCGAAGATCCGATCCAGGCAGGAACCACAGTTGACGCCGGCGCCACAGGCGGCGCCCACCGCCTCTTCGGTGCACGCGCCGCTGTGGATCGCGGAACGGACCTCCCGCTCTGCGACGCGGGCGCAGACACACACGTACACCCTGGCCTCCTGAGGGGTGACTCACGACTTCAGCAAGGCAACGCGCTAAGCGTCACCTAACAAAGGTTTGCCTAACCTTGTCCATGAACGCAAGGGGCTGTGGCGGCGTTCATACCGGAGTGTTCAGGCCCGCCGGGAAATCCCGAGGCTCACAGCGCCGTCGGGGCTCCCGCGCGGCGTCAGGTCTGCCGGGCGAGCGGAGAGCTGGCGCGGAGCCGCTTCAGCAGATCGATGTCGGCCGCGTGTCCGGCGCCGTCGGGAGAGCTGGGTGTCTCCACGATGATCGGCACACCGTCAGTGGCCGGGTGGGCGAGCAACTCGGCGAACCCGGCTTCGCCGATCTGCCCTTTCCCCACGTTCTCGTGCCGGTCCCGGGCGGAGCCCAGCCCGTCCTTGGAGTCGTTCACGTGCAGCAGCGCCAGCCGGTCGACCCCCACCGTGGCGACCAACGCGTCCAGGGTCGCGGTCATGCCCCCTTCGGCGGCCAGGTCATGCCCGGCGGCGTATGCGTGGCAGGTGTCCAGGCACACCCCCAACCACGGGTGACCGTCGACCGCCTCCAGGTACGGGCCCAACTCCGGCACCGTCGCGGCGAGCGAGCGACCCCCTCCGGCGCTTGGCTCCACCAGCAGCTTCGGCTGCCCGAGCTGGGAGGCCTCCTGCAACAACGGGAGCAGCTCCCGGCGAACCTGGCGCAGCGCTGTCGGGTAGTGGTCCGGATCCACTGCGCTGCCAGCGTGGAAGACCACACCAGCCGCCCCGATCGCGGCGCCCCGCAGCAACGCGTGCCGCAACGTGGCGGCGGACCGCTCCACGGTCTGCGTGGTCGGGGAGCCCAGGTTCGTCAACAAGGACGCATGCGCGTACGTCACGATGCCGCGTTCGGCGCAGCCGGTGGCGAACGCCTCCTCCTGGGACGGGTTGGGCTTCGACAGCACCCAGCCGCGGGGGTTGGAGATGAACACCTGCAGGCATTCGGCGCCCACGGCATCCGCGTACGGCAGGGCTTTCGCGGCGATCCCCCCGGCGGTCGGGGCATGCGCTCCAATCGGGGTGTGAACGGGCGGCGCCACCTAGTAGACCCAGATCGTCACGGTGCTGCCCTTGTCCGCGGTCTCGCCGCCGTTCGGGTTCTGCTCGCGAACCATGTCCTCGGCGTAAGGGACCTTGAAGACCTGCACGTCAAAGCCCGCGTCCTGCAGGATCGTCTCGGCGTCGCTCTGGGTCTCGCCCACCACGTCAGGCACCTCGACCTGCGGCGGCCCCGAACTCACCACCAGGGTGACCTCGGCCCGCTCTCCGGCGCCCGTGCCCGGTTTCGGATCCTGGCTGATCACGTGGTCGCGTTCCACCTCGGTGCTGTGCTCGGTCTCCACGACGACTGTCAGTCCGGCGTCTTCGAGCTCCTGCTGCGCCACCGTCACGTGTTCGCCCACCACGTCCGGAACCGTGATCGGCGCCTGGCCTTTGCTCGCTGTCACCGTGACTGTTGAGCCTGGACTGAGCCGCTTGCCGGCTTGGGGGCTGGTGGAGATCACCGAGTCGCGCGGCACGGTGTCGCTGTAGCGCTTCTTGATGTCCGGTTCCAGCTTTCGCTCCCGTAACTCGGAGACCGCCTTGTCGACGTTCACACCGACCAGGTCGGGGACCTCGTGGCGCTCAGGGCCGAGCGAGATCACCACGGTGATCGTGCCACCCTGGACGATCCGCTCCCGGGGGCCCGGCTCCTGATCGAGCACCACGTTTTTCGGCGTCTGCTCGCTGTAGCGGCTCTTGAACTCGACCGCGAAGCCTTGACGCTTCGCGACCGCCTCGGCCTCCTGTTTCGTCATTGTCAGCAACGACGGCGTCTCGGTGTAACGGCCGGCGCCCAACCACCAGCCCGCGACCGCGACCAGCAGCCCGAACACCACCACCGCGGCGGCGATCGCCAACCCGGTGCGGCGGCGGGGCTCGCGGGGGTAGTCGGCGTACTCGTGGTAATCGTCGTACGGCTCCTCGTAGTCGCGCTCCCACGCCGGCGCCACCGCGGCACGCGCCACCACGCGGGCGATGGGGCGGGTCTGCGCCAGATCCGGGTCCAACCCGATGGCCTCGGAAGCCGCGCGCAGCCCGGCCAGGAAAGCGTCGGCGTCTGCGGGCCGGGCGCTCGGGTCACGGCGGGTGGCGCGCACCACCAGATCGTCCAGCGCCTTCGGCACATCGCCGACCACGCTCGACGGCGGCGGCACGTCCTGCTCCACGTGCTGGTGCGCCACGTCGGCGGTCTGCTCCCCGCCGTACGGGACCTTGCCCGTGAGCATCTCGAAGAGCACCGTGCCGGCTGAGTAGACATCCGCGCGGGGATCCGATCGGCCCTGCGTGACCAGTTCCGGCGCCACGTACGCCGCTGTGGCCATCAGCTGCCCGTCGCCGTCCTCGCTGCTCGCCTCCACCGCGCGGGCCAGCCCGAAGTCGGCGACTTTCACCGTGCCGTCCTCGCCGATCAGCACGTTTTCCGGCTTCACGTCCCGGTGCACCAGGCCCGCTCGGTGCGCCGCCGCGACCGCCGACAGCAGCGGATCGGCCACCGCGATCGCCTCCGCCGGGCTCAGCCGCTTTCGCTGGGTGAGCAGCTCCCGCAGGGTGCGACCCTGGATCAGCTCCATCACCAGGTAGGGCAGACCCTCGTGTTCCCCGGTGTCGTACACCGAGACCACATTGGGGTGTGTCAGCCGTGCGATGGTTTTCGCTTCCTGGTCGAACTTGCTCAGGAACTCGGTGTTGCCGGCGTGCGACGGCTTGATCACCTTGACCGCGACGACCCGCTCAAGCCGCTCGTCAACCGCGCGGTAGACGGTCGCCATGCCACCCCGGGCGATCCGGCTGTGGATCCGGTAGCGACCGTCCAGCAGCGCCCCGATCAACGGGTCGGCGACTGTGGTGTCCATCGCCTGCGAGTCTACGGTGGGAAGCGTCAAACCCTGTGCATGCGTACGCAAACACCCCGTGATCATTCGAGATCATCGCGGGTGTGCGCCCGGATCCAGGCGGCGCTGGCTCCGGGCGCACGGCATGCGAGTGCCGGGTTGTCGGTTTTGCGTCAGCGCCGGCGCGCCGCCAACTGTGGCGAACAGCTCACGAGGCAGGGCTCGCGGAGCTCACGCCGCGGGGGTCGTGGATCCCGACGGCGACAGGGAAGGCGACGCCGATGGCGGCGTCGATGGTGATGACGGCGCCGGGGTCGGCGCCGGCGGCTTGGTCGGCTTCGGCTTCGGCTTCTTCGACGGCGAGGCTGACACCGACGGCGACGGCGACGCCGACGCCTCCGGCGGCAGGGGCGGCGCCAGCTCGGGAGCTTCTGGGCTTCCGGCGCGTCCCACCTCGGAGGTCATCGCGTCAGACTCGGCGCGACTGCCGTCGTGAGCGTCCGCGGCTCGTTCCGTGGCCGGACGGCTCAACCCGCTGATCAACGCGACGGAGCCGGCGACCCCGCCCGCTGCGACTGTGGTGACCACCGCCGCGGTGATCGCCAGTCGGTGGGCGGGTCGACCTCGCCGGGCGTCGACACCCCGGGCGCTGACACCCTGCGCGTCGAGGCGTCGGGTGGCGAGACGCCGGGTGGCGAGACGCTTGGTCTCGTCGGATCGGGGGTCATTGCGCCGCGGGTTGATGCCCCAGGGGTCATTGCTTCGGGGATCGTGGCGCGGGGTCCGGTGGCGTTGAATGTCCCGACGTTGAATGTCAACGCTGACGATGACGCGCTTCGACTTGCCCCGAGACTTGAACAACCCGACGAGGTCGTAACACACCGAACGCACAGCGCCGACCGTCTCTTGGCGCATCGACTGCCACAGGCTCACAGGGATCCCTTTCCAGCGACGA
>JBOGDL010000093.1:0-4774 GCA_050701815.1 Micromonosporaceae bacterium | reverse complement strand
TCCACGTCGAGCCCCTCGTCCCGCAGGTATCCGAGTTCGACCGCGGCGATGGCGGGGAAGTACGAGTTGGAAACGAGGTCCGGCACGGCGAGACGCATGGCGGTCCTTCCTCGGCGTCGGGGCGCTGACAGATCTGTGTCTAAAGTACTTTACTTAAGTCACTCTTGACGGCGCGGAGCTGTGGCGTACCCGCCGCCGCCCGGGGTCTCCACCACCAACACGTCCCCCGCTTCCACCTGCACCGAGTCGCAGCCGGCGACCTCGACCACGCTGCCGTCGGCGCGGTGCACCCGGTTGGCGCCCAGCGCGCCAGGCGAGCCACCCCTCAGCCCGTACGGCGGCACCCGCCGGTGGCTGGTCAAGGTGCTCACGGTCACCGGCTCGGTGAACCGGATCCGCCGGATCGCGCCGTCCCCGCCGGGCCAGCGTCCGGCGCCGCCACTGCCACGCCGGATCGCGAACTCCTCCAGGAGCACCGGAAAGCGGGTCTCGAGCACCTCAGGGTCGGTGAGCCGGGAGTTGGTCATGTGGGTCTGCACCACCGCCGCGCCCTCGAACCCTTCCCCGGCGCCGGAACCCGAGCCCACGGTCTCGTAGTACTGGTGCCGCTGGTTGCCGAAGGTGATGTTGTTCATCGTCCCGGAGCCCTCGGCCTGCACCCCCAGCGCGGCGTACAAGGCGCCGGTGATGGCCTGCGAGGTCTCCACGTTTCCGGCCACCACCGCGGCTGGGTGCCGCGGCGCCAGCATGCAACCGTCCGGGATCACCAGGGTCAGCGGTCGCAGACACCCGTCATTCAGCGGAATGTCCAGCGACGCCCCGGCCGCGCCCTGCTCCGGGCCTGGCTTGTCGGGGCCGGCTTGATCGACACCTGCGGCGTGGGAGGCGCCGGTGTCGCCGACCAGGGTTCGGAACACGTACATCACCGCGGCGGAGGCCACCGACGAGGGCGCGTTGAAGTTGGTGCCCAGTTGCGGCGAGGTGCCGGTGAAGTCGATGGTCGCCGTCCGCTGCTCCCGGTCGACCGAGACCCGCACCGAGATCACCGCGCCGGAGTCCATCTCGTACTGGTACTCGCCGTCGCTCAGCGCTTCGATCACCCGGCGTACGGCTTCCTCGCCGTTGTCCTGCACATGCCGCATGTACGCCTGCACCACGTCCAGCCCGAAGTGGTCGATCATCTTGCCGACCTCTTCCACGCCTTTCGCATTCGCGGCGATCTTTGCGCGTAGGTCCGCCAGATTGACCTCCGGGTTCCGGGACGGGTACCTCGCCTCGGAGAGCAGCCGCAACGTCTCCTGCTCCCGGAGCCGGCCGGCGTCCACCAACAGCCAGTTGTCGAACAGCACCCCCTCTTCGTCCACGTGGCGGCTATCCGCCGGCATCGACCCGGGGGTGAGCCCGCCGATCTCGGCGTGATGCCCGCGGGATGCCACGTAGAACAGGATCTGCCGGTCGCCGCCCGCCGGGCCCTCGCCAGGCTCGGCGGTGGGGTCGCTGTCGACCGGGGTGAGCAGCTCACTGCCGGAGTCGCTGCCGGCGCCCGGGGCGCCGAACACCGGTGTCACCACGGTGACGTCGGGTAGGTGGGTGCCCCCGTGGTACGGGTCGTTCACCGCGTACACATCGCCGGGTTTCATCTTCGCGCCGCTACGGCGCACCACCTCTTTCACGCTGGTTCCCATGGAACCGAGGTGCACCGGGATGTGCGGCGCGTTCGCGATCAGGTTGCCTTCCGGGTCGAACAGAGCGCAGGAGAAGTCCAACCGTTCCCGGATGTTGACCGACTGCGCGGTCTGCTCCAGCCGGGCGCCCATCTGCTCGGCGATGGACATGAACAAGTTGTTGAAGATTTCCAGCATCACCGGGTCCACCTCGGCGCTCACCCCGGACGAGTCCGCATGCGAGCGCATCCGCCGTACCACGAGATGGCCGATGTCGGTCACGGCGGCCTGCCAGCCGGCGTCCACCACCGTGGTCGCGTTCGCCTCCGCGACGATCGCCGGCCCGGTGACCACGTCACCAGGACACAGCGATTCCCGGCGCCGCAGCGGCGCTTGCCGCCAGGCGCCGTTGGCGTACAGCTGGACCTTCGGCGGGGTCTGGTCCTTGGCATCGGCATCCGGGCTCGGCGCCGTGGTGGGGTGTGGTTGCGGCGCGGCGTCCGACAGGTCGGGTTGGTCGGCAAGCCCCACCGCTTCGACCGAGACCGATTCGGCCACCAGCGGCCGGTCCATCAGGAACGAGTAGTGCCGCCGGTACGCGGCTTCGAAGGCCGCGCCCATCTGATCGAGATCGGACAGCTCCACCGCCAGCGCGGTGTCGGCGCCGTCGTACCGCAGGTGCACCTGCCGGCTCACCCGGATCCGGTCTTCCGGCACCTCCTGGTCCAGCAACTCGTCGCGGGCCGTGGCGGCGAGCGCGTCGGCGACCTGGTTCAACCGGGGCAGCGCGGCGGCGTCGAGCGGGACCTCCACCGACTGCTGCCGCATCTCCGTGGTGTCGGCGAGGCCGATGCCGAGCGCCGAGAGCACTCCCGCCATGGGCGGCGCCAGCACCGTGCGGATGCCCAACGAGTCGGCCACCGCGCAGGCGTGCTGGCCACCGGCGCCGCCGAACGTGGTCAGCGCGTACGTCGTGACGTCGTGCCCCTTCTGCACCGAGATCTTCTTCACCGCGTTCGCCATGTTGGCCACCGCGACCTGCAGGTAGCCTTCCGCGACCTGCTCCGGGGTGCGGTCGTCCCCGGTCTGCCGGGTGATGTCCTCAGCCAGCTCGGCGAAGCGCTGCCGCACCAGCTCCGCGTCCAGCGGCTGGTCCGCGTCCGGGCCGAACACGTACGGGAAGTGGTCGGGCTGGATCCGGCCCAGCATCACGTTGGCGTCGGTGAGCGTGAGCGGCCCGCCGTTGCGGTAGCAGGCCGGCCCGGGTGACGCGCCCGCCGAGTCGGGGCCGACCCGGTACCGGCTGCCGTCGAAGTGCAGGATCGAGCCGCCACCGGCAGCCACGGTGTGGATGTCCAGCATCGGAGCGCGCAGCCGCACCCCCGCCACCTGGGTGTGGAACACCCGCTCGTACTCGCCGGCGTAGTGGGACACGTCGGTGGACGTGCCGCCCATGTCGAAGCCGATCACCTCGTCGAACCCGGCGAGCCGGGACATCCGCGCCATCCCGACGATCCCGCCGGCGGGTCCGGACAGGATCGCGTCCTTGCCCCGGAAGTGACCCGCCTCAGCCAGGCCGCCGTTGGACTGCATGAACATCAGCCGCGGCTGCTTCGCTGACGACTCGCCGCCGTCGGCGGGGCGGAGCTGCTCGGCGACCTGGTCCACGTACCGGCCGAGCACCGGGGACAGGTACGCGTCGACCACCGTGGTGTCACCCCGCGGCACCAGCTTCATCAGCGGGCTCACCTCGCTGGAGCGTGACACCTGCGCGAAACCGGTCTGCTCAGCGAGCGCGGCGATCTGGCGTTCATGGTCCGGGAACAGGTGGCTGTGCATGCACACCACGGCGACGGCCCGGATCCCGTCGTCGTGTGCCTGGCGCAGCGCCCCGGCGAGCGAGTCCAGGTCGGGGGCTCGCAGCACCGTGCCGTCGGCGGTGATCCGCTCGTCGACCTCGATCACCCGGTCGTAGAGCATCTGCGGCAACACGATGTTGCGGTCGAAGATCCGGGGCCGATTCTGGTACGCGATCCGCAGCGCGTCGGCGAACCCCTTCGTGATCACCAGCGCAGTCGGCTCACCTTTGCGCTCCAGCAGCGCGTTGGTCGCGACCGTGGTGCCCATCCGCACCGAGTCGATCTGCTCCGCCGGCAGCGGCGCCTGATCATCGATGCCGAGCAACACCCGGATCCCCGCCACGGCGGCGTCCCGGTAGCGGGACGGGTTTTCTGAGAGCAGCTTGTGCGTGACCAGCTCGCCCTGCGGCGTGCGCGCGACGATGTCGGTGAACGTGCCCCCGCGATCCACCCAGAACTGCCAACCTGCCACTGGACGCTCCCTTCTGGCTTGCCGTCTGTTAGCCGCCTGCCGCCCCGGCCCCTCGCGTCGCCGCCTGCCGCCTGCCGCCTGCCGCCCCGCCCCACCCGCTCGCGGTGATCAAGGGATTGGTTCGCGTGTCGTCGGCGTGTCGTGTCACCAATCCCTTGATCAACACTGGGGGCGGCCTGGTCAGCACCGGACCCGGCTGGCTCCGTGTCGTCGGCGCCGGGCGGGTCAGTCGGTCAGCTGCGCGGCGCGGTTCGCGGGCGCGATCACGTACTGCCGCAGGTGCAGGTCGCGGAACGTGACCGGACCACGGGGCCCCGGCACCCGATCGATGTTGATGCCGGTCTCCGGCACGGACAGCAGCTTGAACCCGTCCAACAGGCGCGGCGGCGCGTTCCAGAAACCACCGGTCCCCGCGTACGTGGAAAGAAACTCCCGCGCCGCCGAAGCGTCTTCGGTGACGACCGCGGCGGCCAGTCCCGAGGTCTGCTGATTGGCGATCTGGGCGGCTTCCACGGCTGACGTGGCTGGCGCGATGGTGACGGTCGCTTCGCCTGAGGCGTCGAGGGCCCACTCGTGCCCCAGGGGGTGGTCGTGCGGCGGCAACGACACGGCGATCGCCGGATCGCGCTCCGCCAGCTGCTTGGTGACGGCGGGGACCACGACATCCCATACCGCCTCGTGCGTCAGCAGCAGGTTGAGCCGGTTGCACACCCCGAGCCGGTCCAGGCTGGCGTCGATCAGCTCACTGACACACACCGGGTCGGCGGCCTTGTCGACGT
>JBOGDL010000092.1:0-4924 GCA_050701815.1 Micromonosporaceae bacterium | reverse complement strand
GGACGCGACGGTGCCGTTCTCCGCGCTGGAAGAGCTGGTGGGCGTGGAAGGCGCGTGACGGCCGGTTCCGGCGTCAGTCGCCGGTCCGCGACGAGGCGGCGGTGCCGCCGGTCCTGGCATCGCTCGGCGTGCGGGCGGGGACGCCTGCCACGTTGCTGCAGTTCTCGTCAGCCTTCTGCGCGCCATGTCGTGCCACCCGAAGGGTGTGCGCCGAGGTGGTGGGGATGCTCGACGGAGTGCGGCACATCGAGGTCGACGCTGAACAGCACCTCGACGCGGTACGGGCGCTCGATGTGCGACGTACCCCGACCGTCCTGGTGATCGACCGGGAGGGTCGTGTGGTCAAGCGCGCTAGTGGACAGCCGGCCAAAGCTCACCTGATCGCCGCCCTGGCGCCGTTGCTGCAGGCCAGCGGCGTCTCAGCCCGCGACGGGCACGCCGGGGACGGAGACTCCGATCAGGCGGCGCCTGGCGACGATCGGAAAGCAGCCGAGTGACACCAGGCGAAATCCCATGCGTGGCATGCCCCACGCTTGGGGTGAGTAGTGGCTGTCAGCGTGTTAGCCTCCGCTTCATGAGCCCGCTGCTCACCAAACGGCGCGCGGTCGACCTGTGCCGCGTGGCCACCTGCCTGTGTCGCGTTCACTGACGAACGACGGCCGCAGCGCGCTTTCTTAAAGCCTTCCTGTTTCGCCGCGTGTCGTGGCGCTGGGTTGCCAGCTGCCGCCGACCGGCTAACCGTCGTCCAGCGGGCTCAATCGCGTGCCCGCGCACCGTTCAGACCTGCAGCAGTCCCACGTAGACATGGCCCGCTCACGGGAGTGATGACATCCATGTTGCTCGATCCTCGGGGTCCTCGTTTCGCCGCCTGGGTCACCTCCGCGGTTTTCGCGGCGGTGCTCGTCACGGGCACCGCCGGCCCACTCGGCGCTGACATCGCCGGGTGGCTGGCGCTGGCCCAAGCGGCGGTGTTCGCGATCACGGCGTACCGCCCGCAGTTTGGCCCGTACGGGCTGATCTACCGCAGTCTGCTCGCCCCGCGGTTGCGTCCGCCGGGCGAGTTGGAGCCGGCCGCGCCGGTGCGGTTCGCGCAGCTGGTGGGCCTGTTGTTCGCAGTCGTCGCCGCGATCGGATACCTGACCGGAGCCAGCGTGCTGGGGCTCGCCGCCACGGCCGCCGCGCTGATCGCAGCCTTTCTCAACGCCGCGTTCGGCCTGTGCCTGGGCTGCGAGGCGTATCTGCTCGGCCTTCGGCTGGTGCGCCGTGCCCGGCCCGAAGGCGTGGAAGAAGACCGTGCCAATCCAGCAACACTCGAAGGAGTAGAAGCATGAGCCGCGAAGAGACACTGGTGACACCCGACTGGGCTGAGGAGAACCTCGGCAAGCCCGGTGTGGTGTTCGTCGAGGTCGATGAGGACACCTCCGCGTACGACAACGGGCACCTGCCCGGCGCGGTGAAGATCGACTGGAAGGACGATCTGCAAGACCCGGTGCGCCGCGACTTCGTCAACCGGGAGCAGTTCGAGAAGCTGCTCTCCGGCAAGGGGATATCCAACGACGACACCGTGGTGCTGTACGGCGGCAACAACAACTGGTTCGCCGCGTACGCGTACTGGTACTTCAAGCTCTACGGCCACCGGGACGTGAAGCTGCTCGACGGCGGTCGCAAGAAATGGGAGCTCGACGCACGGCAACTGGTGAACGAGACGCCGGAGCGGGAGCCCACCCAGTACCGGGCGCAGCCGCAGGATCGTTCCATCCGGGCCTTCCGGGACGAGGTGACCGACGCGATCGGCGCCAAGAACCTGGTCGACGTGCGTTCTCCCGACGAGTACGCCGGGCGGCTGCTGGCACCCGCGCACCTGCCGCAGGAGCAGTCGCAGCGCCCGGGGCACGTGCCCACCGCGGTCAGCGTCCCGTGGAGCAAGGCGGCTCGGGAAGACGGCACCTTCAAGTCCGACGCGGAGCTGCGGGAGATCTACGAAGCGGCCGGTGTCGACTTCGACAGGTCGACGATCGCGTACTGCCGGATCGGTGAGCGCTCCAGCCACACCTGGTTCGTGTTGCGGGAGCTGCTCGGCCAGTCGGACGTGAAGAACTACGACGGATCGTGGACCGAGTACGGCTCGCTGGTCGGCGTGCCGATCGCGGTCGGCGACGAGCCCGGCGACGCCCCCAAGGAGGACGCGTGAGCACCGCGACGACCAGCGGCTGCGCCGCCCCGGACCAGGACGCGCCGGTGTCGGCCAGCGTGGACCTGACCCGCCAGACAGTGATCGTGGGGACGGTGATCGCCGACGATCAGCCCGTCAGCGGCGCGTACGTGCGGCTGCTCGACTCCTCCGGTGAGTTCACCGCCGAGGTGGTGACCGGGTCGGCGGGTCAGTTCCGATTCTTCGCCGCCCCCGGCGCATGGCAGCTGCGCGCGTTGTCGCGGTCCGGCAACGGCGGCGCGGAGGTCGCCGCGGATGTCGGTGTGAACGAACTGAAGCTCGCCGTCGCGGCCGAGTGAGTGCCAGCTGGCAGATCCCTGGTTGACCGGGCCCTTCGCCCCAACCGGACTGCCGGCGCTGAGCCAAGATCCGAGGATGCGCCAGGGCTCCCCCCGCGGGGGCCCTGGCGCTCTGCTGAGAGCATGACCCCATGACGGGGTGGCTCAGACCATGGTTCCTGGCGCTAGCCGCCGGGTGGGGAGTGCTGCTGCTGGTGCTGGCGTTGGCGGCGTACGGGGATGACCCGACCGTCCCCAGCGAGCAGGACATCGCCACGGCGCGGGTCACCGCGGACCGGGCCGCCGTTGAGGTGGCGGTGGCGGCCGGGCAACAGGCCGCGGTGAAGGTGTCCCGCTTCCAGCTCGTCGAGACCTGTGACATCAGCTTGGTACGCAGCGGCGTGGATTACCGGCGCCGGGTGGAGCTGTTCACCGAGCCCGGCGCCGAGGTGGCGTTATTGAAGCGGATCGCGGCCCGGTTGCCCGAGTCGTACCAGGCGAGCTACGCCAGCACCGGCGGCGCGCCATGGGGCGCCCTTGACCAGGGAGACTCGAACCAGCCGGACGGCCCCCGGTTGGCCGCGCGGGCAGACAAGTTCGTTCAGGTGCAAGGCAGCTGGGGCGGGGCCCGCACCGGAGTTGTTCAAGTGGAGATCCGCACCGGCTGCCGGCCGGCCGGCGACCCGGTGGCGCACATCCAGCCGCGGCTCCGGCCCGCTGAGCAGGACCAGCTCGACGCGGTGTTCGAGTTGGCCGGCATCACCCCGGACCAGGGGGCTGCCCCGAGCGTCGAAGCCATCGACTGCGGCGCCGGGCAGCTGCGGTCCTTCCAGATGCGGGTGGACGCCGTGCCGGATCGGCCGCTTGGTGACGTGGTCGCGCTGGCCTCCCCGGACGTGCACGTGCTGATCGGCGACCGGCGGCTGCTGGCGTACCGGCAGGGCGAGTGGTCGGTCCTGGCCAAAGCCGACGATCACGCCACGACGGTGCACGTGACCAGATCCGACTGCTAGGCGGTGTCTCGAAGTCCCCAGCCGGCGCCTATGCTCAGGAGCCGTGTGGAACGTGGCGTACGTCGGCGTTGTGGTGGCAGGATTCGGCGCCATCGCCGGGGTGCTGGGCTACCTGGCGCTGCGGCTCGGGAGGGGCAGATGAACCATGCGGGCGACCCGTTGAGCCAGCCGGCTGTGGGACCGTATCCGTACGAGGAGACGGCGAACCTGAGGACCGGTCCTGACCTGCACCCGGCGCTGCTCGGGCTGCTGCCGTACGTGGGTCTGTGGCGGGGCCGGGGCCGGGGCGGCTACCCGACCATCGAGGACTTCGACTACGGCCAAGAGGTGCGGTTCAGCCATGACGGGCGGCCGTTCCTGCACTACGAGTCCCGGTCCTGGCTGCTCGACGCGGACGGCAAGGCGGTGCGCCCGGCCGGACGCGAGATCGGATGGTGGCGACCGCAGCCGGACGACTCGATCGAGGTGCTGCTGAGCCACCCCACCGGGATCATG
Organism: Micromonosporaceae bacterium; assembly: GCA_050701815.1. Lineage (GTDB taxonomy): Bacteria > Actinomycetota > Actinomycetes > Mycobacteriales > Micromonosporaceae > WHSM01. The sequence goes on along the minus strand of JBOGDL010000092.1, from coordinate 926 downwards.
GAGCTGTACGTGGGCCAGATCGACGGCCTGAAGGTGGAGATCGCCACCGACGCGGTGCTGCGCACCTCGACCGCGAAGGAAGTCGCCTCCGGCCACCGGCTCTACGGCGTCGTCGAAGGCGCCTTGATGTACGCGTACGAGATGGGCGCGGTGGGCCAGCCCCGGCAACCGCACCTGTCGGCCCGGCTGGAGCGGGTCCCCTCGCAGTAGCCCGCGACACCACGCCCAGTGGCTGCGCCGAAGCGCCGGCGAGGTCAGGTGTCGAAGCCGGCCAGCTCTTGCAGCGCTTTGTGCTGTGGTGACACGGTGAGCGCCGTGCCGTCCAACTCCCGTACCGCTGTCACACCCCGCACGGACGACACCAGCCAGACTCCGTCGGCGGCTTGCAGCTCGGCGGGGCGGACCATCCGCTCACCGGCTCGCCAGTCGAGTTCGGGCGCCCGGTCCAAGAGGTGACGAGCCGTGGTGCCGGGCAGGATTCCGGTGGTCACGGGCACCGTGAACAGCACGTCGCCTTCCAGCCACAGCAGGGTGGAGGTGGGCGCTTCCAGGGCGTACCCGTCGGCGGACACCCAGAGCACGTCGTCCAGGCCCTGCTTGGCCGCCCAGCGCTGGGACGCCATGTTGACCGCGTACGAGAGCGACTTGACGCCCCCCAGCATCCACGGCGCGCCGTCGCGCGCGGCGGCCGTGAAGCCGAGGGACGCGGTGGCGATCCGCACCCCTTCCCGGCGCTGCCGCAATTGGGTCTCCAAGATCTCGCCCAGGGTCGCGTAGCAGGTCACCGGCCCACCGCGCTCCGGGCCGCGAGTGCAGACGACGCGCAGCACGCCTTCCAGGTCTGAAGGCCACGCGGCGCACGCCTCAGCGCAGAGCGCCGCCAGCTCCTCCCGGGGCGGCAGCGCCAGCTCGATCCGGCCCGCCGA
>JBOGDL010000091.1:0-1931 GCA_050701815.1 Micromonosporaceae bacterium | reverse complement strand
CTGGGCTGCCCGTCGTCGTCGTCACCATGCGCGGCGCGAAGAGCGGCAAGATCCGCAAGATCCCGGTGATGCGTGTCGAGCACGAGGGGCGGTACGCGATGGTGGCCTCCATGGGTGGCTCCCCGCGCCACCCGGTCTGGTACTTGAACATCAAGTCCGACCCCCACGTGGAGCTGCAGGACGGGTCCGTACGCCAGGACATGACAGCCCGGGAGATCGCCGGCGCCGAAAGGGGCGAGTGGTGGGCTCGCGCGGTGGCCGCGTACCCGCCCTACGCCGACTACCAGGAGAAGACCGACCGTGTGATCCCGGTTTTCGTGCTGGAGCCGCTGCCCGGGGCCGGGTCGACAGACTGATCCACACGGCGGGTGCGCAGTCCAACGGCAGCTCGCCGGACCGGAGCACGGTGACCTCGGGGCGCCTTCGGCACGCAGCCACAGCCGCATCCAGGGTTGCTGGTGGACGCCGCAAAGCATGAGCACCCGGTCAAGTGGCTGATCGCCCCCTTGGCGGCCGGCGCGTCAGTGGTGCTGGGCGCCAGCTGAGGTCGGTTCAGCCGGTCCGCCGGGCCTTTGGGTTCCGACGAACCTCCGCAATCGCTTCCCTGGGGTCCACCACGTGCTGCACGACCCGATCCGCTCGGGCCCGGTCAATGCTGCCGTCTGCGAGGAAAGCTCATGCATGTCACCGAAGCGGCTTCTGTGCGCCGTTGGTGAAGACATTGTGGAAATGCCGGAATGGGTCCGCATTGGATAGGACGGATACGACCCGGTAGAGCCCGAAGGCAGCAAGTGCGACCGTGAATGCGCAGCACTGCTAGGCCGCCGGCCAGGATGGCCGCGCTGACGCCGAACGCACTCCAGGCACTCGGGCGAACGTTGGCGTTGGCGTTGGCGTCGAAACGTCACGTGGATCAGCGAGGCGTTGCGCACCAGCCGCGCGTTCCTGAACGTCAGCGTGCGATTTCGACGTTTTCCAGCATGCCGAGCGCATCGGGCGTGAGCACGGCGACGGAGTAATAGGCGCTGACCAGGTAGGAGGTGATCGCTTTGTCGGTGATGCCCATGAACCGCACGTTCAGGCTGGGGCGGTACTCGTCGGGGATGCCGGTTTGGTGCAGGCCGACCACGCCCCCGTGGTCCTCGCCGGTGCGCAGCACCAGGATCGAGCTGGTCCCGCTGTCGGTGATCGGGATTTTGTCGCACGGCAGCAGTGGGACGCCGCGCCAGGCGGCCACGCGGGCGCCGTGCACGTCGAGGCTGTCGGGGTAGATGCCCCGCTTGCTGCACTCGCGGCCGAAGGCGGCGATAGTGCGCGGGTGGGCGAGGAAGAACTCGGACTTACGGCGCCGCGTTGACGCAGGTCAGCGTTGTGTAGCAGCCCGAAGTCGCGGTTGTTGACAAGGTCGTGTTCCTGCCGCTCTCGCAGTCCCTCGACGGTCAGCCGTAGCTGTTGATCGAGCTGGTCCATGGGCTGGTTGTAGAGATCAACCACCCGGGTGTGCACGCGCAGGATGGTTTGGGCCACGCTGAGCTCGTACTCGCGCGGATGGAGGTCGTAGTCCGCGTACGTGGCGGGTAGGTCGGGTTCGCCGTCGTGGCCGGAGGCGAGCTGCATCGCCGCTTCACCGTGCTTGTTCTGCGCCGGTTTCGGGTTGCTGCGTACCCGCTCGAGGTGGCTGCGCAAGATGTCGGACCGGCCGGTGAGTTCTGCCAGGTCTTGGCGAGACAGGCTGAGCACGATGCAGGGGGTCAGGGCTGTGGCGGTGACTGGCCAGGTTGGTTGGGCACCGGTGAGGACGCCGTCGCCGAGGAACTGGCCGTCGGCGAGCACTTCCAGTGAGGTGTCGCCGCCATAGGCGCCAGGAGTGCTGGTGTTGACCTTGCCATGGGCCAGCAGGATCAGTTCCTCGGCAGGCTGGCCAGCGGTGG
>JBOGDL010000090.1:0-9208 GCA_050701815.1 Micromonosporaceae bacterium | reverse complement strand
GCGGAACCGCGCTTATCCGGATATTCGGACGACGCCGCCGTGCCGCCACCATAGGATTTGCGGTCGTGGCACGAGTGCTGACCCCGAGAGCGGACGACTATCCCCGCTGGTACCAGGATGTGATCACGAAGGCCGAGCTGGCCGACAACGGCCCGGTGCGCGGCACCATGGTGATCCGACCAACCGGGTATGCGATCTGGGAACGGATCCAGGCGGAGATGGACAGCCGGATCAAAGCGGCGGGCGCCCAGAACGCGTACTTCCCGCTGTTCATCCCGGAGTCTTACCTGCGCCGGGAAGCCGAGCACGTGGAGGGGTTCGCGCCGGAGTTGGCGGTGGTCACCCACGGCGGTGGCAAACCCCTTGATGAACCCATCGTGGTACGCCCCACCAGCGAGACCGTGATCGGCGAGTTCATGGCCAAGTGGGTGCAGAGCTACCGTGACCTGCCGCTGCTGCTCAACCAGTGGGCGAACGTGGTGCGCTGGGAGCTGCGGCCCCGGCTGTTCCTGCGTACCACCGAATTCAACTGGCAGGAGGGCCACACCGCGCACGCCACCGAGGTTGACGCCCGGGCGTACGCGCGCCGGATCCTGCACGAGGCGTACGAGGACCTGATGGTCAACCTGCTCGCGATCCCCGTCGTGGTGGGTCGCAAGACCGCGGCGGAACGGTTCGCGGGGGCGACCAGCACGTACACGTTGGAGGCGATGACCGGCGACGGCAAGGCGCTGCAGATGGGCACCTCGCACGAGCTGGGGCAGAACTTCGCCCGTGCCTTCGAGATCGACTACCTGTCCAAGGAAGGCAAGCAGGAGCTGGCCTGGACCACTTCCTGGGGAACGTCGACCCGGATGCTCGGTGGGTTGATCATGTGCCATGGCGACGACAACGGGCTACGGGTGCCGCCCCGCATCGCGCCGGTGCAGGCGCACGTGATGGTGGTGAAGTCCGGTGACGGCGTGGTCGAGGCGGCCCGGAAACTGCACGACGAGCTGCGCGACTGCGGGGTGCGGGTCGGTTTCGACGACCGGGTGGACACCCCGTTCGGGCGCCGCGCCGTCGACGCCGAGTTGAAGGGCTATCCGGTACGCCTCGAAGTCGGCCCCCGTGACCTGGCCGCCGGCAACGTGGTGCTGGCTCGCCGGTTCGACGGGGTCAAGACCCCGGTGGCGATGCACGCCGCCGCCGCGGCGGTGCGCGAGGCGCTGCAAGCCGACCAGCAGGCGCTGCTCGATCAGGCGCTGCGGTTCCGTGCGGAGCGCACCACCGATGTCGAGTCGCTGGTGGAAGCGGTCGACGCCGCGGCTGCCGGCTGGGCGCGGCTGCCCTGGTCGTTGATCGGCGCCGCGGGAGAGGCGGAGCTGAACAAAGACGGGATCACTGTGCGGTGCCTGGTGCGCCAGGACGGCTCGGCGCCGGACAGCGAGGACGAACCCGATCTGATCGCGTACGTCGCCCGCTCGTACTAGGCGTGCCTGGTGGTGCTGGGCGTCTGGCCGTGATGTTGGTCGGATCGTCAGGGTAGGGCGAGATTCCGGCTTGACTCTCACGTAGCGTGAGGCTGCAGGGTCGGGTGCATGAGTGACCACTACAACGCGTTTGAGATGAGTCCCGTGCCCGCTCCCGGCCCGGATGCGGTCGCGCCGGAGCCGTTCCGTGGCATCTACGGGATGCCCGCTTTCGTGACGATCCCCACGAGCGATGTGGCGGCGTCGGTGGAGTTCTGGACTCGCGGGCTCGGGTTCTTCGAGCTGTTCAGCATCCCCGGCAGGCTTGTGCATCTGCGCCGGTGGGCGTTCCAGGACGTGCTTCTCGTCAAGGAGGGGAGCGTTCCGGAGCAGCCGCCAGCGATGAGCTTCAGTTTCGCGTGCGTGCTCAGCCAGATCGATCCGGTTGTCGAGGCCTGCCGTGCGTTGCGCCCGAACTCAGTCGATGGTCCACGGGACACTCCCTGGAACACCCGCGACGTGGAGGTGATCACCCCCGAGAACGCGCGGATCGTCATCACGGCGGCGAAGCCCTTCGACCCGGCCAGCCAGGAGGCGCGGAACCTTGAAGCCATCGGGATCACCCCGCCGGGTGTCAGCCGCGGCGACAATGAGGAGCATGCCTGATGCCAGTGACGCCGATGGCCTGACCGTTGGTCAGGTCTCGACGCGGTTGGGCGTGACAGTCCGCGCGCTGCACCACTGGGATGAGATCGGTCTGGCGCGACCGTCACTTCGCACGGGCGCCGGATACCGGCTCTACACCGCTGGTGACCTGGAACGCCTGCACCGCATCATCGTCTACCGAGAGATCGGTCTCGGCCTGGACCGGATTCGGGCGATCTTGGACGACTCGACCGTAGATGTCCCCGACGCACTGCGCGCGCAGCGCACCCAGGTCGCGGAACGGATCGACCGCCTCCAGCAGCTCAGCGCCGGACTGGATCGGATGATCGACGCCCACGAGCGCGGCCTGTTGCTGACCACCGAGCAGCAGGCCGCGATCTTCGGCCCCGAGTGGAACCCGGACTGGCTCGCCCAGGCCCGTCAGCGCTACGGGGACACGACCCAATGGCTGCAGTACGCCGAACGCTCAGCCTCTCGCGGTCCGGAGGAATGGCAGGCCATCGCCGACGCCGTTGCCGACCTCGACCGCGCCCTCGGGGACGCGATGGACGCCGGCGTCACACCTGGTGGCGCAGAAGCGAATCAGCTCGTCGAACGGCACCGCGAGGTTTTTGCCTCGTACTTTCCGCTCACCAGGCAGATGCAGGTGTGTCTCGGCCGCAGGTTCGAGTCCGACCCGGGATTCGCCGCCCACTACGACGGCATCCGCGCCGGCCTAGCCACGTGGTTCCGTCGAATCATCGACGCCAGCGCGCGTGCCCACGGCATCGACCCCGACACCGCGACCTGGCAGTAGAGCGGGGTTCGTAACGCCTCCCGGGGGATGCGGCAGGTGCTGTTCGCGTGCTGCCTGCCAGCGGAAACGACTAGTCGTCTTCGTCGTCGTCGAGCCGCGCCAGCCACGTGGCGAGGCGCTCTACCGGGGTCTCGAACTCGGGGTTGAGGTCGGTGAAGTCGCGCAGCCGCTCGGCGAGCCAGCTCAAGCTGACGGTCTCGTCGCCGCGCCGTTGTTCCAGCTCCTCGATCCCGCGGTCGGTGAAATACACGTGCCCACCCTGTCTTGATCCTGCGCGTCAACGATTGCGGGCCTGCCGCTGCCGTGTCACAGCATGCCGCAGGCCTGCGATCATGAAAGAGCTATTCAGATGCTGATTGAGGCTGCGGCAGGGACGCTTCGATCAGCGCGGTCTGCTCCCACTCGTGCACCTTCGCCACACCCGCGGCCGGCGCCGCGGCGGCGGGACGGGAGACGCGGCGCAGCCGTACCCCTTCGAGGTGCTCCAGCAGGTTGAGCGCGATGAAGTTCCAGGCGCCCTGGTTCGCCGGCTCCTCCTGCACCCACACCCAGTCCTCGGCGTTCGGGTACGTCGCCAGCGCGGCCTTGGTCTCCTCGATCGGCAACGGGTAGAGCTGCTCCAACCGGATCAGCGCGGTGTCTTCGATGCCGCGCTCGGCGCGAGCCTGCAGCAGGTCGTAGTACACCTTGCCGCTGCACAGCAGCACCCGCTTCACCGCGGCCGGGTCCAACGGCGTCCCGTTCACACCGGGGTCGCCCAGCACCGGCTGGAACGTGCCGGTGGTGAAGTCGTCCAGAGGGGAGACCGCCAGCTTGTGGCGGAGCAGCGACTTCGGTGTGAACACCACCAGCGGCTTGCGCTTGGGGGACAGCGCCTGACGCCGCAGCAGGTGGAAGTAGCTGGCCGGGGTGGTGGGGATGGCGACCCGCATGTTGTCGTCGGCGCACAGCTGCAGGTGCCGTTCCGGACGCCCGGACGTGTGGTCCGGGCCCTGGCCCTCATGCCCGTGCGGCAACAGCAACGTCAGCGACGAGGTCTGCCCCCACTTCGCCTCACCGGAGGAGATGAACTCGTCCACGATCGACTGCGCGCCGTTGGCGAAGTCGCCGAACTGCGCCTCCCACAGCACCAGCGCCTCGGTGTTCTCCACGGAGTAGCCGTATTCGAATCCCATCGCGGCGAACTCGCTCAGCAGCGAGTCGTACGCCAGGAACCGGGCCTGGTTCTCGGCCAGGTGCTGCAGCGGGATGTGCTCGCCGCCGGTCTTGCTGTCCACCACCAGCGCGTGCCGTTGCACGAACGTGCCGCGCCGGGAGTCCTGCCCCGCCAACCGCACCGGCACGCCCTGCGTCACCACGGAGCCGAAGGCGATCAGCTCGCCCATCGCCCAGTCGATCGGGCCTTCGATGGCCATCTTGAGCCGCCGCTCCAGCAGCTTGCTGATCCGGTTGTGCGGCACGAAGCCATCAGGCAGCGTGGTGTGAGCTTCGCCGACCTTGCGGATCACGTCCGCTGTGGTGGCGGTGTGCACCTCGGGGTCCGGCTCCGGATGGCGGGGCCGCACCGGCTCCTTGGGTGTTTTGGCCGCGGCCTTGTTGCCCTTGAACACGGTCTCCAGCTGGCCCTGGTAGTCCCGCAGGGCTTCCTGCGCGTCTTCCAGGGAGATGTCGCCGCGGCCGATCAGCTCTTCGGTGTAGATCTTCCGGGCGGAGCGCTTGGCGTCGATGATCGCGTACATCAGCGGCTGCGTCATCGAGGGGTCGTCACCCTCGTTGTGCCCGCGCCGGCGGTAGCAGACCAGGTCGATCACCACGTCCTTGTTGAACGCCTGCCGGTACTCGAAGGCGAGCTTGGCGACCCGTACCACGGCTTCTGGGTCGTCGCCGTTCACGTGGAAGATCGGCGCCTGGATCATCCGGGCGACGTCGGTGCAGTACAGCGAGGACCGGGAGTACGCCGGCGACGTGGTGAAGCCGACCTGGTTGTTCACCACCACGTGCACCGAGCCGCCGGTGCGGTAGCCGCGCAGCTGGGAGAGGTTGAGGGTCTCGGCGACGACGCCCTGTCCGGCGAACGCCGCGTCGCCGTGCACCAGCAGCGGCAGCACCGTGTAGCCCTCGAGTTTGAGGTCGATCCGGTCCTGCTTGGCCCGCACGATGCCTTCCAGCACCGGGTCCACCGCCTCCAGGTGGGACGGGTTCGCGACCACCGACACCGTGGTGGCGTGCTCACCGTCCGGGGTGGTGAATTTCCCGGTGGTGCCGAGGTGGTACTTCACGTCGCCGGAGCCCTGAGTGGACTTCGGGTCCATGTAGCCCTCGAACTCGGAGAAGATTTTCTCGTACGGCTTGCCCACGATGTTGGCGAGCACGTTCAGCCGACCCCGGTGCGCCATCCCGATCACGACCTCGTCCAGACCGGCTTCGGCGGAGTACTGCAGCACCTGGTCCAGCAGCGGGATCAGGCTCTCGGCGCCTTCCAGGCTGAACCGCTTCTGGCCGACGTACTTGGTCTGCAGGAAGGTCTCGAACGCCTCCGCGGCGTTGAGCCGGTTCAGGATGTGCTTCTGGGTCTCGATCGGAGGCTTCTCGAACTTGCGCTCCACCCGCTTGGAGATCCAGGCGCGCTCCTCAGGGTCCTGGATGTGCATGTACTCCACGCCCACCCGGCGGCAGTACGAGTCGCGTAGCACCCCCAGCACCTCGCGCAGCTTCATCATCTGCTTGCCGGCGAAGCCGCCCACCGGGAAGGTCCGGTCCAGGTCCCACAGCGTCAGCCCGTGTTCCAGGATGTCCAGGTCGGGGTGGCGCCGGATCTCGAACTCCAGCGGGTCGGTGTCGGCCATCAGGTGGCCCCGCACCCGGTACGAGTGGATCAGTTCGATCAGCCGCGCGCCCTTCGAGATCTGCCCCTCGGACATGTGCGCCACATCCCGCACCCAGCGCACCGGCTCGTACGGGATCCGCAGCGAGGTGAAGATCTGGTCGTAGAAGCCGTCCTCACCGAGCAGCAGCTGGTGGACCCGCCGCAGGTATTCGCCGGACTGGGCGCCTTGGATGATCCGGTGGTCGTACGTCGAGGTCAGCGTCATGATCTTCGAGACGCCGAGCTTGGCCATGCTGTCCTCGGACATCCCGGCGAACTCCGCCGGGTACTCCATCGCGCCGACGCCGATGATGGTGCCCTGACCCTGCATCAGCCGCGGCACCGAGTGCACCGTGCCGATGGTGCCCGGGTTGGTGAGCGAGACCGTGGCGCCGGTGTGATCCTGCAGGGTGAGCTCGTTGCGCCGGGCCCGCCGCACGATCTCCTCGTACGCCTGCCAGAACTCACGGAAGTCCATCTGCTCGGCGGCCTTCACGCTCGGCACCACCAGCATCCGGGTGCCGTCCTCGCGCTTGGTGTCGATCGCGATGCCGAGGTTGACGTGGTCAGGCTGGTGCAGCGTCGGCTTGCCGTCGACGACCTGGAAGGACGCGTTCATCTCGGGGTACTCGACGAGCGCCTTGACCATCGCGTACCCGATCAGGTGGGTGAAGCTGACCTTGCCGCCGCGACCCCGGGTGAGGTGGTTGTTGATCACGATCCGGTTATCCGCGATCAGCTTCGCCGGCACTGCGCGCACACTGGTCGCCGTGGGCAACGACAGCGAGGCGTCCATGTTGGCCGCGATCTTGGCCCCGACGCCGCGGATCGTGGTCTGCTTGCCGCCGGCGGCGCCGGATGCCGGTTGCTTCGCCGCTGGCTTGCCGTCGGTCTTGGTCGCGGGCGGCGCAGCTGCAGCCGGCTTTGGCGCTGGCTTACTGGGTGTGGTTGTACGGGCGCCTGCTGTGCCCTTGCTGGGCGTGGCGGCGGGAGCCTTGCCGGAGGCGGCGTCGCCGGCGCCTGCCGGCTGGCCGGAACGTCCATCGCCGGCGCCGGTGGGCTTGTAGTCGGCGAAGAAGTCGTGCCAGGCCGGGTCCACGCTCGAGGGGTCGCTCAAGTACCGCTGGTACATGTCTTCGACGATCCACTCGTTAGGGCCGAAGTCAGCCAGCACCTCAGAGTTGGGTTTGGAATTGCTCTGTGTGGACACGACCTTGATCGCCTCTCCGCCGATTCTCGGGCTCGCTCGACCTCACGCGGCGCGCCCAATCCGCACCGGGGGTCCGGCGTTCCAGGCTACGCGGGTCGGTCGAGAGGAACGTAACCATGTCCGGTCGCGCCTGTCCGGATCATGGGACAGCGTGCAATGGTTCACAGCTGGCACGCCGTTTTCGGGCCGGAAACAGACTTCGCGCCCGGCAACAGCGGCCCTTCTCCATGGGAAACGACGCCGCGGCGTGGCGGGCGCGCACCTGGAGAGATGGCGCCGGTATCCGCACGAACCTCCGCCTCGCTCGATCAAGATCGGCAGGACAGACCCTCAGCGATGCCGTGCTTCAGGTGATGTCGCGCCGGCGGGTCAGTGCCGCGCCGACCACGCCGGCGAGCAGCCCGTAGCTGATCAGGATGGCGGCGCCCAGCGCTCGCGGCGGGCTGTTCGGCAGGTCGATGCCTTCCACCAGCAGCTGGGAGGCCGTGTACGGCAGCAACACCGCGAATTGATCCAGCCACGGTGCGTCGAAGTACGTCGCCAGCACCATGATCATGCCGCGCGCGACCGCGCCGGTGAGCACGTACAACGCCAGGGCCACGATCACCGCGCCGATCTGGCTCCGGATCAAGGCGCCCAAACCGACACCGAGCATCCCCCAGATCGCGTACGCCAGCAGGTTCAACCCGATCGCGGCCGCCACCTCGCCTCGGCCCAGATGGGGCCCCACGTTGGACGCCAACCACGAGGCGCCGACGACGATGTCGAGAGCGGTGGCCACGGCCCACAGGCCGGCGCCGATCAGCGCCGCCGTGATCAGCTTCGCCAGCACCACCGGGGTGCGTTTCGGGGTGGCCAGGAACGTGGCGCTCGCGGTCTGGTGCTGGTACTCGTTCGTCATCAGCAGCGCGCCCAGCAGCAGCGCGAACATCAGCCCGAAGAACTGGCCCGCGGTGTAGATGTCGGCAGCGACCGCCACCTGCAGGTCCTCCCCGCCCAGGCCGGGCGGAGCCCCTGGCGGCGGTGGCGCGCTCGCCTGCTGCAGCCGGAAGCTCGCCTCGATGACGGTGAAGGCCAGCGACACCGCCGTCAGCGCGAACATCGCGATCCCGAAAATCCACCACACGTGGGTGGTGCGCAGCTTCAGCAGCTCACTGCGAACCAGGGCACCTTGCCTCATGTGACCTCCGTCCGGTTCGTCGGCAGTCCGTTGGTGAGTTCCAGGAACACGTGCTCCAGATCTGGGCGTTCCGGCGTCAGCTCGTGCAGCTCTACCCCGGCGGTCAAGGCGGCACGTCCGATCGCCGGGGCGTCCAACCCGGTGACTTGCAGCAGGTCAGCCCCGGCTCGCCGCACCACCGGCTGCGGCGGCGTTGGCGCATCCGCTGGTGGCGGGGATTCTGCGACGACCTGCCCCGAGACGCCGGCCTGGGCGGTGAGGGCGGTGGTCAGCTTTTCCGGATCCGGGGTGCGGACCCGCACCCCTTGCTGGGCCAGCGAGTCGATCACCACCTCGACCGGGCCCTGGGTGACCAGCCGGCCGTGCGCGATGATCAGGACGTCGTCGGCCAGTTGCTGCATCTCAGACAACAGGTGGCTGGAGACCAGCACGGTGCGCCCCTGATCGGCGAGCCCGCGCAGCAGGTCCCGCATCCAGCGGATCCCCACCGGGTCCAGGCCGTTGGCAGGTTCGTCCAGGATCAGCACCTGCGGGTCTCCCAGCAGCGCGGCGGCGATGCCGAGGCGCTGTCGCATGCCGAGGGAGTAGCCGCGAAACTTCCGCCGTGCCGCTGAGGTGAGGCCGACCAGCTCCAGCACCTCGTCCACCCGAGTGTCCGGAAGCCCGGCTGCGGCCGCGATCACTCGTAGGTGGTTGCGGCCGGTGCGCCCCTTGTGCGCGCTGGAGGCTTCCAGCACCGCGCCCACGGTACGGGTGGGTTCGGGGATCTCGTCGTACTGGACGCCGCCGATGGTCGCTTCGCCTGCCGTCGGCGCCACCAGGCCGAGCAGCATCCGCAGGGTGGTGGTCTTTCCAGCGGCGTTGGGGCCGAGGAAGCCGGTGACTCTTCCCGGTGTCACGGTGAAGGACAGGTCATCGACGGCTTTGACGCTCCGGTAGTGCTTGGTGAGACCCCGCACCGTGATCTGTCCCCGCTCGGTGATCTCCCCGGGCTCGGTTACCTCGCCGTCCGTCACTGGCCCCTCCCGATCCGCCTCAG
>JBOGDL010000089.1:0-7552 GCA_050701815.1 Micromonosporaceae bacterium | reverse complement strand
GCCTCCTGCACCACGTCCTCCGCCTCCGCGACGCTGCCCAGCATTCGATAGGCGATCGAGAACATCAACGGGCGCAGTTCGTCGTGGAGTCCTGCCACGTCGGTCACCGCCCCACCCAACCACAGTGCGGTTGTCACAAGCCGGGGCCCTGTGCCGTCGGACGTAGCAGACTCGGGGGTGTCCTGCCGATCTTGGTCGAGCGCACCCTCTACACCCAGGAGGAACCCGATCATGCGAATCTTTGTGGCCGGCGCGAGTGGCGCGCTGGGGCGACGACTGGTTCCGATGCTGACGGCACGCGGATACCAGGTGACCGGCAGCGCCCACACCGCCAGCGGCGCGACAGCGGTGGCAGCCGCTGGCGCTGACCCGGTGCGAATGGACGGCCTGGACCGGCACTCCGTCGAGCGGGCGGTACGGCACGCCAGACCGGACGTGGTGATACACCAGCTGAGTGCGCTCAAAGGCGCCGGCAACCCGAAGAAGTTCGACCAGGAATTCGCGGTCACCAACCGGCTCCGCGTCGAAGCCGGCGACCACCTGCTGGCCGCGGCGCAGGACGCGGGCGCCACGCGTTTCATCGCCCAGAGCTTCACCGGGTGGACCAACGAACGTGTCGGCGCCGGGCTCAAGGACGAGACCGTGCCGGTCGATCCGCGTCCGGCGCGCGGCTCGGAGCGCACCTTGGCCGCGATAAAACACCTGGAAGAGGCGGTGGCCGCCGCAAAGGGCCTGGCCGGCCTGGCGCTGCGGTACGGCATTTTCTACGGCCCCGGCACCGGCCTCGGCGCCGGGGGTGACCTGCTGGAAATGATCAGGAAGCGCAAGCTGCCGGTGGTCGGCGGTGGCGCCGGGGTGTGGTCGATGGTGCACATCGACGACGCGGCCAGCGCCACGGTTTGCGCTGTGGAACGCGGTGCGTCAGGCGTCTACAACATCGTCGACAACGAGCCGGCGCCGGTCGCGGCGTGGCTGCCGTACCTGGCCGACGTGATCGGGGCGAAGCCGCCGTTGCGACTGCCCGGCTGGCTGGCCAAGCCGATGCTCGGCGAGCACGGGCTGTCGCTGATGACCCAGATCAGGGGCTCCTCCAACGCCAAAGCCAAAGCCGAGCTGGGTTGGGCCCCGGCGTACCCCAGCTGGCGGGAAGGTTTCCGCAGCGGGCTCGCGTAGTGCCCGCTGCGGTCGGCGGCCCCGGCGGCGCCGAACCAGTGGCGGGCTCAAGCCGCGGAGTGAGCCACCTTGGAGATCGCCCGACGCAGGTCGGACAGCCGCATCGTGATGGTGGTGTCCTCATCGAGCTCGGAGAGCCCGACCTCCACCAGGTCCCGGATCAATTCGCTGGGTGTGACACCCCGACTGTCGGCTTCTCCGTACAACCGATCTAGAAGATCCCGCGACATCCGCACCGACTGCACCACGGTGGCGCCCCGGGGTTTGTGGTCCACCGTCGCCGAGGACCAATCCCTATCCTCCAGCGCGGCGCTCGCGTCATCTGACCTACTCATCGCCCGTCCCCTCTCATCCGAGCAACCGCGGCGACTTCCCCGTTGTCCAGCCACCGCGCCGAAATGACGGTGTAGGCGTCGTCGTCTCCCTCGATCAACGCCACCGCCAGCCACTCCCCGTCTCGGTTCTGACCAGCTACCTGCAGTGACGCCCCGATGTGCCGTCGCACGAGACTCCTGCTGTGGAGCACGTCCGTCACATGCAGTGGACTGATCCCCTGTTTGGCCAAGTTCTGATACGTACGTTCAGTGAAGACGTACACATCACCCAGCACACAAATCAGTGTATGACATCCGTAAACACCGCCACACAGCTCGGCGTTTTACTGGCACGATCCATACCGATCGTGTCACTCCGGGACGGCCGTACTATCACTCTCCGTGACACTCCGTCATGGAGGACGTGCCGCGCGGCATACGTACGCCGCGATCGGCGCGGGACCGGAGCAGGCGGCGGCGCCGGGGGCAAGGCGGCGGCGTGGAGCCGGGGTAAGGCGGCGGCTCCGAGCAGCCAGCAGTGAGACCCGACGAGCCAGCGGTGAAACCAGGATCACGTCCTGACCAGCGGCAATCAGCGCAATCCGCTGCTTAGCTTGTCCAGTGGAACTCACCCTGATCGCCGCATTCGTGGTGGCGGTGTTCCTGCTCAGCGTCGCCCCCGGTCCGGACATGCTCTTCATCGTGACCAACGCGGCGACCGGCGGGCGCCGCGCCGGGCTGCTGTCCGCACTCGGAATGTCGACCGGGCTCGCGGTGCACACCGTCGCCGCCGCGCTCGGCATGGGCGCCCTGATCCAGGCCGCGCCAGCGGCCCTGAACGTGGTGCGGATCGCGGGCGCGTTGTTTCTGGCGTACCTCGCGGTCAGCGCGTGGCGGGCGAGCCGGGCAGCGCCGCAGCCGCCGCCGACGCAGACACCCACACCACGGCGGCCCTCCCACAAGGTCTACCTGATGGCGATCTTGACGAACATCGCCAACCCCAAGATCATTCTCTTCTACCTGGCATTCGTGCCACAGTTCATCAGCACCGGGCACACAGCATGGCCGGCCTGGCTGCAACTGTTGACCCTGGGCGGCTTGTTCATCGTGGTCGGGCTGCTTGTGGACGCCGCGGTCGGGCTCACCGCCGGCAGCCTGGCCGAGAAGATCCTGCATCGACCGTCGTTCCGGCGACGGCTGGAACGTGCGTCCGCGCTCATCTTCGGCGGCCTCGCCGTTCGCCTGGTGCTCGACAGCCAGTGACGCCCCACGCCGGTCGGTAGCCGGCACGCCGGCGCGAGCGCCTGATCGCAATTCCGGGGTTGACGCCGATTGCTCGGCTGGTGATATGCATGAGTCATGCATATCAATCGCACCGCTAACCTCCTCGGGGCCGCCGCGCTGGCCGTGACCGACCTCGCTCTGTCAGGCGCCACCGACGCCGCCGGCGTCAGCGCCAGCGGCGCCGCCGCACTCGTGTCGCTGTCTGCTGCTGACGGGCTGAGCGTTACCGAACTGGGAAGACGGGTCGGGCTCAGCCAATCCGCCGCGGCACGCATGGTGGACTCGCTCGAGGCCAGCCAACTGGCAGCCAGACACTCCGCAGTGGGACGCACCGTGATCGTCAAGCCGACGACCGCTGGCCGGCGGGTGGCTCGCGATCTGCTCGCCGCCCGCAGCGCCCCGCTGACCGATGTCCTCGCCGTCCTGGATGACGACGAACAGGAAACCCTGACCCGGCTGCTGACCAAAATGCTGACCCGGTTGTACGGAGAGGTCGGCAACGCCCAGCTGCTGTGCCGGATGTGCGACCGGGCCAGCTGCCTGCACAACGCCGAATGTCCGGTCGGACAAGCCGAGCGCGACAGCCAGCGCTGATTCATGGGCAGCATCCTCGCCCTCAGGTGCTGGCCGGGGTCGCGGCACTGGGCGATCGGGCTGATCACCGCAAGCTGACCGGCGCCAGCGCCCGGGGGGTCGACGAGGGGGCCGTCGGGTCAGCCGCGCCAGATCACCTTGTGGGGGCGTACCCGCACAATCACGCGCTGCGCGTCCGGCGGATCACCTTCGAACCGGTCCTTGCCGGTGTACTCCTTCGCCAGCTCATGGATCAGGCCACGTCCGTTGTCGTCGGCAACTTCGGCGACCCCACGGACCTCCAGATAGCTGTACGGCGCATCCTGTGGGTGAATCAACACCGTGGTACGTGCATCCCGCTCCAGGTTGCGCACCTTCTGTCGACCCCGCACGGTCGAGTAGAGCAGGTCGTCGCCCTCCCTGGTGATCCAGACCACGGACAGTTGTGGTGTGCCGTTCGGCCCCACGGTCGCGACGGTGGCGAAGTTCGGTGCGTCCACGACGCGCTTGCCCGCGTCCGGCAGCGAAGTCGGCAAGGGGTCCTCCTCCGGGTGGGGGGTGCAGTCTTGGGTGCTAACCGTCTCGTCCCCGATTCAATTCCGATCTAGGGGATGTCCTGCCTCTACCGCCGGGCCGCACGACGAACCCGTCGCCCTGGTCAGAGGTCGCGGCTCACCAGGCCGCCCGATTCACCGTCCGGAGCCGCCTTCATCGCAAAACCGGTCAACTCGGTGTGACGCCGAGCCGCCAGGAAGTACGGCCGCACCGCCGCAAGCAGGGCCTGCTCGGAGTCGAATCCACGATCCAATGCGGCCAGCTCGAGTTCACCCCGCGCACAGCCCCAGTGTTCCGCCAGCCACCCGAGCACGATCTCCGACCCGAGCTGGTCGGTGTCCAGGCCTGGATAACGCTGCCGGACGACCCGGTTCACCGTGGCCGCGACCTGCGCCAACCTCCGCGCCGCCGGCAACGCGGCGCTCGCGTGGGTGGCCTCGACCGCGAGATCCAGGTCCGCGACACCGGGTGGCACACCGTGACTACGGACCAGGAACGCGGCGAGCTTGGCGTGCCGATCGTTGAGCTCACGCTCGGCACCGGTCAACCACTGGTGGAGGAAATCGAAACCATCGTCGCCCCCGGGGTCCAGGTACAGCCCCCGGTGCACCCCGTGGGCGATCGCGGTCCCGACCGGGTCGCGGCCTGGAGCGGCGTCGCATTCACGTACGCATTCCTGGACGATCCGTTCCAGCACGATGTGACGCCAGAAAGCTGGAAAGTCAGCCGCGAACAGCTGGCACGCATGCGTCACCCCGAGGGCGGGCAACCCGCCGTGGCCGTCACCTGTGTCCACCGTGGCGGCCTCGCGCCGCCAGCGCCGCACGTACACGGTCTCGCTCCACGGCGCCCCTGCGGTGGCCGGCGCCGCCAGCCGAAGCTCCCGCAACAGCGCCAACGCGTCATCGCGCTTCTGATCAACCGGGTGATCCCTGCAGAAACGCGCCAGCTTCTGGCCGGCGGACCCGCCATGCCGCTGAGCGGATTCAATCAGACGGTGGTACGTGCGCTCCGGGTACGCAACCCCCGCCATCTCAGCGACCAGCTCAGCCGCCAGAGCCGTGTCGATGAGCCCGCAGCCGGCAGCCGCCGCCAGGGTGGCCCGGATGTTGACCAGCGGCACGGAGAACCCGGGGTATCCGTCGGACGCCTCGCCGTGCATCAACGCGACCTCGTCATCCGCTTCGAGGATCCCGTCCCGGTACTTGCGGTAGATGAAGCCGACCCCGTGCATCCCGAACTGGTGCAGTTCGGCGGCGCGGAGTGCCCCTATGCTGGCCGCTCCCAGGACCCGTACCTGGTGGGACATCACCGCCAGGATCTCCTTGTGACGGACCGCCTGCCGATGGTGGAAGTAACCGTCGACGATGCCGACCGCGTCGCCGGACGCCAGCGGCAGCGACAGCAGGTCCCCGGCCATCACCGGTGGAAGCACCACCACGTCCGGGCCGGCGATGTCAGCGGCGTCCGGGATGCTCGGGCCGACGAAGAGATACCTACGTGGCATGGTGCTCATGCCTGAGTCCGGGGCAGATCACATGCACCACCGGAATCCCCAGGTCTTCACGGGTGTGGTCAACCACAAGCGGATCGCGGCCGGTGTGCTCACGTACTCGCTCCACCACGATTCGCAGATCTTCGCCCAGATCCGGGTTCGCCACTGACGCAAGCTCGGCGAAGCTCACCACGCCCGCACTCTCCCGCAGCCGGGACAGGTCTGGCCTACGGGCACGTCCTCGGATGATGGACTCGACCTGCTCGTACTCTTTCCCGGCTATGTCATCACGGCTCCCCGCGATCGAAGTCAGCCGCGACTGCGCCGCCTCAGTCAGGGCGCGGCACAACGACACGTCCCGATCGGTGTGCGCGCCCATTCCGAAATGGGCCACTGGAAACGTCTCGCTGGTGATCAGGGCCCGAAAGCACGGCAGCCCGACCGGGCTGGGCAGCACCCGTACGTGAACCTCGACCTGCGCTGACCGGAACAGCTCCAGCAGCACGCCTGCGGGTCCATCCACGCTGGACAGGTCAAGCCCGACCAGTGGCGCCGCTTTCGCCCGAGCCCAAGCGTCACGTTCCACTACCTCGCACAGGCCGTGCAAGGTGGCTTCTTCGACAGTGTTTCCGCTGGCCAGGCCGTTGCTGGTGGTGACGAACAGGCGGGGTGCCCAGGCCGCGCCGGCGCGCCGGTCGACGTGAATCAGCGCTGTGGGCACCAGGCTTGAACCGCCGTCGGTCAGCCGACGGGCCGTGCTCCACGCCAACCGCAAACCGGGGTTCAGGAAGCTGCGTGGAGCCACGGCGAGCTCGTCCAGCCGGTAGCCCAGAGCATTCGCCACGTCGCCGACCATGACCTCGCCGATGTCCGACGTCAGATGTTCCGCGTGCCACAGCTCCACCGACTCCATCGCCGCTGACACCTTGGCCAGCACCGGCGTCAACCCCTTGCCCTGCGACACCGACACCGAGTACGCGTCCGGCCGTACGGCTTGAAACACCGGTATCCCGATGTCATCCAGACCGGTCACGTCAGCCACCCGGGTGACGCCCACCCGGGAGAATGTCTGCCGAACCCGCCGCCATGTCTGCTCCGGCGGGCACACCCGGTGAGTGCCGGAGAGATGCACCTTGGCCAGGCGGCCACGTTGTGATGCCACCGTCACCACGCCAGCCGCCTCTCCACCTCCGCGCCGCGCCCGACCCGCTCGCCTGCTGCCACCTCACCGCGGGACAGAGCGGTTCGTGGTGAGGGGAAGAGCGTCCTGGCACGGATTTCTGAGCTACCCGAAATGTACTGGCGCCGCCAAACCAGCCACGCTGGCCACGACCTCGCGTCGGGCAGCTCACCGCCAGCCACCCGCGACCGATTTAAGGAACGGCGCTAGCCGCTTCGGCGGTGTGCTCCTGCGCGGCGGCACGCGCCGAGGCGGCGTGAATGCCGTCCTGCTCAGGCGTGAGGTGGGCACGCAGCGCGAGCGCCAAACCAGCCGCCAGCACGCAGCCGGCGATGATCAGCACCGCCCAGGCCACAGCCAGCCCCGCCCCGATCAGCGGCCCCGCCGTCAGCGGGCCGACCACTCCGGACACCCCCCACGTCATCGAGCTGACCGCGTTGTAGCGACCCCGCAGCTCCGGCCGCGCCAGCGCGTTGGTCAGCGCCGGCATCACCGGCGAGAACATGGTCTCCCCCACCGAGAAGACCACCATGCACGCGACCACGCCAGCGGCCGCCACCACGAAGCCACCATCAACCAGGCCGGTGACCGCGAGGATCGTCCACGCCGCCGCCCACACCACGCCAACCCCGGCGAGCCCCCGGGTACGGCTGCGCCCGTCCAGCCACCGCAGCACGAACAGTTGGAGCACCACGATGGTGATCGAGTTCGCCGCGAACGCCCACCCGATGATGCGCGGACTCACCTGGGACACGCCATTGGCGAACGCGGTGAATCCGACGTCGATCTGCGCGTACCCGCAGATCGTGAGCACCATCCCCACGGTGACCAGCCTGCGGAACGGACGGTCACGAAGCACCGCGTGGTATCCGCCACGACCGGTGGGCGCCTGCTCCGCCGACGCGGCGACCCGCCCACCCACGTGCCGCAGGAAGAACACGATCAGCAGGGGCGCCAGAAACGTCGCCGCGTCCACCA
>JBOGDL010000088.1:0-4645 GCA_050701815.1 Micromonosporaceae bacterium | reverse complement strand
GGCACCTTGTAGCGGGCCAGGTGACGCTTGACGTGCTCGCGCACGTCCTCCTCGGTCAGGTCGCTGTGGGGCCCGCGCACCACGTACGCGCGCAGCGCCTGGCCGAACTCCTCGTCCTCGATCCCGACCACCGCGGCGTCCTGGATCCCCTGATGGGCGGCCAGCAGTTCCTCGACCTCCTGCGGAAACACGTTCTCGCCCCCGGAGACGATCATGTCGTCTTCCCGGCCGTCGATGAACAGCCGCCCCTGCGAGTCAAGGTGGCCCCGATCCCCGGTCGACATCAAGCCACGGATGATCTCTTTGCTCCCGCCACCGGTGTAACCCGCGAACTGGCTGCTGTTGCCGACGAAGATCCTCCCCACTTCCCCGAGCGGCAGCTGCGCGCCGGACTCGTCGAGGATTCTCACGGTGCTCCCGAAGGGTGGTCGGCCGGCGCATCCGGGCGCCGCGCGCAGGTCCTCAGGGGTGGCGATGGTGGCGTACGCGGCCTCGGTGGATCCGTACAGGTTGTACAGAACATCACCAAAGGTGTCCATCACCCTCGTCGCCAGCGCGCCTTCCAGCTGAGAGCCTGCCGCCGCGATCACCTTCAGTGCGGACAAGTCGTGCTTGGCGAGCTCATCGGCGCCCAGCGCCAAGATCCGCTTCAACATCACGGGGGCCACCACGAACGCCGCCGTACGATGCCGCGCCAGGTCCGCCAGCGCCTCTTCGGGGACGAACTTGCGCCGCGTCACCAGCGTGGCGCCCACCCCGAACGCAAGCATCGACGTGGTCAACCCCCAGGTGTGAAAGATCGGTGGGGCGACGTGCATCGGCCCGCCTCCGCGGAACGGGATCTTCGACAGGATCGCGCCCGGAATCGCCAATGACTTCGGTTGTGCCCGGGGCGCGCCCTTCGGCGCCCCGGTGGTGCCGCTGGTGAGCAACACGACGCTGCCCGGGCTCTCCGGGTCGGTCGCCAGCTGAGCATCCCCCTGTGAGATCAACTGCTCCAGGGTTTCACGTTCTGGCTGCCGTTCCGTCCAGCCCAGGAACCGTCCCTTGGGGGCATTCACACCGGTGACGACCTCGGTGAATTCCTCGTCATACACCAGCACGTCCACGCCCTCCCGGGCGCAGACGTCGGCAGCCTGCGGCCGAGCGAAGTCCGTGTTGAGGTAGAGCGCTCGGGCGCCCAGTTTGGCGCTGGCGAAGGTGGCGTCGAGCAACCCGCGGTGGTTACGGCAGAGAATGCCGATCCCGGCGCCTTCTGCGACACCGCGTTCCCGCCAGGTGTTGGCCAGCGCATTGGAACGCCGATCCAGCTCCTGGAACGTGAGCATGCCCAGCTCGTCGATCAGACCGGGCGCGTCGCCGTGCCGGATGGCGGCCGCGACCACGGCGCCGCCGATCGGCCCGTACGTGTGCAGACCTCGCAGCATGGAGAGGGCACGCGCGGGAGATTGGATCCCGATCATTCCCGCCTTGGCCAAGGTCACCACCGCATGCCCCTCGACCGCTGCGCGACCGGCGATGGCAGTGAGCGAACTCAGCATGGCAACTCCCGAGGTCGGTTGCAGCGAATGCTTGCGAACCTACCTACCCGTGAGTCACTTGATAAGTGAGCGATGGAACGGGCCGCGGCACTCGGCTCGGGCTCAAGTGCCGCGGCCCGGGTCTGCGCAGGCGTGCCAGACCTTTGCACGCCGGGGGGTATGGCGCCGACCATTAGATGCGTGTCGCCCGGAGCCTCCCCAGAAACCGGAACGAACTCGCACCTAACCAAAGGGGGGTGCGGGTGGTGCGGAGTTGCGAGCAGTTGTCCGTGGTGGGTGACCGCTGCCTTGCTCTAGGTATAACAGTGTCAGTGACAGGAGTAAATGGTTTGTTAAGTGGGGCTTTCCCTACACTTCCTCAGCTCTTGTCCTGAGGCCTCACCAGGGCGGAAACTACATCGTGACCACAGTCGAGACCGATCCCGCCGCCGACACCTCGGAGTCTGGCGAGGAGTCGCTGGGAGCTCGGCTGCATCGGCTCCGGTTGGCGCGTGGGCTGACCCAGAAAGACGTCGCGGGCGATCGTTACTCAGCGGCGTTCGTGTCCACCATCGAATCCGGTCGACGCCGGCCCTCCCATGAGGCGATCGCGTACTTCGCGGCGCGTCTCGAGGTGGACGAGAATGAGCTGCTCACCGGGCGCCCGGCCCATGTGCTCGCCAATCTGGAACTGCAGCTCGCCAGCGCCCGTCACGCCACGTCCACAAAAGAGCTTCACGAGGCGGTACGCCAGTACACCAACGTGCTCGCCGAGGCCCGAGAAGCCGGCCTGCCGCGGATCCAGGCCGCCGCGTTGCTCGGGCTCGCCAAGTGCGACGAGCGCGGCGGCGACCCCACCACCGCGATGCGCCGCTTGGAGGAAGCCGAGCAGCGCCTGGTGGGCGAGCCGCTCACCGAGCACGTGTCGATCGTCGCGCAACGGGCTCGAATCCTGCGGCACCGGGGCGACCTTCGAGAAGCCGCGTACATCCTGGAAACCACTCGTGATCAGCTGGAACGGGACGGCCTGAGCTCGCCGGACGCGGTGGCGCAGCTCTCGTACGGGCTGGTCGGGGTGTACATGGAGCTGGGCTTGCCGGAACGGGCGGCGCAGGCCGGCGAAACCGCGCTCGCGTTCACCGCCGAGGTGAAGGACCCCGAGCTGGTCGCCGCGATGTACGTGCAGGTCGCACGTACCTTCCTGGCGCAAGGGCGGGGCCGCGACGCGGAGGCCGCGCTGCAGCGAGCCGAGACCGCGTACCGCCAGTTGGACTATCTGCTCGAGATCGCGGTGTGCCACTGGTCCCGCGGGTTCGGGCTCTCGCGGGAACGCCGGTACGCCGAGGCCGAGCCGGAGCTGACCACGGCCCGGGACATGATGCGATCCCTCGGCTCGTGGTACTGGGCGGGCGCCTTGGCCAGCGAGCTGGCGACGGTGCTGTTGCGGCTGGGCCGTGCCGACGAGGCAGTCTCAGCCCTCGACGACGCCTGGCGGCTCGCCGATGACGAGCAGCAACCGCCTCGCGCCCTGGTGGAAGCCCATCGACTGCGGGGCGTCATCGCGCACGAGGCTGGCGACCACGCACTCGCCGAGCGGTCATTACGGGTTTCGCTGCGACTCTGCCTGCGGGCCGAGTTCGGCCCCGACGCGGCTCACACCGCTCGATTGCTCGGCGACATGCTGCGTGAGTCGGGACGTGATCAAGAGGCGATCCAGACGTACCGGGATGGGCTGCTCGCCGCCGAACGCTCGATCGACGAACTTCCCTGACGCGCTGCCCTGACCACGCGCTGCCCTGATCGAGCACACGCGCGAGGCCCGGCGCGTCCGCCGGACCTCGCGGTTTCGTTGTGCCGCCATCGCGGTGGTCATCACCGCGGCGGGTTGGTTCGCGCCGACCGTCACAAAGCTTGGGCCCAGGTCCTTTCCAGCGACACGTAGGCTCCTGCGTCGCCGGGACTATGGGTGGGCAAGCGAGCGGGCGGCGACCGTTCTCCCAGTCCAGTCGACTCGCCCCGCCGACACCACCCCGACTCGGAAGCAAAGTCGGGGTGCTGTGTCAGCGACATTCCGAGCGGTTACCTCACGCTCGGGACCTCGCGTGTTGATTGTTGGTGCGTTAGTTCATGACAGTCAGCGTCAGGTCAGAGCAGCGTGATCTCTCCGGTGGAGATGTCACCGGTGTTGACCGTGGACCCAGTGATGTCCCCTGTCGAAAGGCCAAGCAGCTCCACGCTGGCCGACGCCGGCGCGGTGAATGCCAATCCCGCGAGCGTGGCGAACACGACCGCCACCCCACGCATCTTCCACTTGTTCAAGCGGCTCATTGTGTCCTCCTGGTTGAGAATTTCGCGATGTGATCTGTTCCCGCCCTGGATCGCGCGCCGCAACCGACGTCATAGAACGGGGGCGCGGGCCACGATCTAGGGGGTGCGACGATCATGTCATCGCTAGCTGCTGGTATGTGATGATTTGTCAAAATTGGCTAGATTCCGATTGGTGGGCTTCTGCGCCGTCCGCCGCTGCCCCGCTCGTAACGTGGCTTTGGGCCGTACGGCTGCGCTCTTCGCCCGTAATGATCACGAAGCGTTGGCGCCGTACTAGGCTGGCTACTGATGTCACACCGTGAGCCGCAAGGCCGAGAAGGCCACCTTGTGGAAGTGGTCAACCCTGATGGCGCCGCCGTCGGGGAGGCCACCGTCGCCGCATCTCATGAGGCGCCCGGGCGGTTGCACCGGGCGTTTTCGGTGCTGCTGATGGACGACCGCGGGCGGTGCCTGCTGCAACGCCGTGCCCCCCACAAGACCAGGTTCGCGCTCCGCTGGGCCAACACCTGCTGTGGTCACCCTGGCCCGGGCGAAGACGTCGCGGCAGCCGCGGCGCAACGGCTGGCCGAGGAGATGGGCCTGCCGGCCGGCCAGCTCAGGGAGGCGGGCCGATTTCTGTACCGGGCCACTGACCCGACAACCGGACGGGTGGAGTGCGAGTACGACCACGTGCTGATCGGACGGATTGATCCGGCGACCCAACCCCAGCCAGATCCAACTGAAGTGGCGGAATGGCGTTGGGTCGACCCTGACGAGCTGTCCCGCGACCTCCGTCAAGATCCACAGCAGTACGCCCC
>JBOGDL010000087.1:0-3808 GCA_050701815.1 Micromonosporaceae bacterium | reverse complement strand
CCGGGGAAGGGGAAATGCTTCGACCGCCGGGCAGAGCGGGCCGTACCGTCGCCGGCATGCAGCTGCTCACCGTCAATGTTGGCAAGCCCCGGTCCAACCCGTGGAAGGGGCTCAGTGCGACGGGCATGGGAGTGTCAAACGAACGGTGTAACTCGGGTTGTTGGGTTACTTGTGGGTGGTTGACAGTCGGCCTTCGAAGGTGATCTCGAAGGCGTTCAGAGCGGGCTTCCAGCGCATGGTCCAGCGGCGTTGTCCTTGGCCGGTGGGGTCCAAACTCATGACCGCGAGGTAGACGCATTTGAGGGCGGCGGTCTCGTTGGGGAAGTGGCCGCGTGCGCGCACGGCGCGGCGGATGCGGGCGTTGACTGACTCGATCGCGTTGGTGCTGCAGATGACCTTGCGGATCTCAGCGTCGAAGGCGAGGAACGGGGTGAACTCGGCCCAGGCGTTCTCCCACAACCGCGTGATCGCCGGGTACTTGCCGCCCCAGGTTTCGGCGAACTCGGCGAAGCGTTCCTTGGCGGCCTGCTCGGTCGGCGCGGTGTAGACCGGCCGCAACGCCCTGGCGATCGCGTCCCAATGCTGCCGGCCGGCGTAACGGAACGACGCCCTGATCAGGTGGATCACACAAGTCTGGGTCACCGCCAAAGGCCAGGTCGCCTCGATAGCCTCCGTGAACCCTTTCAACCCGTCGCAGACGACCATGCACACATCGGCCACGCCCCGGTTCTTCAACTCGGTGAGCACGCTAAGCCAGAACTTCGCGCCTTCGCCTCCGTCCCCTGCCCACAGACCGAGGATGTCCCGGTAACCGTCAACGGTGACTGCCATGGCGATGTAGATCGGCCGGTTGGCCACCTTCCCGTCCCGGATCTTCACGTGGATCGCGTCGAGGAAGATCACCGGATACACCGCGTCGAGTGGACGGTTGGCCCACTCGGTCATCGACTCGATCACCTTGTCGGTGATCGTCGAGATCGTCTGCCGGGACACCTCCGCGCCATACACCTCGGCCAGGTGGGCCTGGATCTCCCCGGTGGTCAGACCTTTGGCAGACAGGGAGATCACCATGCTGTCGACACCCGTGAGCCGACGTTGCCGCTTGCCGACGATCTTCGGCTCGAACGACCCGTCCCGATCCCGCGGCACCGTGATCTCCACCGGGCCGACATCCGTGAGCACCGTCTTAGAACGCGCCCCGTTGCGGGAATTGCCGCCATCACGACCAGCCGGGTCGTGCTTGTCGTAGCCGAGATGGTCGCTGATCTCGCCCTCCAGCGCCGACTCCAACACCCGGCGGGTCAGCTGCTGCAGCAGCCCACCCTCACCAGCGAGCTGGGCGCCGCTGGCACGGGCCTGCTCCACCAGCCGCTCAACAAGATCATCATCTACCGTCGGCCGGGCACGACCCTCATCGATCTCCACCCCGGCAGTATCAGCCACAGTGGATTCCTGCTCAGACATCAAGTGCTTCTCCTTGATCAGGAGTTACACCGTTCGTCTTACAGTCCCAACCCCCGGTGAACCCATTGGGGCGCAACGACACTGACAACCTCCTCATGCCAGATCAACTGCCACAAACCTGAAACAGATGATCTTGACATGCGGAGATCGCGAATTCGCCAGCAGAGTCGTTGACGGCCCAGTCGCCGTGACCGCCCCCGGCCCCAAGGGGGCCGGCACGGTCGGTCTTGCCGGCGATCGGGTCTACGACGTGCGGCACCACGGTGGCCCCGACCAGGCCGTCTACGCGTACGCCCGCGAGGATCTCGACCAGTGGGAGGTCGAGTTGAGCAGGCCGCTTGCGAACGGCGTCTTCGGGGAGAACCTCACGACACTCGGTCTCGACGTCAACGGCGCCCTGATCGGCGAGCGCTGGCGCATCGGGTCGGATGTCGTCCTGGAGGTGTCGTGCCCGCGAATCCCGTGTGCGACGTTCCAGGGCTGGCTAGAGCGTGAGGGTTGGATCGAGCGGTTCACGTCGGCCTCGCTGCCGGGCGCGTACCTGCGTGTGATCGAGCCCGGGGACATCTGCGCCGCCGACCCGGTGGAGATCGTGCACCGGCCCAACCACGACGTGACCGTCGCGGTCGTCTTCCGCGCGATGACACGTGAACCGGAACTGTTGCCGCGGCTGCTGGTCGCCGACGCGCTGCCGGAAGAGGGCAAGGAACTGGTCCGCAGGCGTACCACCCCGTAGACCGCGTCGAACCGGTCATCTAGTCCGAAGTGAGGCGGCCGTCGCGGATGGTCAGCACCCGGTCGGCCAGTTCGATCAGGTTCGGGTCGTGGGTGGCGACCAGGGCGGTCATCCCGCGCGAGTCCACCAGCGCCCGTAGCAGCTCCATGATCGAGCGTCCGGTGTCCGAGTCGAGCTGGCCGGTCGGCTCGTCCGCGATCAACAATTCCGGGTCGTTCGCCAGCGCGCGGGTGATCGAGACGCGTTGCTGTTGACCCCCGGACAACTCGTACGGGCGCTGCGCCGCCTGCTCCCCGAGGCCGACCATCTCCAGCAGCACGTTCACACGCTGGTCGCGTCGCGCCTGCGGGGTGCGGGACAGCCGCAGCGGCACGCTCACGTTCTCCGCCGTGGACAGGATCGGGATCAGCCCGAACGACTGGAACACGAAGCCGATGGTGGACCTGCGGATCTCCAGCAACCGGCGGTCCGGGGCCGCGGTGATGTCCTCGCCTCCTAACATCACCTTCCCGGACGTGGGTCGCATCAGGCCGCCGACGATGTTCAGCAGCGTGGTCTTGCCGGCGCCGGAACGGCCACGTACCACGAGCAGTTCTCCTGGTTGAGCCGTCAGCGAGAGGTCGTGAAGCGCGGTGACCTCCTCGGCCGTGCCCCGGTACACCTGGGTCACGTGCTCTACCCGTAGCACCGGCGCCGCCGTCGACCTGGCAAGCGACGCGTCGGCTGCGGACGCACGCGGCGTGTTGGTGGCTTGGCTCGCGGAGGTGGTGACGGCCGGTTCCTCAGGGGAGGCCGGATCTGGGTGCGGGCCTGCTGGCGCGGGGGCTGGCGGCGTCGCGGGCGCGGTGTCGGAACGCACCTGCACGTGGTCCGGCTCCAGGTTCAGCCGCACCCGCTCGCGCAGGTCCAGCGCCTCCACGAACTCGGCCGGCAGTTGCAGCCGGCCGGCCCGGTCCAGCACCGCGTACTCCTCGCTGATCAGGTGCTCGGCGCCGTCGCTGGTACGCCGGGTGGTGCGGCGCACCTCGGAGGCGGTGCGGCCGTCGCGGATCGCGACCGTACGGCGGACCTGGTTCGCCACCCCCGGGTCGTGAGTCACCACCAGCACCGTGACGCCCAGCTCCGCGTTGATGGTCTGCAACGCGCCGAACACCTGCTCCGCGGTCGCCTCGTCCAGTTCCCCGGTCGGCTCGTCCGCGAACAGCACCTCAGGGTCGTTGGCCAGCGCCACCGCGATCGCGGTCCGCTGCTGCTCGCCGCCGCTCATCTGCATCGGCCGGCGCCCGGCCCAATAGCCGACGCCGACCAGGTCCAGCAGCTCACGCGCCCGGGCGCGGCGCCATCGGCGACCAGCCCCACCGGCCAGCTCCATCGGCAACGCGACGTTTTCCGCGGCGGTCAGGTACGGCAGCAGGTTGCGCGCCGTCTGCTGCCACACGAAGCCGACGGCACGGCGGCGGAACCGCCGTCGCTCCCGGCGGCCCATCGCCAGCACGTCGTGGCTTCCCACCTTCGCCAACCCGGCGGTCGGCAGGTCCAGGCCGGAGAGGATGTTGAGCAGCGTGGACTTGCCGGAGCCCGAGGCGCCCACAATCGCGGTCAGCTCAC
>JBOGDL010000086.1:0-11877 GCA_050701815.1 Micromonosporaceae bacterium | reverse complement strand
TGCCCCGCACGAAGAACCGCTGGAAGATGATGAACACGATGGCGACCGGGATGATGGTCAGCATCGAGCCGGTGAGCATCACCGGGTAGTCCCAGGTCTGGCCGCCGGCGCCGCCGTGGCCCACGGTGGACAGTCCGAACGGCAGGGTCCAGTGCTCCGGGCTGGCGCGCACCACGATCAGCGGCAGCAGGAACTCGTTCCACGTGGCCTGGAACGACAGGATGGTCAACGTGATCAGCGCGGGCCGGGCCAGCGGCAACACCACATGCCAGTACGTCTGCCAGATGTTGGCGCCGTCGATCCGGGCGGCCTCTTCCAGCTCGTGCGGCAGGGATTCGAAGAACTGCTTCGCGATGAAGATCCCCACGGCGTCCACCGCCAACGGCAACACCAGTCCGCTGTACGAGTTCAGCAGCCCCATCTCTTTCAGCAACAGGAACCTGGGCACCGTGAGCACGATCGGGGGCACCGACAGCACCGCCAGCACCCCGGCGAAGACCAGCCCCTGTCCTCGCCACCGCAGCCGCGCCAGCGAGTAGCCGGCGAGCGTGTCGAAGAGCAGCCGGAGCAGTGTCGCGGCCACCGCCACGATGGTGGAGTTGACCATCCACAGCGGGAAGTCGCTGCGCAGCAGCACCAGCTCCCAGGCGCGTGCCGTCGGCTCCGACACCCAGGGCAGCGTCGCCGAGGAGGCCAGTTCGGCACGCGACTTGAACGTGCTGGCCAGCGACAGCACGAACGGGTAGATGAACACCAGCGCCGCCAGGCCCAGCAGCAGATACCCGACGAGGCGCCTGCCGGAGGGACGGCGTGCGGCTCCGGCGCTGCCGTGCCCGTCGGCTCTCCGCGGCGCACCTGCCGCACCCGGCGCGGCGGCCGTGGTCGGCATGTCACTCGACATGTGTTCTCCCTTGCACGGGCACTAGTCGGACTTGCGCAGCAGCAGCCGCTGCATGCCCGTGAAGATCATGATCAGCACGAACAAGATGAAGGCGATCGCGGCGGCCCGCCCCATCGAGACGTTGGTGAAGGCCTCCCGGAAGATCAGGAAGGCCGGCGTGAAGGTGGTCTTCTGCGGCCCGCCTGCGGTCATCGCGTACACCTGGTCGAAAACCTGCCAGGTGCCGATGATGCCGAGGGTCACCACCAGGAACACGGTGGGCCGCATCATCGGCAACGTGATCTTGAAGAACCGCTGCCACGACGACACGCCGTCGATGGTGGCCGCCTCGTCGACCTCCTCCGGGATGCTCTGCAGCCCGGCGAGGAACATCAGCATGTACGTGCCGCTGGTGGTCCAGGTGGCGAGCATCATGATCGACGACAGCGCCACGCTGGGCCCGGACAGCCATTCCCACCACGACAGCCCCATGAAGTCGTGATCAGCCAGCAGGGCCGGCGCCGAGTCCACACCGACCAGACCCAGCAACAAGTGGACCAGACCCGTGGGCTCGTCCAGCCACACCAGCGACACCGTCCCCGGCAGCAACGCGGACAACACCGTGTTGACCAGACCGGTGGGGCTGAACAGGAAGATGAAGATGAACGCCACCGCGATCGAGCTGGTCACCGACGGGAAGTAGAACGCGGTGCGGAAGAACGTCTTGCCCTTGAGCAGCTTCTGGTTCACCAGCACCGCGAGCGCCAGCGCGATGAACGTCTGCGCCGGCACCACCATGACCACGTAATAGATCGTGTTGCGCAGGCTCTTGGCGAAGTCCGACTGCGCCACACCCGACTCGAACAGCAGGTCGGAGTAGTTCTCCCAGCCCGCGGGGGTGGACGTGTCGATGGGCGCCAGGCCGCTCCAGTCCCGGAAACTCACCCACAGCGCCAGCAGGATCGGCGCCACCATGAACACGCCCAGCCCGAGCAGCGCCGGCGCCATGAACAACCAACCCGCCAGGCCCTGCCGGCCCGCCAACCGGCTGGCGGGACGCCGGCCGCGCCGGCCCGGACGCGGTTGCCGCGTCCGGGCCGGCGCCCCCGACTGGGCCGGCGCCGCGTCCTGAGCAGCCGAGCTCACTGCCATCTCCGCGCTCCTCAGCCGGTCCTGACCTGGCCGCCCAGCGAGCCGCTTCGGGCGGAGCTAGCCATTGCGGCGGAGCTAGCCATTGAGCACGTCCTCGCCTGCCTTTTCGGTCTCCGCGATCACCTTGTCGACGTCCTGGTTGCCTTTGGCCAGCCCCTCGATGCCGTCATTGAAGGTGTCGATCACGGTGGGGAAGCCCGGCACGAACACCGACTTCTTGGAGTACTCGGCGCCCGCCACGAACGCTTCCAGGTCCGGGTTCGCGTCCAGCCACTTGTCGGCGAGCGACTGCCGGGACGGCATCACCGGGAAGTCCTTGGTGAACGCGTACAGCTGCTTGGCGGAGGTGAGGTACTTGACGAACTCGATGGCGGCGGCTTTGTTCTGGCTGGCCGCGGCGATCCCGTAGCAGACCGAGAACGACATGGTGGCCTTGCCTTCGGGGCCGGCGGGCAGCTCCGCCACGGCGTAGTTCACGTCCGGGAAGTCGGTGGTCATGGCGCCCGCGATCCAGTTGCCTTCGATGGTCATCGCGGCTTTGCCTTTGCCGATCGCCTCACCGCCCCAGTTGACGCCCAGCGCGGCCGGGGTGGCGGCGAGCCCGTCGGTGTGCAGCTTGGCCACGTACTCCAGGGTGGACTTCATCTTGGGGTCGTCCATGGTCATGGTGGAGACCTTGTCGTCGGTGGGCCAGGCGCCGCCCTGCGCCAGGAACGCGCCCCACCGGTAGAACTCCGGGTTCATGCTCAGCGCGGGCCGTTTCGGCTTGCTGAGCTTCTCGGCCACCTCGGTGAGCTCCTCCCAGGTGGTCGGCGGCTCCACGTTCGCCTTCTTGAACTCGTCCACGTCGTACACCAGTTGCAGCGTGGAGAAGTCCTTCGGCGCGCAGTAATTCGTCCCCTCGTACGTGAACAGTTCGCGCAGCGACGGGTAGAAGTCGTCGGGGTCCTCGACCTTGTCCCCCACCGGCTCCAGCACACCGTTCTTCGCCAGGTCCGGCAGCTTGTTGTCGTTCACGTAGAACACGTCCGGCGGGTCTCCACCCGCCAACGCGGTCTGCAGCGCGGTGTCGTACTCCGGAAGGATCTTCAAGTCGACCTTGTTACGACCCAATTTGTTGTACGACTCGACGATCCGCTTCAAGGTGGTGTCCTCGTCCGGGGCGGCCGAGTGCGCGAACATGGTCAAGGTGGCGCCGCTGGCCTTGCCTTGGTCGTCACCGCCGCAACCAGGCAACGCCAGCAACATCCCGGCTGCCGCCACCGCGGTGAGGGTTCTGAATCGGGAACCTGACGAGGAGGTGGACACGATGGCTCCTTTACTCGGGGCGTACGGGGAACTGACATGTGCTGGACGCCCGGGTCACCAGCTGAGGCGCCAGCAGACGACCCTCCGGGCCCGCTGCCATTTCTGACGGTTGCGGGCCACCGGGGAGTCGTTCGAGCAACATCTGAATGATCAAGCGGCCAGCGGCCTCGATCGGCTGCCGGACGCTGGAGATGCCGAGCACCAGCGCAGATGGGGTGTCGTCGAACCCGACCAGGGCCAGGTCGGCGCCCACGGACCGCCCCCGGGCTTCGGCGGCCCGCAGCACGCCCACCGCGAGCGTGTCGGTGACTGTCACCACCGCTGTGGGCGGGTGGGCCAGGTCGAGCAGCCAGCCGCCGGCCCGGGCCCCTTCGTCGATCGAGTCGAGCCCCCGGGCCTGCAGGTCGCCGGACTCAGCGAGCAGCCCGTGTCGTTCCAGCGCGCCGCGCCACCCCTCGAACCGCCGGTCACCCACCCCGGAGCCGTCCGGCCACCCCACGAAGCCGATCCGGCGATGCCCACGCTCGACCAGATGGTGAACGGCAGCGGCCACCCCCGCCACGTTGTCGATGTCCACCCAGCAGTGCCCGGAGTCATGGTCGGTACGGCCGAACACGGCGAACGGGGCGCCCAATGTCGCCAGCGCCGCCGGTCGGGGGTCGTCGTGGTCGATGCCGTACAGGACGAAGCCGTCCACTCCGCTGGCGCCGAACAGCCGGGCGCACGATTCGAGTTCGCCTTTCGCGTCGTCCGCGGTGAACAACAGCAGGTGGTGGTCCGCGTCCCTGCCGGCGTCGGCCAGAGCGTGCAGGAACCGGTCGTGAATCGAGGCCAGGGATTCCTCGCGGACCGGCTCGATCCGGTACCCGATCATGCGGGAGGCCTGGGCGCGCAGCGCGCGTGCGGCACGGTTCGGCTGGTAGCCGAGCTCGACGATCGCGCCCTCGACCCGACGCCGGGTCCGCTCGCGCACCCGCTGTGGGAAGTTGATCGCGTTCGAGACCGTTTGCCGGGAGACCCCCGCGCGCGCGGCGACGTCGTCCAGGGTGACCTGGGCGCCGGTGCGTTCGGAGGGGCGATCCATCGACGACTCCCGTGGCGTATCGTGTGGTGGCGAATTTTATCGTTCAAATTCACTTGCCGGGAGACCCTGGCACCGGCGACAAGGGATGTCAAGGGGTGACGATGACCGACCCGCCACGCGAATCTGCCGCCGCCGCGACGGCGACCCGCCCGGATGACAGTGCTGGTCACGTCCCGCCCCGGCAGCCGTACCTGCACGATCGGGTGATCTGCCTGGCGGCGCCTGCGATCTGGGTGTCATCCCCGAGCGGGCAGCTCAGTGATGCCGCCGACGGGGTTTACGTGGCCGATCGGCGGGTGCTGTCACGGCTCGAGGCGCGGGTGGCGGGAGAGCAGCCGGCCGCGGTGGGAGGCGGCCTGACCAACGCGCGGCAAGCCCGATTCGTCGGTGTGGTGCGGCCACTCGGCGACCCGTCGCCTGACCCCACGGTCAGCTGTGAGCGGGAGCGCCACGCGACCCCCGACGGCGGAGTCGAGCTGATCACCGTACGCAACCGATCACGACGCCACGTGGAAACCCAGCTCAGCGTCGCCGCCGCCGCGGACCTAGCGGTGCTCTCCGACGTCAAATCAGGACGATCAGCGGACCCCGTCCCGGCGACCCTCACTGACACCGGCCTGACCTGGACTTCCGACACCCTCTCGGTACGGCTTGACGCCGACCCGTCGCCACACCGGACGACCGCCGACACGTTGTCATGGAGGCTGGACCTGGCGCCCGGCGCCAGCTTCACGGCCACACTCACAGTGACCGCAGCGCACGCGACCACCACCGGCTTCCGACCTCGCACACCGGCCCGGCCGGCGCCATGGCGGGATCAGCCGCTGGCCGTACGCGCAGACGACCGGCGGCTCGACCAGCTGGTACGGCAGAGCACCGCCGACCTCGGCTCGCTGCTGCTTGGCGACCCGGACCAACCCGACGACAGCTACTGCGCCGCAGGCGCCCCCTGGTACCTCACCCTGTTCGGGCGGGACTCCCTGTGGGCCGCCCGGATGTCTCTGCCGCTGGGCCCCGAACTGGCCGCCGGGACGTTGCGCACGCTGGCCCGGCGGCAGGGCAACAGGCGCGACACCGCCACCGTGGAAGCCCCCGGCAAGATCCCGCACGAGCTGCGCCCCGCCGATGCCGCCGTCTGGCTGCCGGAGGTCTACTACGGCACGGTCGACGCGACCCCTCTCTTCGTCGCCACCCTGGGCGAGGCTTGGCGCTGGGGAATGCCAGAGGCGGAGGCCGCGGTCCTGCTCCCCGCCGCGGAGCGGGCGTTGGAGTGGCTGGTCACGGACGGCGACCCGGACGGCGATGGCTTTATCGAGTACGCGGCGGACGACTCCGGACTGTCCAACCAGGGCTGGAAGGACTCGTACGACGGGGTGCAGTGGGCCGACGGGCGGATCGCCACGGCGCCGTTGGCGCTGTGCGAAGTGCAGGCGTACGCGTGTCAGGCCGCGATCGCCGGCGCCGACCTGCTCGACGCCTTCGGCCGGCCCGGCGGGCAGCGTTGGCGGGACTGGGCGCGGGGCCTCGCGGACCGGTTCCGGGAGCGGTTCTGGGTGGCCGACGCCGACGGCCCTTATCCGGCGGTGGCGCTGGACAAGGACAAACGCCCGGTGGACGCCCCGTCGTCCAACCTCGGCCACCTGCTCGGCTCGGGGCTGCTCAACCCCGCAGAGGAAGCCGCTCTGGCGCCCCGGCTGTGCCATCCCTCGTTCGACTCCGGGTACGGGTTGCGCACCCTCGCCGAGACGGCCCGCGGGTTCAACCCGCTGTCGTACCACGCCGGCTCGGTGTGGCCCCACGACACCGCGATCGCGATCTCGGGCCTGGCGCGCAGCGGCTCATCGGTCGCGGCGTCACAGCTGATCAGCGGGCTGCTCGCAGCGGCGCCGTACTTCCAGTTCCGGCTGCCCGAGCTGTACGGCGGGGAACGGCGGGCCGAGCCGTTGCCCCCGACCCCGTACCCGGCCGCATGCCGGCCCCAGGCCTGGGCCGCCGCGGCGGCGCCGCTGATCGTGCGGTCGCTGCTCGGACTTGAGCCGGACGCTCCGGCGGGCCGACTGCGCCTCGACCCGATCGCACCTTCCCCGGTGGGCAGCTACGAGGTGACCGGGGTACGGGTCGCCGGCGGCACGCTGTCGGTGAAAGTGGATGCGGATGGCCACCCGACCATGCTCTCCGGGCCTCCAGGGATCAAGGTGGAGACTCCCGAGCGACGCTGAGAATCAGGCGTCCCCGACCCGTTCGGCTTCCTCCGTTTCGGAGTCCTCGCCCATCCGGGCCTCGACTGCCTCGGGCTCGTACATCTCTTCACAGACCCGCAGGTAGAGCTCGTTGGGGTTGGGCAGGTGCTTGATCTCGCGCAGCGCCTGATCTTGACCGGCGGACTCCATCACGAAGGTGCCGTAGTTGAGCATCCGCCCGATCGGGGACTGCTCGTACTTCATGTCGGTGACCCGAAGCAGCGGCATCATCGCCACGTGACGCGTGACCACGCCGGCGATCACCATGACCCGCTTGTTGGTCAGGATGAACCGGTCGAACCACCAGTCCAGGAACTGCCACCCCACCCAGCCGAGGACGGCCAGCCACGCCACCACGACAACGCTCATCGGCCCGTCCGCCTTCATCCGGGCGAACACGCCTGACAG
This sequence comes from Micromonosporaceae bacterium, assembly GCA_050701815.1. GTDB lineage: Bacteria > Actinomycetota > Actinomycetes > Mycobacteriales > Micromonosporaceae > WHSM01. The sequence continues at coordinate 4,805 of JBOGDL010000086.1, read as the reverse complement.
GTAGCCCATCACGAAGGTGGAGAGCACCCCGAGCGTGCCGTACGGGAAGAGGTGCACCCAGTGGCGCCGCCATTCGCCGCGGAAACGCTCGGTCGGGAACATGTAGCGAGAGATCAGGGGGCTGGGCTCGGGCTCCAGCGGAAGCACTCGACGCGGCCCGACGGGCAGCCCGGCGGCGTCGTAACGGAAGCCGTCCAGCTCCGCTTCGGCCGGATCCGGCAACGGCGGGGGCGGAGGCGGGTCTTCGAACGGCGGCGGCTCAGGCGGATCCTCAGGCCCGATCGCCCATTCAGGCTCCGGAGGCTCCGGTGGAGCTGGCGGCAGCTCGGGGATCGGCTCGGTCTGATAGCGGTCGTCCTCATCGCGTCCACGCGAAGATTCGCTTGCCATACCGCAGCTCTACGCGATCAGGTTGCTCGTGAAGTCACCGAATCCGGACAGCACATCCATCACGCCGCCCGCCAAGGATTTCACCACGTTGGCCGCGGCGCTCGGCCGCATTGCCACGAAGAAAATCAGGAAGGCGACGCCGCCCCATGTAAGAGCCTTCTTCATCTGGAGTTCCACCTCCCCAACTCAATGCGCTACCGAGCGTAGCAGTAGGACTGTCTCTTCGTGAATACTCACGAATCGGTCAGTCGGTGGTGCCTGTCTTCATTCTGCCCCGAGCCTAGGCGGATCCGGCAAGGCGCGCCCAGCCCATCTCAATGTGTCGATTGCTCGTCGAGTTCTCAGCAGGACAGAGGCCCGGACAGACCTCGGGCGTGTCCGGGATCACAGTCAAGCCAGCCGAATCCGGGCGCCGGTCACGATGGTCGACCCGATCGCGATTCCGAGTCTGAGGCCCAGCGCGCTCAGCTGGCCCGAGAAACCCTCACGCCGCGCTATGCAGAACCATGCAAATAGGGCGATGGAGCCCCGTACACCAACTCGGCTGGGACTGAGTCCACCAGATCCTGCAGGTTCACATGCTCGACCAGGATGTAGCCGGCGGACGCCGGCCACGCCACGGCGTACAGCCAGATGCCCTTGGCCTCCCCCACATGCACGCTCCGATCGCTGCGGGTGTCGATCGCCCACATCGCAGTCGGGTGACCCGCCGCTCGCACCTTCGCATGCGCAGTGGTGCCGGCCATCCGGTCCGGCACCAGGGCGCCGAGGTCGGGCGCGTCCAACCCGGCGAAACGCGGCCCCAGCCCCACCCCGGGCTCCTCAGAGATCAGCAGCACGTCAGCGGGCCCGCCCAGCGGCGCCGGCCCGCTGCAGGCCACCGCCGCGGCCCGGCCGCCGACCCGGTCGTCCCCAGCCCACGCCACACCGGTCACCGTCCAGCCCGGCAGCAACGGCCACGGACACCACATCGGAACCCGAAGCTCCGCCAAGGCGGCTTCAACGATCTCGCGGCTGATGTGCTTGGCCACATGCAATGGCAGCACGGCGCCGTGAACCGCGCACCGCCAATCCGAGCACATCAGATCCGGCGGTCGGACCCGACCACCACACCGCGGGCAGCTGACCGCGACACTCACACAGCCCACGTTGAGCGCTGGAAGATGCCCCGTCAAGTGATTCGGGCCTCTGGATCACGAAAGGTCAGATCGCTACCAGCCTGAGCGGATCGAGCCCCTGACAGGGATCGAGCACCTCACTGCGTACGGCTGGCCCGCGCCTCGCGATCAATGGCGCCCAGGTCTGGGGGCGGATCGGCGTGTTGGCGGATCCAGGTGTGCATCGCAATCGCGCTGGCAGCGCCGGCGTTGATCGAGCGGGTGGAGCCGTACTGCGCGATCGAGCAGACCATCTCACAGCCGTGCCGAGCCGGCTCCGACAGCCCGGGTCCCTCCTGGCCGAACAGCAGCACACAACGGCGCGGCAACTCCGTCGACTCCAACGGCTGGCATCCCGGCAGGTTGTCCACCCCGATCACCGGCAGATCGCACGCTTTCGCCCATTCCAGGAAGGCCTCGACGGTGGGGTGATGCCGCTCGTGCTGGTACCGGTCGGTGACCATCGCTCCCCGCCGGTTCCACCGCCGACGCCCGACAATGTGCACCTCTGAGGCCAGAAAGGCGTTCGCGGTGCGCACCACCGAGCCGATGTTCATGTCGTGTTGCCAGTTTTCAATCGCGACGTGGAACGTGTGGCGGCGCCGGTCCAGGTCGGCCACCACGGCCTCCCGCCGCCAGTACCGGTATCGGTCGACCACATTGCGCCGGTCGCCGTGCTCCAGCAGCTCGGGATCGTACCGGGGGTCGTCGGGCCACTGACCTGGCCACGGACCCACACCGACCTGGTCCACAACAGCTGGATCATGACCCGCATCGGGGTTGTCGCTCACATCGGAAGCCTATTGCGGGCACACCGCCGGCAGGCGCTCGGCGCCAGGCCCGCGAGGGGGGCCGGGTCAGCCCTTGGGTTCCGGGAAACTGGGCGTCTCGCCCACGGCCGCCCCTTGCTTGGGCACCATCACCTTGCGCCGGAACACGCACACCATGGTGCCGTCCTGCTTGTATCCCTTGGTCTCCACGTGCACCACACCCCGGTCGTCTTTCGAAGTCGACTCGGCTTTGTCCAGCACGGTGGTCTCACCGTAAATGGTGTCGCCGTGGAAGGTGGGCGCCACGTGGCGCAACGACTCCACCTCAAGGTTGGCGATCGCCTTACCGGACACGTCCGCGACCGACATTCCCAACAGCAGCGAGTAGATGTAGTTGCCCACCACCACATTCCGCTTGAACTGGGTGGTCGTCTCGGCGTAGTGCGCGTCGAGATGCAATGGGTGGTGGTTCATAGTCAACAGACAAAAGAGATGGTCGTCGTACTCAGTGACGGTCTTCCCCGGCCAGTGCCGGTACACCGCCCCGACCTCGAACTCTTCGAAATAGCGTCCGAAACGCATCAGCGTCCTTCCTGTCGGGCTCATTGGGCCTTGCCGTCACGTGACGATGACCCACTGCCGACTCAGACCCTCGCGTAGAAGCGCGTCCAGCTCAGACCTTTCGCGTAGAAGCGCGTCCAGCTCGTACCCGCATTACACTCCAGCCGGGCCGATCACGGACGCGCACCCCGTAAAAACGCTCCCAAACAGCAGCAGACGGCGGGGCCCACCTGGCAGCCCGCCGTCCACGCGTCGTTTGTGCTTTTTCAATCGTCCGGGAATTAATGGCAAATTTCTGCGACGGAGGTCACATGAACGCACGTAGTTACCGAAACGTGAGCTCAGCCGGACTTGCGGGACACTTCTGGACAAGCTCAGCAGCTCGTCTGAGGGTAACCCCGACATCGCTGGACGATCTCTTGTGACCCGCTCCGGCGGGCCCATACGGTCATGCCATTGCGTGCGGGGGTGACAGTCGACACGCAGCTCGGGGGAGCGCCTGTCACACCCCTTTGATGGCACCTCCCGGAGGCCTGATGTCTAAAAATGATCTCCGCTGGACCCCCCGAGCAGGAGCGCCCGCGTCACGAGCGCTTCGAGTGGCGGTGACGATTGCCGCCGCGGCGCTGCTGGGCGGAGCGGCCTTAGGCTCACCGGCCGCAGTCGGCTCCCCGACCTCGAACGGTGACGGCGGGAGCGGCACTCAGAACTTCATCGTGCTCGCCCCCAAGGGCAACGGCGTCGCCGCCGCGATCGACCGGGTCCGCTCCATGGGCGGCTCTGTCACCGCGCGGTACGACGCGATCGGAGTCCTGATCGCCCGGTCCGACCGTGCCGATTTCGCCACCGCGGTACCTGGCGACGGCGTGCAGAGCGCCGCGGCGACCACCGGAATGGGATCGCGACTGAACGAGTCCGCCACCGCCGAAGCCACAAGGGCCACGCTCGCAAAAAGCCAGGGTGACACTGGCGCCGCTGCGACCGACGAACCCGACTGGTCGAAGCAATGGGACATGCGCGCGATGGACACGGCCAGGGCCCATGAAGTGACCGCGGGAAGCTCGGACGTGGTGGTCGGCGTGCTCGACTCCGGCATCTTCTCCGGCCACCCCGACCTGGCCGGCCAGGTGGACGCGTCACAGTCCGCCGGGTGCCTTGACGGCGCGCCCGACACCGCGCCAACCGCATGGCAGCCCACCACCAGCGACCACGGCACTCACGTGGCGGGCACGATCGCGGCCGCCCGTAACGGCGTCGGGATGTCAGGTGTGGCGCCCGGTGTGCGACTGGCCGCGGTCAAGGTGGTCAACGATGACGGGCTGATCTACCCGGAGGCCGCGGTGTGCGGCTTCATGTGGGCCGCCGAGCACGGGTTCGACGTCACAAACAACAGCTACTTCATCGACCCGTGGGAGTTCAACTGCCGCAACGACGTGCGGCAGCGGCCAATCTGGGCCGCGGTGCACCGGGCCATCCAGCACGCCACCAGCAAGGGTGTGCTCACCGTCGCCTCAGCCGGCAACAGCAACGAGGACATGGCGCACAAGTTGATCGACGATGGAAGCCCCAACGACGGTTCGGCTCCGCCGGAGGAGCGGTTGATCAACGGCGCCTGCGTCAAGCTCCCCGCTGAGGCTCCGGGCGTGGTCGCGGTGTCGGCCACCGGTCCCACCGGCGCGAAGTCCTTCTATTCCTCGTACGGCCTCGGCGTGGTTGACGTGGCCGCGCCCGGCGGCGACAGCCTGATTCAGGGCAGCGAGCCCAACGGTCGGGTGTACTCCACCACCTGGAGTCGCACCAGCGGCGCCGGTTGGGGTTACAAGCAGGGCACCTCGATGGCGGGCCCACACGTGGCCGGTCTCGCGGCGCTGGTGCGCAGCGTGCACCCGGACATCAACCCGAACGCCCTCACCGCGGCGATGCAGCG
>JBOGDL010000085.1:0-4219 GCA_050701815.1 Micromonosporaceae bacterium | reverse complement strand
TCCAGGTAGATCCGCGCCATCAGCGTCACCCACTGGTAGACCGCGTCCTCTTTGGCCGCCAGCGGGCCGGGACGGAAGTGCGGGTTCGACACTCCCCGCTGCACCGACTCACACGCGGCCCAGTCCTCCCGGTTGGTGACGTCCCAGAACTCCGAGGCGTACGAGGGGTCGGCCACCTCGGGGCCGAACAGCCACTGGCATTCCACCTCGGTGAGGTCCGCCGCGATCGGCATCAGCCGGTGCGCCATCACGTAGTCGGGGTGCGCGGAGATCAGCAGGTTGGGGAAGAGCCCCAGGTAGCGGACCGCGCGGGGGTCCACATCGGGCAGCAGCTGGCCCCGCGACCGCCCGTCCAGCGACATCGTCTCCGCGCCGTCCCGCAGCTCCATCTCACCGCCGATCCAGATGCCGGGCAGGTCCCAGTTCGCCCCGGACGCGGGTGGCGAGACCCGGCACAGCTCGGGGTGGATCAGCGGGCAGTGGTAGCACTCGTGGTAGTTCTCCACCAGGATCTTCCAGTTCGCCGCCACCCGGTACGTGTGCCGCGCGCCCACCGTCAGCGCCTCCGTGCGGTACGGGGCGACCAGCTCAGCCATCGCGCCGAGGTACCGGTCGAATCCGGGCGCGTCGCCGGTCGCGTTCACGAACACCCAGCCGCCCCAGGTCACCGCCGGCAGCTCCACCAGATCCAGCCCGTCAGCCGCGCCGTCCATCCCCGGCGCCGTGCGCAGCGAACCGTCCAGCCGGTACGCCCACCCGTGGTACGGGCACACCAGCGCCCTGGCCTGGCCGGCGCCCCCGGCGGGCAGCAACTCGTGACCGCGGTGCCGGCACGTGTTGGCGTACGCCCGGATCGTGTCGTCGGCCGGGTGACTGAGTGGCTTGGCCAGCAGCACGCCCACGTCGCCGACCTCGAGGGCGCGGTGGTTGACGCCGGAGCCGAACATCTCGTCAGCCCGGCCCAGGCAGGTCCAGCCCGCCGCGAACACGTTGCGGCGTTCCCAGGCGTGCACCTCGGGGCTGAGGTACGCGGCGGCCGGCAACATCACCGACTCGCCGTGCGCGCGCAACGCGGCGAGGATGCCGTCAGGGTCCAAGGGCGCCGCGGCGCCAACGGGTGCGGCCGTCATGCCCGGGATTATCCGCTCGCCCACCGGCGGCGTCACCCCTCGCCGGATCCCCAGCCCAACGCCTCAGCCGGGCAGCTGCTGGGCGATGCGGCGCACGTCGTCGAGCAGCGTCCGCATGTCGTCGCGGGTGGTGCGGTAGTTGAGCACGCAGCCGCGCAGCGCGAACCGGCCGTTGACGGTCGCGTTCGACAGGTACGAGCTGCCGTCCCGTTGCAGCGACACCATGATCCGTTCGTTCAGACGGTCGATCTCCTGCTCCGCGTCCTCGAACCGGGCGCCGGCGCCGCGCGGGCCGCCGGCACGCGCTGCGGGAGGCAGGTAGCGGAAGCAGAAGATGGACAGCTCCACCGGGGCGAGCAGCTCGAAGTCTTCGCTGGCGTCGATCAGGTCAGCCAGGTGACGGGCGCAGTCGAGGTTGGACTCGATCGCTTCGCCGACGGCCCGCGCGCCAGCGTGGGCCAGCGTCATCCACACCTTCAGGGCACGGAAACGCCGGGACAGGTCCGGGCCGTGGTCCCAGAACGCGTACGCCTCGGCAGGCTCGGTCTGCATCACCCGGGTGTAGTCGGCGTCCAGGGTGAAGGCGGCCCGCGCCGCCTCAGGGTCGCGGTAGATCAGGCAGCCGCAGTCAGCGGGCAGGTAGAGCCACTTGTGCGGGTCGAGTGCGATCGAGTCCGCCTCCGGCAGGCCGTCGAAGAGCGGACGGGCCGAGGGGGCGAGCCTGGCGAAGCCGCCGTAGCAGGCGTCGACGTGCAACCACAGTCCGTGCCGCCGCGCGACCGCCACGATCTCGGTCAGCGGATCGACGGCGCCGGTGGCCACCGTGCCCGCGTTCGCCACCACACAGAACGGGTCCGCACCCGCGGCCAGGTCTTCTTCGATCTTGTGTACGAGGTCGTCCACGTCCATCCGGAACCGGTCGTCCACCGCGACCTCTCGCACATTCCCGCGCCCGATGCCGAGCAACGCGGCGGCCTTGTGGATCGAGTGGTGGGTCTGGCGGGAGGCGTAGATCCGAAGCGGGCGGGGGTGCGCACCGGCGCCGTGGGTCGCGACCGCATCGCCGCAGTGACGGTGCCGGGCGGCGGCGAGAGCGGTGAAGTTGGCCATCGAGCCGCCACTCATGAACAGGCCACCCGCGTTCGGCTGGCACCCCAACGCCTCCTTGATCCAGTTGATCGCCACGTGTTCCAGCTCGGTGGGCGCCGGCGCTGATCGCCACGCGGTGAGGTTCGGGTTCAGAGCCGAGGCGAGGAAGTCGGCCACCGACGCCACCGCGGCGCCGGGCGCGGACACGTACCCGAAAAAACGCGGGTGCCCGTTGTGTCGGCTGCCAGGGACGATCACATCGCGAAAGACGTCAAGCAACTGCGCGAAATCGCGACCCTCGGCGGGCAACGGCTCGGCGAGCGACTCCCTCAGCGCGGCAGACGTGACGTCCGGAGCGACCGGCAGGTCGCGGATGGCGCTGTGGTGCTCGGCTACCCATTCCACCGCTTCCACGCCCATAGCGCGGATCCGCTCCGGTGAGGGGTCCAACGCCGAGTCGTCGGCCGGTCGGTCGGAGGAGGTGGCGCTCATCGACGGAGCCTAACCGGCTACCGGTTACCGGCGGGTTTCCGTGGTCAGCTCGAAATGCGACCCTTGACAGATGGGCACACCTGACGGCACTGGACCAAGAATCAGCTCGGTCCGGTGGGGGCTGACGGTCATCGAGGGCGTCGGGGAATTCAAAGACGCCAAGTTGTGGCCCGGCGGCGCTCGTGCCTGGGACTGGACCGAGACCGGGACCCGCCATGTCCCGGGCGTGCAGCCGGGCGACGTTCAGGAGCTCCTCGACGCGGGCGCGGAGGTGCTCGTGATCAGTCGGGGGATGGACCTGCAACTGCAGACCTCTCCCGACACGCTTGAGCTGCTGGAGTCCCTTGGCATGACCGTGTACGTGGAAGAGACGACCCAGGCGGTCAAGCGCTACAACCAGCTGATCAGCAGCCGGAGGGTTGGCGCGTTGATCCACTCGACCTGTTGACGGACGAATCGCGCTGAAACGGAGATCTGAACCGGCGTGGCGCCCCGGCTGTCGGATCTGCCGCCGCAGGTAGCCGTCTTCTCACCGAGTCGATCAAATCGCGTTCACCGGACCGTCTCGAAACTTAGACTACGTTTCGTAGTCTTCAGGCCACTTAGAAGTGACGCGCTGTCACGTCTGGCCGCTCGGTTGGCGCTTGATCAAACGTAGAGGACACACCACCATGCGACTGTCGAAACCCGCTGTCGGCGCCGGCCTGGTCGTGGTCGTGCTGGCTCTCCAGGCCCTGCTGGGCAACGCGGCCGCCGCGACCGGCGTCGCCACGACAACCGGCGACACGCCGTACACCCGCGTGCTGGTGGTGCCGACGGACTTCGCCACGATCCAGGCCGCGGTCGACGCAGCCCGGGCCGGCGACACGATACGGGTACTGCCCGGGACCTACCGGGAGCAGGTGTCGATCGGCAAGGACCTGACCATGGTGGGCTCAGGGGCGGCAGCCACCACGATCCGCGCGCCAGGCGCGCTCGTTCCCGGAGTGTCCGGCACCAACTCGATCGTCGAGATCCACCACAGCGCGGAGGTGGCCATCTCTCGACTCGCGGTCAGTGGACCGGGCCCCGGCACCTGCGACAACCAGGCTCTGAACTCGGGTATCCGGGTGCTTCAGGGAGGGCATCTCGATCTGTCGCGAGCAAGGGTGACGCACATCGAGGACACCCCAGTCGCCCCGTGCTTCCGCAGCGGCACCGGCATCGTCGTCGGCAACCCGCCGCCCGCGCCCGACACCGCTTCGGCGACGATCCGCGATTCGGTGATCGCTGACTACCAGGGCGCCGGCATCGTGGTCATCAACGAGGGATCGACGGCAGACATCACGCACAACGTCATCCGAGGCTCGGATGAGGTCTCCACCGACGGCGTCGAGTTCGTGCTGGGCGCCACCGGCAGCGTCACCCGCAACCTCATCAGCAACAACGACTGCCGGGCCGGCGACCCTGACTGCGGTCGCGACTTCTTCACTCAGCTGCAGCACGCCGGGATCGCGGCAGAGGCCGGC
>JBOGDL010000084.1:0-2397 GCA_050701815.1 Micromonosporaceae bacterium | reverse complement strand
GGGGTACGGCCGGATCGTGGTGATCGGCTCGGTGGCCTCGAAGCGGGGTGAGCCTTACATCGCGGCGTACACCGCCGCCAAGCACGGCGTGCTGGGGTTGGTACGTGCCGCGGCCGCCGAGCTGGCGACCACCGGGGTCACCGTGAACGCGGTGTGCCCCGGGTACGTGGACACCCCGATGACGGACGGCTCGGTGGAGTCGATCGCGAAGACCACCGGCCGTTCCACGTCCGAGGCGCGGCACCTGTTGGAGCGCAAACAACCCATTGGCAGGCTGATCACCGTGGACGAGGTGACAGAAGCGGTGTGGTTCTGCGTGGTCAATTCGGCGGTCACCGGACAAGGGATCAACGTCGACGGCGGGGCGGTGCAGTCATGACCCTGTCCCGGATCAACCCCCCGGAGCTGGCGAAACCCTCGGGGTTCGCGCACGCCGTTGTCGCCACCGGCGGCCGTACGGTGTTCCTGGCCGGGCAGACGGCTATGGACACGTCCGGGAACATCGTGGGCGAGGATGTGGTCGCCCAGTTCGAGCAGGCGCTGCGGAACCTGCTCACCGCGCTGGCCGCCGCCGGTGGCGAGCCCGAGCACCTGGCGAAGCTGACCGTATACATCGTGGACGTGCCCGACTACCGGGAACGCGCCGCCGAGATCGGCACGGTGTGGCGGCGCCTGGTGGGCCGGGAGTACCCCGCGATGGCCGGGATCGGCGTGGCCCGACTCTGGGACGACACCGCCCTGGTGGAGCTGGAAGGCATCGCCGTGATCCCGTGAGCCCGCCTCGCTCGCCGTAACGTCGCGCGTCAGGCCGCTGGCCCCTGTTGCCGCAGGAAATTGATGAGCGCGCCGGTGAGTTCGGCGGGTGCGTCCTCTTGTACGAGGTGACCTGCGCCGGCGATCAGCTCAAGTCGCGCGCCGGGGATTCGGGCGGCGAGCTCGTGCGCTTTCGCCACCGGGATCCAGGTGTCCTCCTGGCCCCAGCACACCAGCGTTGGGATGCTGATTTCGGCGTACCGGTCCTGCACTTCGTCGGTGTGGCGTTGCTCAGCCTGTGCGATCTGACGGTAGAACGCCGCTTGCCCAGCGTCGTCGAGCCAGGGCTGCGTGAGACGGTCGAGGACATCGGGGTGCAGCCCGGGGCTGCTGGCCGAGGTCACGTACTCGCGCACCAGGGCGCGGTGCAGCGCAGCCGGAAGCTGCTCGAAGACCTCGGAATGCAGACCGACCAACCTGAAGAACGGCGACCCCCAGGGCGCCAGCGCAACCGGGTCGACCAGCGCCAGCGCGCGGTAGGCCGCACCGTGCAGCAGGTGGGCGCGCAACGAGACGGCGCCGCCGAAGTCATGGGCGACCACGAGCGGCTCCTCCACACCCCAGTACGCCAGCAGCTCGCTGAACACCCGGCCCTGAGCCGCCAACGAAACATCCTGACCAGCGGCCTTCTCCGAGGCCCCGTAACCGGGCATGTCCCACACGTGCACCTGGTGATCGCGGGCGAGCGAGCGGGCGATCGCACGCCAGACGTACGAGGAAAACGGGGTGCCGTGAAGCAGCACCACCGGGTGGCCGTCAGGGTCTCCGAAACGGCTCCAACGCACCTCACCGGACGCACTGTGGAAGGTCTCCGGCAGCTCCCACATGTTCATCGACTGGTCACTGAGCGCACGTACGCCCAAGCGGGCGCGCTGAGTCGACGCTGCAGCTCGTGGAACAGGTCCGCCGCGCGGGCGCCGTTCCAATCGGCGGGCAACAGCTCGGCGGGCAGCCCCGGATCCAGGTACGGCAGCCGCCGCCATGCCGTCAACGCGCGCACCCAATCAGCGAAGGCTTCCGCGCCGTGCCATCCCGCGTGGCTCGGCGGCGCCCCCGACGGTGCGGGCCCAGGCTCGGCGCCGGGCGACGAGTCAGCCGCCGGCTCGGGGTCGCTCAATTCGCGGGAGGACCACTTCCGCAACACCGGCCGGTACGTGTTGCTGAACTCCCCGTACAGCCGCTGCAGCTCTTCCAGGTCCCACCACTGGCGGATCGACTCCGACAGGTCGCCGAAGGCGAGGTAGTCGGCCCGGAACAGGTTCACGTACTGGTCGAGCTGGTGTCGCCGCAGGGTGGCTTGAGTCGTCGGGTAGAGGTGTGCCGGCGCCACCCAGACCCCGGGGGCTGCGGCGCCGAAGCCGAGCCAGGCCAGCCGGGATCGCAGGGTGTGACGGCGCTGCCGTTCGGACTCGGGCACCGAGAACACCGCCAGCAGCCACCCGTCATCCAGCGACGCCGGTTGCCGGTGGAAGATCCGCTCGTCGCCCTCGTCGAGCATCTCGCGGCCGGCGCTGGACAACGCGTAGCCGGCGAGGCTGTCGCGGCGTACCGGCTCGACCATGCCCCGGCGCTTCAAGCGGGAGA
>JBOGDL010000083.1:0-17813 GCA_050701815.1 Micromonosporaceae bacterium | reverse complement strand
GGATCCTCCGCCCCCACCAGCATCAGCGCCGCCTGCGGGCTGCGGCTGAGCAGCCGCCGAGCCAACTGGGCATAGTCGGGACGCGCCATCGCGGTGTCGACGATGATCACGTCCGCCGGCCGCTCCTGTAACCGGGAGAGCGCCTCCTCGCTAGACAGCGCGGTCCGTACTGAGCTGGCGGCGCCGAGCTGGACGGCGTATGCGGAGATCCGCTGCGCGGTTACCGCGGTCCGTACGCACACGAGCAGCGAGCGCACCCTGGGACCTCCTTTTCACGTATCGCCGCCCCGGACGCAACCCCGGACGAAGAAATGTTCGGTTTGCCGCCAGGTTGGGCTGGGTAGCCGCAAGTGTGATCACGAAAGTTCCGCTTGTGCGGCGGAGTTGAAAAACTCGCCGCCGGTTGGCGGAACCTTGAGCGCACCTGGCGGAGGAGGGATCGATGGCGGACACTCGTCGCCTGCCCGGCCCCATAGCTGACCTGTGGGACTGGCAACTTCGCGGCGCCTGCCGCGGCGCCGACAGTGCCCAATTCTTCCACCCCGACGGGGAACGAGGCCCCTCCCGAGCACGCCGGGAGGCCCGCGCCAAGTTGGTGTGCCACAGCTGCCCGGTGAGGGCAGAGTGCGCCGCCCACGCGTTGACCGTACGGGAGCCGTACGGGGTTTGGGGTGGTTTCTCCGAGACTGAGCGGGGCCAGATTGTGGAATCCGGGTGGGAGGATCTCGCTGACCCGGGCCGTGGACGTGTCGACATCCGACAACTGGAAGCCCGGCTGCGGCGTGTCACTCAGCACGCGCTGGCAGAGGCGAGCTAGCCCTTATCGATGACTTGAGACTGCTCGCATGCGGGTGGCCCCGGCGTCCTCGTGAAGCTCAGTCTTGCGTGCCGCAACGTGAACTGGCTCGCCGGCCGGTTGAAGGTCTCGTCACTTTCAACCGGCCGGCGAGCTGTGTCTGTGCGGGTCTTTAGAAGCCCGGCCCGTGCTGGTGCCCGTGGCCGTGGCCGTGGTTGCCGGCGTCAGCCTCGGACCTGGCGGGCTTCTCCACGATCAGGGTCTCCGTGGTGAGCAGCAGACCGGCGATGCTCGCCGCGTTCGCCACCGCGTTACGGGCGACCTTCACCGGGTCCACGATTCCTGCGGCGAGCAGGTCGGTGTACTCCCCGGTGGCGGCGTTCAGGCCCTGGCCGTAGCCGAGGTCACGCACCTTGCTGACCACGACGTACCCGTCCAGGCCGCCGTTCTGGGCGATCCACCGGAGCGGCTCGTCGAGCGACTTGCGGACGATCGCGACGCCGATCTCGAAGTCGCCGTCACCGTCGGCCTGTGCGCTGAGACCCTTCTCGAGCGCGGCTGCGGCGTGCACCAGCGCACTGCCACCACCAACGACGATGCCCTCTTCCACCGCGGCGCGAGTGGCGGAGATGGCGTCCTCGATCCGGTGCTTCTTCTCCTTCATCTCGACCTCGGTGGCGGCGCCGGCCTTGATCACCGCAACCCCGCCGGCGATCTTCGCCAACCGCTCCTGCAACTTCTCCCGGTCCCAGTCGGAGTCGGACTGCTCGATCTCGGTGCGGATCTGGTCGGCGCGGGCTTTGACGTCTTTCGACTTTCCGGCACCCTCGATGATGGTGGTCGCATCCTTGGTGACCACCACGCGACGAGCCCGGCCCAGCGCCTCGATCCCCACCGAGTCCAGCTTCAGCCCGACCTCGGCGGACACCACCTGACCACCGGTCATGATCGCGATGTCGTCCAGCATCGCCTTGCGGCGGTCTCCGAAGCCGGGCGCCTTGACCGCGCAGGACTTGAAGCTCTTGCGGACCGAGTTGACCACCAGGGTGGACAGCGCCTGACCGTCCACGTCCTCGGCGATGATCAGCAGCGGCTTGGAGGTCTGGAGCACCTTCTCCAGCAGCGGCAGCAGCTCCTCGACCGCGCTGACCTTCGAGTTGGCAATCAAGATGTACGGGTCATCCAGAGCGCACTCGCCGGCCTCAGCGTCGGTGACGAAGTGCGGTGAGATGTAGCCCTTGTCGAACTGGAGCCCCTCGGTGATCTCCAGCTCCGTGTGGAGCGTGGAGCCCTCTTCGACGGTGATCACGCCGTCGTCGCCGACCTTGTCCATCGCCTCGGCGATCATGTCGCCGATCACCGAGTCCTGCGCGGAGATGGTGGCGACCTGTGCGATGGCCTTCTTGGTGGACACCGGAGTGGCTTTGCTCAGCAGCGCCTCCCCGACCGCGCTCACAGCGGCGTCCATCCCCCGCTTGAGGCTGGTGGGGTTCGCTCCCGCGGTCACGTTGCGGAGGCCCTCGGAGACCATCGCCTGAGCCAGCACGGTGGCTGTGGTGGTCCCGTCGCCGGCCACGTCGTTGGTCTTGGTGGCCACCTCTTTGGCCAGTTGCGTGCCGAGGTTCTGGTACGGGTCATCGAGCTCGAGCTCTTTGGCGATCGTGACGCCGTCATTGGTGATTGTGGGCGCCCCGAACTTCTTATCCAGCACGACGTTGCGACCCCGTGGGCCGAGCGTCACCCGCACCGTGTTGGCGAGCACGTTGACGCCGCGCTCGAGCCCCGACCGAGCATCGTCGGAGAAGCTCAGAATCTTAGGCATTGCTGTCCTTTCACACGTTCAGTGTCGTCGCGTAGACCGGTCTCAACGACAGCCGCCCCGATGTGACGCGGGGTCACATCGGGGCGGCTGGTTGCTAGCTTGTCACTTCTCGAGAACTGCGAGCACGTCCCGAGCGGACAGGACGAGGTACTCCTCGCCGCTGTACTTCACCTCGGTGCCGCCGTACTTCGAGTAGATGACGGTGTCGCCGACCTTGACGTCGATAGGAACCCGGTTGCCCTTGTCGTCAACGCGGCCGGGACCCACAGCGAGGACGGTGCCCTCCTGCGGCTTCTCCTTGGCGGTGTCGGGAATCACGATGCCCGACGCCGTGGTGGTCTCGGCCTCGTTGGTCTGGACCAGGATCCGGTCCTCCAACGGCTTGATCGCAACCTTGGTCGCGGTGGTCACGGAAAGACCCTCCTGGGTTGCTCGTTAGATGCATGCTTTCCGCTGCCTGCCGATCCGCCGTCGCGGGTGCCGGATTGGCTGGTCAGTGGTTCATTCCTAGCACCCTCACACTGAGAGTGCTAATCAGCAGATTATGCCTGCCGCTAGCACTCCGTCAAGGAGAGTGCCAATTGACACGCTCGGCAAGCGAGTCGGCATCACGATGGGCGAGCCCGAGGCAGGCCCAGTCGGGGTGGCTGCTGGGCGCATCAACGCAGCTCAACGCGCTTAGCATTCGCTATCGGCTGCAGGCTGGGCAGGGGCATGCTTTCCTGGAAACAGGCATCGAGCAAGCGACGGAGGTGATCGACCATGCATGCAGTCGTCGGCGATCGGTTGCACGTCCACAGCCACAGCGTCGGGATCCAGGATCGAGTCGGCGAGATTCTGGAGGTACGTGGCGCCCAAGGGCAACCGCCGTACCTGGTCCGGTTTGACGACGGTCATGAGAGCTTGGTGTTCCCAGGGCCGGACAGCGTGGTCGAGGCGCCGAAGTCGCATCGTTAGCTGCTGACTGACGCCCCTGAAGTCGCGGGCTTCAGCGGGCTTCAGCAAGTTTCAGCGGCGGACGCCGGACTGGGCTTGGGCGCTGTCGGCCTGGGCCAGGATCCGCTGGACGTTCTCGGGCGAGAAGAACTCGGTAGGCGACAGGGTCGCGGCGTTCATCCGCACGAAGGCGTCCATCGCCTCGTGGTTGCCCTGCATGGCGTGAAGCAGGTGCTGCAGGTCCTCAGGCGGTGGCTCCAGCGTCGCGAGCTGAGTCGTGAACTCGTACATGGGCATGACTTCGCGGTCGCGTGCCGCCTGATAGTCCGCCATCGCGTCGTCGAAGGAACGCTCGCCGGAGAGCGTCTGGTCGACCGCGGTGGCGCACAACTCGGCGTCACGGAAGGCGTCGTGGATCCCCATCGCCGTGATGAAGTCCTTGTTGTAGCCGGCGTCGCCGATCAACGCCCAGCCGGGACCGTACGGCTTACGGAAGTAGTTGGGGACCGCGGCGCCCACGAACCGGGTTTCCCGGGTGGCGCCCTGGAGCCGCTCGTAGAACGACGGCGCCAGTTGCATGGTGCGGCGCACCGAGCCTTCGATGTCCCTTCGGTTGGCCTCGAACTCCGAGTACGGCCAGCCGGCGATGACGACGGTGAGCCCGTCGTTCGTGTTGCACGCGGCGAAGCCACGGTGCGGGCGGACGTACGTCTCGAAGCGACCGTGCATCGGCAGGCCGCTCCAGTACGAGTAGTAGCCGACCAGAAGCCGTGGCTTGCCGTGGTAGTGGTCCGCGCCCACGGCTTCGGCGACCGCGGAACGCAGGCCATCGGCTCCGATCACGATCGCGGCGCTTTCAGCGAACTGCGCGCCGCCTCTGCGGTGGCCGCGTACCCCGGTGACGCGGCCGTCGGAGATCACCACGCCGTCCACCGTGGCGCCTTCCCGCACTTCGGCGTCCGCCTCGGAAGCCGCCTGCACCAGGATCGGGTCCAGCGCGTACCGCCGGGGGCAGTACGCGACGCCCCCCTCACCTCCTGGCGACCCGCTGATTCTGATGGGCCCGAAGTCGAACAGGTACGTGTGCACGGGTGGACAGCCGGACGCGGTGAGCTGATCGAGCAGGCCCCACCGCCGCAGCGCGGTGACTGCCGGCGGGTGCACCACGTGAGTGGAGATCGTGTCGCTGGGGAAGGTCGCGCGATCGAGCACGAGCACCCGATAGCCCTGTCGCGCGAGCAGCATCGCGGTCGGCGATCCCGCGCAACGGGCGCCGACGATGATCACGTCGTAGTCGGGGTTGGCCATGCGTCACTCCCTGGTGGTGCCTCCACGCAGGGGGGCGGGGCCATGCAAGCAGTATCGGCGATGTGGTCCGGCCGTGGGCCGCCTTTTGGCAGATCGCCCAGGTTTACCGGTGCGGGATGTGGAGGCCGCCTCGCCAAAGCGCTAGCCTCGTGCGGTGCTCGTGGCGCTGCGTACCCCTGAGGGTGAAGCGGCGTTGGCGCAGGCCGCAGAGCTGATCAGTGGTGATCGGCTGGCGGCGGTGGCCGCGTTGCGTGCGGCAGGGCACCCTGCCCAGGTTGCGGCGGCGGCGCTGACCCAGGCGGAGCTGCGGGTCCGGGCGCGCGGAAAGTTCGGCGCCGACGCGGCCCGGATGTTCTTCACCCGCGACGGCCTGCAACAGGCCACTCGGGGTGTGGTCGCGGCTCGCCGTGCTGCCCGGCTGGGCTCTGATCCTGCGGTACGCCGGGTCGCCGATCTGGGCTGCGGGGTGGGCGCCGATGCGATCGGTTTCGCCCGGGCCGGGCTGTGGGTGCACGCGGTCGACGCGGACCCCGACCCGGTCGCGGCAGCCCGAGCCAACGCTGAGGTGCTGGGCCTGGCGGACCAGATCCTGGTGGAGCAGGGGGACGCGGTGGAACTGCCGCTTGCCGGGTTCGATGCGGTCTACTGCGACCCGGCGCGGCGTGCCGGTGGGCGGCGGGTGTTCCACCCCGGGGCATACCGCCCGAATTGGGATTTTCTGATGGCGCTGCCAACCCGCGTGTCGCGAACAGTCCTCAAGCTGGGGCCGGGAATCGACCATTCGATGATCCCCGCCGGGGCAGAGGCGGAATGGGTGTCTGTGGACGGGGACGTGGTGGAGGCCGCGTTCTGGCACGGCCCGTTGGCGCAGGTTCCGCGCCGGGCGAGCGTGCTTCGCAGCTCGGGCGAGGTCGCCGAGCTCACCGGCAGCGGCGAGCGCACCGCAGACGTTGGCCCGATCCGGGACCTGCTCTACGAACCGGACGGCGCCGTGGTGCGCTCGCACCTGGTGGCCGAGTTGGCGGACCAGCTCGGCGCGACGTTGCTGGACCCGACGATCGCGTACCTGGCGACAGACGCGGCGACGCCCACTCCGTTCGCGCGGGGGTACGCGGTGCGGGATGTGATCCCGTTTTCGTTGAAGCGGCTACGTTCGGCGCTCCGGGCGCGCGGCGTGGGCCGGGTGACCATCAAGAAGCGGGGGTCGGCGCTGGAACCCGAAAAACTGCGTCGCGACTTGAAGCTACGAGGTGACGCTGAGGCGACGGTGGTGCTCACCCGGATCGCCGGACGCCCGTACGCGCTGCTGGTAGACCCCCTCACCCGCTGAGGCGGGGCTACTTGCTCGCGGCCGCCACCACGCACAACGGGGTGCGTTCGTCGCCCTGGCCGAGTGGGTTGTCGGCGAACACGTCCTCGAAGAACCCGTCCGGGCGGTCGGAAGCCTGCCCCATCACGTTGCGGCCGATGTCATTGGCGTCGATCACCACCACACCGCGCAACGTGTCCTTGGCGGGAGCCCGCAGAGTGTCCCGGAGCGACTCGGTGATTTCCGCCGACACCGTCGCCGGCTTCGCTGGGGCCAGCTTCGCGGAGACGTTCGCCGGGTACGCCGAATACTCGGTGGGACCGTCGATGGCGCGCACCGCCGAGCCGGCTACCCGGTAGAACCAGCCCCGCCTACCGAGCGCCTTGCCGATCAGGCTGACCCCGCTGGCGAACAGGATCCGGGGCAACCCCACCTCCTGCAACGCCAGCTGCATCGTCCAGGGGCTGCCGAGCCCGATCCCGTACGGGGTGCGGACCACGTACCGGGAGAGGGTGCGCGCCCACCAGTTCGGCTTGATCTCCCAGATGAAGTACGAGCGCCCCTGCGCGATCGCGACGATCTTCTCCGAGATCACCAGGTACCAGGGCCGGTCGAACAGCTCCCGCTGATCGGGTTCGGCCTCCGACGCGGCGACCAGGTCGTTCACGTACTGGCCGATGCTGAGCTTCAGGTCGTCGCCCTTGGCGAAAAGCTTGGTGCGGATCGGGTACCGCAGCCACTCCTGGCCGTCCACTGTGATCGCCAGTTGCTTGTCCCGGTTCGGTTCGAAGGGCCCCTTCGGCGGGGTCTCCACCGGTTCCGGCTCGCCCTCCAGCACGATTCTGGCCCACTGCTCGGTCAGGTAGAGCCGCCAGTACCGCTCGGCGTCGACGTCGTTGCCTTTGATCAGCGCCTCGAAGCCGGTGATCGCCTCGTTGGCGTCCACCCAGGGCCGGGTCGCGAACGTGTCTGACAGGAACGCGCCGTAGATCCGGTTCTTGAGCCGCAGCAGCAACTGCTGGGTCGGCGCCGCCGTTGCGGCGGTCTCAGACGCTGTCGCGGCTGCGGCGGGGTCGCGGTGGCTGGCGGCCCAGCGCACGTACCGGCTGACGTCGGCTGGGGGGACACCCAGGTCGCGTACGAACCGCCACATGTCCCGGGTCAGGTTCTCCGCCAGCGCGGCGACCACGGACAGGTCCTCGGCGGCGGTGGTGGCCGCCGCAGCAGTGGAGGGATCGGCAGGCGGGGTCGCAACAGGGTTGTCGGAGCGGGCGCCGGGGGTCAGCTCACGATTTGTCACTCCGTCCCCGGAGATCAACACCGCCTCGCCGGGTCGTACCCGCTGGATCCCCGCGAAGCAGCTGGTGGAGCCGGAATCGCCGGTCTCCACAAACCTGCGAAGCGCCTCCGGGTCGGGCTCTGCCGCGGCGCCGACGGCGAGCAGCGCGGCCGGTCGCGACGCGACGTGCCGCCCGCCCGAGGGCAGCGCGGTGTGGTACAGCGTGAGGTCGCCGCCGCACGCCAGCGCCAAGGTCCCGGAATCCGGGTCAGCAACCGCCACGGCGTAGTCGCCACCGAGCCCCAGCAGCGCGCTGAGACCTTGTTCCGCGTACGCCTTGAGCACCGCAGCCGGGTCAACGTCGCCGATTGCGACCGCAGCCGTCGAACCGGCTTCCACCGGCGCTGTCGACACACCCACCAGGCCGCATCCTGGGCCTGACCATGCCAGCGGGTTTTCGCCGAGGGCGCGGGCGGCGCTCAACGCGGTGTCAGGAGGCAACCCGGCGCCAGAATCCGACGCGGCGCCGGCTCCGGGCGCTGAGCCCGCCGAGCTGAGGTATCCGACGAGGTCCGCCCGGGGGCTCTGCGCATGGGTCACGGATGCGTCCTCTGGTGTAGCGAATGGATGCGACCCGGGGATCCTACTGCCGGCTGCGACGCGAGTCTGGCCAACCGGCTCGAGTCTCAACTCCAGCTCGTACGACGGCAGGCTGGCGGCTGTCGTGATTGGTTAGCGGTCGACGGGGGAGAAATCCCAGAAGTGGGGCTCGCGGGAGACCAGGTGACGTGGCGGATCCCCGAGCGGCGGCGGGATCGTACGCCATTTCGAGATGACCACGATGCGAAAATCTGCGGAGCTGTAGACGTCAGTCTCGATGTGCGCCGGGTCGTGCTCGTACTTGGGCACCGCTGACTCGACCACCCAGGAGAGGAGGTCGCCGAACGCCTCCGGGTCGGCTCGCACCTCCCACATCCGTACGATCACGTTGCTCACCTTATTCGGTTCCGTCACGATCACCACCTCCTCTGGCGGGATGCCCACGAGCATTCTGGCTCGGTCCGACTGACCGGGGCGCCAGGCGCGCCGACGTCCGGCGCCTCAACCCGCGAGGTTGACGACTGTCACCGGGAGGGCCGACTGCGCCGGGATGTTCAGAGTCGAGGCAGCGACGCCGGACTCCACCAGATGGGCGCCCAGGGCCGCGACCATCGCCCCGTTGTCTGTGCACAGCGTAGGGCGGGGGGCGCGGAGTCTGATGCCTCTCGCCGCGCAGCGTTCGGCGGCCATCGCGCGGAGCCGGGAGTTGGCCGCCACCCCGCCGCCGATCAGCAGCGTGTCAACGCCGTGTTCGACGCATGCGTCAAGGGCTTTACGGGTGAGCACGTCGCACACCGCCTCCTGGAAGCTGGCGGCGACGTCGGCCACCGGCACTGGCTCGCCGGCGCGTTCGCGTGCCTCCACCCATCGGGCGACCGCGGTTTTCAACCCCGAGAACGAGAAGTCGAACCGGTGCCGCGCGAGATCCCGATGGCTGGTCAAGCCTCGGGGGAAGGGAATCGAGCCCGGATTCCCGTCGCGGGCCTCGCGGTCGATCGGCGGCCCACCCGGGAACGGCAGCCCCAGCAGCCGCGCCACCTTGTCGAACGCCTCGCCGGCCGCGTCGTCGATGGTCGCGCCCAGCGGCTGCGTGCCGGTCGCCAGGTCCTCCACCAGCAGCAATGAGGAGTGCCCGCCGGACACCAGCAGCGCGATGGCCGGCTCCGGCAGCGGGCCGTGCTCCAGCCGGTCCACTGCGATGTGCGCGGCCAGGTGGTTGACGCCGTACAAAGGTTTGCCGGCGGCCAACGCGTACGCCTTGGCGGCGGCCACCCCCACCAGCAATGCTCCGGCCAGCCCGGGGCCGGCGGTCACCGCGATCGCGTCGACGTCGTTCAGCGTGGCGCCCGCTTCGTCCAGCGCTCTCTGCACGGTCGGCGCCATCGCCTCCAGGTGTGCCCGGCTGGCCACCTCGGGCACCACGCCGCCGTACCGGGCGTGCGCCTGCACGCTGGACGCGATGGAGTCGGCCAGCAGCGTGGACCCCCTCACCAGGCCGACGCCAGTCTCATCGCAGGAGGTCTCGATGCCGAGCACCAGCGCCTCGTCGTTCACCCGGATGCCTTTCCTCTGAACTGTGTCTGTTCCCGGACCATGGTGAGCGCGTCGGTGTTGCTGGGTTGGTAGTAGCCTCGGCGGACTCCCACAGCGTGGAAACCGTACCGGCGATACAGGGTTTGGGCGGGTTCGTTGTTCACCGCCACCTCCAGCACCACCCGACCAGCGCCGCGCCGGTCGGCCTCGGCGAGCAGGTTTTGCAGCAGAGCGTCACCGATGCCGCGGCGTTGCCGATCCCGGCGTACCGCCAGAGTCTGCACCCAGGATTCGTCGGGACCGCCGATCGCCAGCCCGGCGTACCCCACGATCTGGTTGTCTGCCCAGGCCACCCGGTAATGGCCGTCGCGCGCCAGCTCTCCCCAGAACATGGCGGCCGACCATTTCTCGGCGCCGAACAGATCTTCCTCGATCTCAAGCAGCTCGTCGATCTGCCACCATCGCAGCTCCTCGATCACCATGAGTCACGACTCTAGTCGGGGTCGAGAGTGGCACAAATCAGGGAGCAGATCTCGATTCGAACCAGGCAACGTGAAGCCCGTCGCGGCGAGCGGCGGCGGGGGACCAAGGCCCACATGGGGGTGATGGGCCTGTGCCGCTGGCCGCGATGTTCCGTCCGCACATGCCGGCGACCTTCGCAGGGGAATGGGTGCGCCGCGGGTGGCCGGCCTCGATCGACGCCGAGGCCGGCCACCTTCACGTGGAGTGGCGCCTGTCAGCGCAGGACTTTCTTCCGCACACCGGGCAACGCGGCGTCCGGTCGGCGCAGGTAGAGCGGAGTCAACACCTCGTTCGGCGCCGTGGCGCGCACCCGGTCCGCTGCGACTCGGGCCAGCGCTGCCGGATCGGGAAAGCGGAGTTGGTCCGACACCGGGATCCTGAGCGCCTCGGCGTGTTGGATCGCCCCGTCGCCGTACCCCTGTTGGACTTCGAGCCGGGACAGGTGCTCAGCCGCTGCCGCGGGCTGGTCCACCGCCGGTTCGGTGATCGGGACGCCGGACTCGTACACCCGCCAATAGATTTCGCGGCGTCGGGCGTCGGTGGCGGCGACCGCCCTGCCTGGCTTCGGGACGGCGGCGCCGATGCCGTCCAGGGAGCAGACCCCGTACCCGGGAATGCTCAGGGCGTGCGTGAACGCGGCCGCGGTGACCAGGCCGACCCGCAGCCCCGTGTACGGGCCCGGGCCCACGCCCGCGACCACGGCGGCCAGCGCGCCGGGGCCGATGCCGGTCTCAGCGAAGATCTCCTGGATCGCGGGGGTGAGCAGCTCGCTGTGCGCGCGCGGGTTGACGGTGACCCGGGTCGACCTGACGGTCACGTCCGGGTCGCCGATCTCGACCAGCGCTGCGGTCACGGCGGGTGTGGCGGTGTCGACGACGAGCACATGCACAGCTGGCCACCTTAGCGTTCGGTCGCGGTGGACGCGCTTCTACGCGAAGGCATGGTTGCCAGGCGCGCTGACCAGTCACCGCCGTGCCCGATCAACTCCACCGCCCGCCGCTCATCCGGTTGGTCGGCGTCCGCCGGGGTTGATCTGTCGATGCGCACCTCCAGCCAGTCGTCGGCGAGATGCTCCACCAGTCCTTCGCCCCACTCGACCAGGGTCACGGACTGGTCCAGGTCGGCGTCCAGGTCCAGGTCGTCGACTTCGGCCACACTGCCCAGCCGGTACGCGTCCACATGCACCAGCGGCAGCCGCCCGCCGTCGGCGGGGTCGGGGTCGTGCACCCGCGCGATCACGAACGTGGGGCTGGTCACCGGCCCGGTCACCCGCAGCCCGGCCCCGATGCCCTGCGCGAACACGGTCTTGCCGGCGCCGAGTGGGCCGGTCAGCACCAGTAGATCCCCCGCTCTGAGCACCGCGGCCACCCGTTCCCCGAGCGCTCGGGTGTCTTCGGCGGTGGCGAGCTGGCGCAGCGTACGGCCAGCCTCAGTCATGCCGGTTCGGGTTCGCGGCGATCTGCGTTGTCACGGCGCCTCCCAGGGCCTTGTCCTAGGGCCAGGTCGGGATCTTGAAGGGCTGCCCTGAGCGTACGCGGGGCCTCACTGGGCCTCTCGGCGCGGCTCTTGCGCGTCCTGGCGCCGCCGCCACGGGCGGCGCAACTGGGTGGGGGGCGGGGCGACCGCGCGGTTCGCGCGTCGCAGGAAGTTGATCACATGCCCGCTGACCTCCTCGTGGAACTCCAGCAGCGCGACGTGGCCGCCATTTTTGATCACGACGAATTCTGACTCTGGCAGCAGCCGGCAGATTTCCTCGGAGTGCTCGAGCGGGGTGATCAGATCCTTGTCGCCGCAGATCACCAGGCTCTCGATCTCCCGGAACGTCTCCAGGGTCTGATGCCGTACGTGGTCGAAAAGGGTGCGCAGGTAGCCGACGATCACCTCGGAGCCGGTGGTGGCGTTCATCCGCTTCACGTACGAGACCAGGCGCGGGCTGGGGGATTCGCCGCCGAAGCCGTACCGGCGGGTCAATAGCCAGGCCAGGTCGCTGGAGACCCGTCGCGCCCGATCGATCATGGACGGGGTGAGCCGGTTGGCGCCGGTCAGCACGGGAATCAACGGACGGCGGATCTTGGCCAGCATGTCGGGCAACCCGAAGGTCACGTTGTCGAGGTTGCCGGCCGAGGTGGAGATGAAGGACACCCCGACCACCCGGTCGTCGAACAGCTCCGGCTCCTGCTCGGCCAACGCCATGATGGTCATGCCGCCCATCGAGTGGCCCACCAGCGCCAACGGCCCGGTCGGCGCCACCTCCTCGATCACGCGTCCCAGCCCTTCTCCGAGCGCTTCCAGGTTGTACTCGCCCGCGGGCAGGCGTCCGGAGCGTCCGTGGCCGGGCTGATCGTAGAAGACCATCCGGATCGCTGGGTCGCGAATCTTGGTCAGAACCTGGCGCTGGAAGTGGAATGTGCCCATGTCCAGGCAGAACCCGTGCACGAAGATCACGGTCATGTCGGCCGGCCCGTGCTCCGGCTCCACCACCTCGACATGCAGGTCGACGCTGTGGTGCTGATTGCCGTTGATCTTGACGGTGAGGGTCTCGTCGGCCGGCAGCTCGCCGAAAGGCTCATTGGCGTGGCGGTCCGGGACCTGACGGCTGCGCCCCACGACGTAACGCTCGAGCGCCACGCCGGCCGCGACCCCGGCGGCAGCGAGGCCGACCACCGCGCCAGCCCATCCGGCCCGGCGGGCCACCGGGCTGGATCGCCAGGCGGCCCTGGAGCCCGCGGCTCGTCGGGATGTCACCGGCAAGCCCACGGGGGACGACCCCGGTGCTTCTCGATCGTTCATCGCTTGACCTCCCTCAACCCGGATGGGCTGCTGCCGTTGAGATGGGCAGCCGCTAGCCGATGTCCTCAAGTTCAGACGGAGTTGACGTGCACCCGCCGCACCCGGGGGCCGATTCGAGTCACGATTTCATAGCTGATGGTGCCCAGCAGCTCGGCCCAGTCGTCAGCTGTGGGCTCGCCTTCTGTTCCGGGGCCGAAAATGGTGGCCACGTCGCCGGCCCGGACCTCGTCGTCGCCGACGTCGATCACGAACTGGTCCATGCAGACTCGGCCCGCGATTCGACGTCGTTTGCCGCCGAGCTGCACCGGGCCGGCGTTGGTCGCGGCCCGGCTGATCCCGTCGGCGTACCCGAGCGGCACCACGGCGACGGTGGTCTCGGCGGAGGTGTGGTACTCGTGCCCGTACGACACTCCTGCCCCGGCGGGCGCCCGCTTGGTCAGCATCACCCTGGCTCGCAGCGTCATCGCCGGCCGCAGCCCGTGTCGGGCGCTGCCGCCAGGGATCGGCGAGTAGCCGTACACCGAGATCCCGGGGCGGACCAGGTCGAAATGAGCGTCCGGGAGGGTCAGGGTCGCCGCGGAGTTGGCCAGGTGCCGGTACGGCGGGCGCACTCCGTACCCGGCGGCGGTTTCCAGGGCCTCCCGGAACACCGAGATCTGGTTCCCGATGGTGGGGTGCCCGGGCGCGTCAGCGTACGCGAAGTGGCTCCAGATCCCGATGATCTCGACAGCGCCGTCCGCCTGTGCTTTCGCGGTCGCCTCGAGCAGCGCTGGCCACTGGCTCAACGCGGCGCCGCCGCGCGTCAACCCGGTGTCGACCTTCAGGTGCACCCGCGCCACGGCGCCGGCTGCTGTCGCGGCGGTGGTGATCTCGTCCAGCAGCGACACGCTCGCCGCGGACAGGTCGACGTCCTCGGTGATGGCGTGGCGCAACTCCAACCCGGGTGACAACAGCCAGGCCAGCACCGGGACCGTGATCCCGGCTTGGCGCAGCTCAAGCGCCTCTTCGAGGGTGCAGACACCGAGCCAGGTCGCCCCGCCCGCGAGCGCGGCACGGGCCGCCGGGACCATGCCGTGGCCGTAGCCATCGGCCTTCACCACGGCCATCAGTTCCACGCCAGAGGGGGGTTTGAGGCGAGCCACGTTGTCGCGGATCGCCCCAAGATCGATCTGTGCTTCGGCCTGCAACATGTCGGTAAGCGTACTGATCGGTAGCTCGAGGCTGGGAGAGGCTCAGTAGCGAAATGCTCGCTTTTACGCCGTTACGGCGTAATGTCCTGGACGGCGGGGGCTCCTAGCGGCCGTGACCAGCGGGCGCGAGGCCCGCGATCGCGGAACGAAGCGCGAGCATCACGGTCTGAGCCGTCACCGGGCCCTCGGTCGCCGAGTGCCGGCCCGCCAGCCCATGCGCGTACGCCGCTGCCAACGCCGCTCGCTCCGCCGGAACCCCGGCAGCCAACAGCGAGCCGATCAACCCCGACAGCACGTCCCCGGTGCCGGCCGTGGCCAACGCGGCTGACCCGGTCGGGTTCACGTACGCGCCGCCCTGCGGGGTCGCCACAATCGTCCGGTTGCCTTTGCGCAGCACCACCGCGCCCAGCGCTCGCGCCAGGCGCAGCGTCTCCGCCACCCGGCCCGCTGGTTCGTCGCCCACCCGGGCCGCTGGTTCGTCGCCCACCCGGGCCGCTAGTTCGTCGGCCGCCCGGGTCGCTGGTTCGGAGGGCGGCGGAACATGGCTGGGCTGGGCGTCGGCGAGCCGGGCGAACTCCCGGTCATGGGGAGTCAACACTGTCGCGGCACGCCGGTTCTGAAGCCATTCGGGATTGCCCGCCAGCAGGGTGAGCGCATCGGCGTCAAGGCACACCGGGACCGGCGCCGCGAGCACGTCGCGCAGCTCACCGGCGGCGCGGTCGTCCACACCCAGCCCCGGGCCTGCGACCCACGCCTGCACCCGGCCCGCGTCGGCGACCCGTTCCGTGATCACCGCCTCCGGCCAGCGCTGCCGCACATGGTCGGCTGCGGCGCCGGCATACCGGACGAACCCAGCAGGGCCCGTCAGCGCGCCGCCCACCGAGAGCACCGCGGCCCCCGCGTACTGAGCCGAGCCGGACGCGACGCCGACCACGCCACGGGTGTACTTGTCGTCGCCCGGGCTCGGGTGCGGCCACCAGGCGGCGATGTCCTCCGCGTCCGGCGCCGCCACCGCGGGCCGCTTCGGCAGGTACGGCCGCAACCCGATGTCGACCAGTTCCACCAGCCCGGCCCGCGCCGCCGCCGGATCCACCAACAGCCCCGGCTTGAGGCAGCCGAAAGTCACTGTCACGTCGGCTCGCACCGCTGGCCCCGCCACCTCGCCGCTGTCCACATCGATGCCGCTCGGCACGTCGACCGCCACCGTCGTCACGCCGCGCGGCAGCGCTTGCACCACGGCTGCGGCGTCCGGGCGCAGCGCGCCCTTGGCGCCGATCCCGACGATGCCGTCGACCGCCAGGTCCAGCTGTTTCGGGACGGTGGTCACGATCCGGCAGCCGGCCTGCTTCAGGGCGCGCAGCCCGCCGGGGTGGGCTCGGTCCGGCTTCAGCAGCAACGCCCGCACGGCGGCGCCCCGGCGCGCCAGCGCGGCGCCTGCGTACAACGCGTCGCCGCCGTTGTCGCCGGCGCCGACGAGCAACAGCACGCGCGCCCCGTACACCTGAGGGAGCAGCAGGGCGCAACGGCGCGCGAGCCCCGCCGCGGCCCGGCGCATCAGGACGCCGTCGGGCAGTTGGGCCATCAGCGCCGCCTCAGCGCGCCGAACCTCGGTCACCGGCCAGGCCTCGCGCACCTCACTCCCCTTCCGCCACCACCATCGCGGACGCGATCCCCCCATCGTGCGACAGCGACAAGTGCCAACGCGCGATGCCGCGCTCGGCTGCGGCTGCGGCCACGGTGCCGTCCACGGCGAGCCAGGGTCGGCCGTCCGTGCCGGACACCACCTCGCAGTCGTGCCAGCGCAGCCCGCCCGGCGCCCCCAGGGCCTTGGCCACTGCCTCCTTGGCGGCGAACCGTGCCGCAAGTGACTCCGCCGAACGCGGTGTGCCCGTGGCGGTGTGCCGTTCGGTGTTGGTGAACAGGCGTTCGGCTAGCAGCGGGGTACGCTCCAGCGCCTGTTCGAACCGCTCCACCAGCACCACGTCGATGCCGACCGCGACGATCATGGACACACCTTCGCATGGCTGGCCGACTCACGCGCGACTGCCGGGAACGTCACCAGCGTGCGACCGCCGGGGACGTCACCAGAAGGGGCGCTGGCGGATCGGCGCCGCCGGTTTTGGGATGGCCTGGAAGTACTCGAGCACCTGGGCCCACACCGCGAAGATCGCCACTACCGCAGCGCTGATCAGCAGCGGTGGCGCGGCGTACCGGAACGAGTTGTCCAAGCCCGATCCGGGCAGCGTGCGAAGTTTGTCGCCGGCCAGGATCCACGCCACCCCCACCGGTGCGGCGGAGAGCATCATCGCCAGCAGCCACAACAGGAGGCCCAACGGCATCGCGGCCAGCCCGTCCAGGAGGTTCTGCCCGAACTGTTCGATCACCAGGCCGTACAACGCCTGGATCAGCAGCACCTCCGCCAGCCGGTACCGGAACCAGCGCAGCGACAGCGCCCACCCCAGCGCCCAGGCGCCGTAGATCCCCATCCCGATCAGCAGGTCGGGGATGAGCTGGGCGTGCCAGGTGAGCACGTACCCGTCGCCTTGGCCGTATTCGGCGGACCAGATGATCAACTCTCGGACCAGTCCCATCACCACAATCAAAACCGCCAGAGTGGTACGCGGTCCCAACGGCAGTCGCGCCACGGCGCGGGCGAGCCTGCGCCGGCTCAGGTAGCTGAACGCCAGCAGCGAGACGAGCGCGAGTGGGGCCAGCGGCAGCGAGAACACCACGAACGGGCTGAGCAGCAGGCAGCCAATTGCGGTGGTGGTCAGCGTTCGCTTGCCGGTCCCGGTGTCCAGGAACCTGGTCAACCTCCGCAGCCAGGCGGGGTCGAAAAACGCTGGCCCGGTCTGCTTGGGAGTTTCCGGCTCAGTCACGGGGTCATCTTGGTGGGCCCGGGTCCGCGCGGCAAGCCAATCCGGGTCCACGGCGTGGCTTGCGTCGGCCGATCGCCGCTGCCGCCGCGTGACGGGCTGCCGTTGCAGCGCCGGTGTGCTGCCACCTTTGGTGGAAAACGTGGCGATCCCGACCCGGCCGGGTTCGTGTGCGGCATAAATGACGTAGCTGCAAACTGCCCATTTTGCGCTGACTTCACCTTGAACAGATTGTTGTCACAGCAGCCGATCCGGCGATGCCAGCAAGGTGCGGCGACCGCGATCCGTGCCGGGAGCCGTGCCTTCCTTCGTCGCCAGGCGCTGCATAACGGGGAATCGGGGACACATGAGAGACCGAGCGCGCACGTGGAGAGGACCTGATCGCCGGCCCGGCTCGGCGATGCTGCGGTGGGGGTGGACGCCTTTGCTGGTCGGGGCGTTGTTGTCGGTGGCGGCGAGCCCGCCGGCGCCGGCCAAGGTGATCGACATCGTCACGGTCGGGGCCAGCCCGATGGCCGTGGCGGTCAACCTGGGACGCGGGTACGCGGCCAACCTGAGCAGCGACACCGTGTCCGTTTTCAACACGCTCAACCACAATGTGATCGACACGGTCCCGGTGGGCGACGCGCCGGTGGCGGTGGCGGCGAACCCGTTCCGGCACACGATCTACGTCGCGAACCGGGACAGCGGCACGGTCTCTGTGATTGACAGCGTCAGTGACGGGGTCGCCAACACGGTCCGGGTCGGAGGCAGCCCGCAATACCTTGCGGTGCACCCGAGCGGCCTCGACGTCTACGTGACCAGTTCCGGAACTAACACTGTGGCCGTGATCAACGCTGTCTCCAACAGCGT
>JBOGDL010000082.1:0-20657 GCA_050701815.1 Micromonosporaceae bacterium | reverse complement strand
CTTTTTGTTTCGCGGGGCCGCCGTTTCGTCACCGCCTGGTCGTGCGAATTCGAGACCCCGCACAAAGGGCGGCCACACCTCTGGTGTGCGGCTGCGCGCCCAACAGACCCAGACACCGCACGTACGGGCCTTGGGTGCTCAGCGGTCACGGTGGCAACTCCACCTCGGGCCACGTGGCGCCAAGTCGGCCGCGTGGTCAGATTGTGAGACTGACGAACGCCTCGGACAGCTCAGTGCGTGGACCAGCGGTGAGGCCGAAATCGTCGTCACGAGCATTACCACCGAACGAAGTGGAGTCTCCGGAAACCCCGGGGGACTCACGGCTTCTTGACCAGAGCCTGAGGGCCTGGCGAAGCGTTGCCTGGGGACGGGACAGGGCTGCTGACCGGTTCGAGGAGGCCACAGCGGCAGACTTTGCGGCTCCTCCGCGTCGGGTGGAGTCCGGGCGAAGGCGGTAATGAGGACGTAATGCGCGCACGTACCAGGGTGGACGTGGATTGCGGCAAGCTTGGGATATGAAGACATGGCGCACCGTCGGTTTGTTGGCGGCTGCGGCTGGGCTAGGAGTTGGCGAGCTAATCGCCAGCTGGGTACGCCGCGACGCGGGTCCATTCCTCGCGGTAGGAAGCGCCGTGGTGGATCTGACGCCCAGACCCGTCAAAGATCTGGCGATCCAGGTATTCGGACCCGCAGACAAACTTGTGTTGCTGGGCGGGGTGCTGCTCGCGCTGGCGCTGCTGGGAATGTTCTGCGGACAGCTGGCGGCGCGGCGGCTTCCGGTGGCGCTAGCGGTGATCATTGTGCTGGGCGTGATCGGCGCCATCGCCGCTGTGACGCGTCCAGATGCGGGATTTTTGGCTGCGGTGCCGTCTCTGCTTGGGACGTTGAGCAGCGGACTTGTGCTCGTATGGCTGTCGAGCCTGACCAAGAGGCGCGAGCAGGAACTCGGCGGCCGGGGCGAGGACGGGCAGCCCGATAGCAAAGCCGCGGCGCCAGCTCGGACGCGTACGGAATCAGCCAGCGATACTCGGCGACGGCTTCTGATCGCTGGGGGTGTGGTGGGCGCCGGCGCCGTTGGCTCGGTAGTGCTTGGGCGGTGGTTGTCGGTCGACCGTTACGGGGCCAGCCGTTCCAGGGCTGCGGTGCGGATCCCGGCGCCGGTGAGCACAGCGCCGCGTACGCCGGAGGATCTTGCGTACGAGATCAAAGGATTGAGCCGGTTCACCACGCCGAATTCCCACTTCTATCGAGTCGACACCGCGCTCGCTGTGCCGCAAGTGCCGGCGGAGGAATGGCAGCTGCGGATCCACGGAATGGTGGATCGGCCGATGACGATGACCTTTCGAGAGTTGCTGGACCGGCCGCTGATCGAGCGTGACATCACCCTGGCGTGCGTGTCGAACGAGGTGGGCGGCCCGTACGTGGGCAATGCCCGCTGGACCGGGGTGCGGCTCGAGGAGCTCTTGAAGCAGGCCAAGGTGGCGCCCGAAGCAGATCAGGTGGTCAGTCGATCCCACGACGGGATGACTATCGGCACCCCGACTTCGGCCGTGATGGACGGACGAGACGCGATGCTCGCTGTGGCGATGAACGGTGAGCCGCTGCCGTTGGAGCACGGCTTCCCGGTGCGGATGGTGGTGCCCGGCCTCTACGGGTACGTGTCCGCCTGCAAATGGATCGTGGAAATGGAGCTCACCACGTTCCAGGCGTACGACGCGTACTGGACCAAACAGGGTTGGGCTGAGCGGGCAGAGATCAAGACGGCGTCCCGGATCGACACCCCACGCGACGGTGCCACCCGACCCGCGGGGGAGCTCGTGGTGGCAGGTGTGGCTTGGGCTCAGCACCGCGGCATCTCACGGGTCGAATTGCAGGTCGATGATGGTCCGTGGCGTGCCGCCAGCTTGGGTGAGTCGACCACGGCTGACACCTGGCGGCAGTGGTGGCGACGGGTCCGGCTCGAACCAGGGGAGCGCCGGCTGCGGGTGCGTGCCACGGACGGCGATGGCCAGCAGCAGCCCAGTGAACGCAGAGCGCCCTACCCGGACGGCGCGACCGGATGGCACGAGATCACGGTGACGGTGGCGGCTTAACTCACTAGCGCCCGGCAGCCCCCAGGGTGCCGGGCGTGTCGCGCCGTACCGGCATCCGGGTTCGGGCTGACCTATCAATCAAACCCGAATCACACCCTCCTACCTGGGAATTTGTGTCGCGGCAGTGGCCCAGCAGGTTACGGTCCAAACGTGGGCACCCCTTCACGTTTCAACGGTTCCAGCAGATCAGCTCGGGAGTCGGAGAGGCTGACGGCCAAGCGTCGAGGCGTGCACCGGGCCGCTGTCGAGTCGATGCGTCAGAGCCTTGCCCGACTGCCGTCGGGAGCGTCGCCGCGAATCGCCAAGCGCACGTCCAACCTGTTCCGGTTCCGACCCGGTTCTGCGCCGGGTCTTGATGTGAGCCAGCTCGGGGATGTGTTGCATGTGGACGCCGCGAGTCGGATCGCTGATGTGCAAGGGATGACGACGTACGAGCGGTTGGTCGACGCCACTCTCCCGCACGGGTTGATGCCGCTGGTGACACCGCAACTGCGCACCATCACGTTGGGGGGCGCCGTCACAGGTCTCGGCATCGAGTCCACATCGTTTCGCAATGGCCTGCCGCACGAGTCGGTCACCGAGATCGAGGTGCTGACGGGGGCCGGCGACGTGGTGGTGGCGACTGCGGACAATGAACATGCCGACCTGTTCCGGGCGTTCCCGAACTCGTACGGGACGCTGGGCTACGCGATGCGCCTGAGCATTGAGTTGGAACCCGTCAAGCCGTACGTGAAGGTGCGGCACCTGCGGTTCCACGACGCGGACGCCGCGATGGCGGCGCTGGCGCGGATCTGGGACACCTCCAGTCACGACTCCGAGCCAGTGGACTTCCTGGACGGCGTGGTCTTCTCGCAGGACGAGCTGTATCTGACGCTGGGGCAATTCGTGGACGAGGCCCCGTACACCAGCGACTACACCGGGATGGCGGTTTACTACCGCTCGGTCCAGCAACGCGAGATCGACTATCTGACTGTGTACGACTATCTGTGGCGGTGGGACACCGACTGGTTCTGGTGCTCGGGCGCATTCGGGCTGCAACGTCCAGCGGTCCGTCGACTGTGGCCGCGGCGGCTGCGCCGATCGGACGTGTATCGCCGGTTGGTGGCCCTTGACCGGCGGTATCAGGTCAGCTCCCGGGTGGACCGGTTCCGCAATCGGCCGCAGGCCGAGCCGGTGATCCAGGACGTGGAGACACCGATTGAGCGGGTCGCTGAATTCCTCGACTTCTTCCACCGCGAGATCGGCATCCTGCCGGTCTGGTTGTGCCCATTGAAGCTGCGCCAGCCACCCACCGGTGAACCGGCGCGGTGGCCGCTGTATCCGCTGGAACCCGACCAGCGGTACGTCAACCTCGGGTTCTGGTCCAGCGTGGCGCTCCCCGAAGGAGAGCAGGACGGTTATCACAACCGACGGATCGAGTCGGAAGTGACCCGATTGGACGGCCACAAGTCGCTCTACTCGAGTTCGTTCTACTCGGCTGAGGAGTTCTGGCGGCTTTACAACGGCACCGCGTACCGAAGCGTGAAAGACCGGTACGACCCCGACGCCAGGTTGTCAGACCTGTATGAAAAATGCGTCCGCAACCGTTGAGGCGCCAGCCGGCTGGCGGCTGCCCGGAGACAACGTTGACAGGACGGTGGAGCAGGTGAGAAAGGGTTCCGACATGAAACTTGCCGAAGCGTTCGCTGAGTTGATGGGGAAGGACCTCCCGGTCGAGTTCGTGGCGTACGACGGCAGCCGCGCCGGACCGTCCGACGCGCTGGTGCAGGTGGGGCTGCGTTCGCAACGCGGGTTGCGATACCTGGCCCACAGCCCCGGGGAGCTGGGGCTGGCACGCGCGTACGTGGCTGGAGATCTGGAGATCTCAGGCGACATGCACACCGCGCTGTCGCAGTTGATGGCCACCTCAGGGCAGTTCAACCGGTTAGGCGTGCGCCGTACGCTGCGGCTGCTTCACGAGCTGGGCGGGGTGAGACTGCTGTCCCGGCCGGCGCCTCCGGAACGTGAAGTGCGACTGCGGGGACGGCGCCACTCGAAGTCCCGGGACCAGGCCGCGATCTCGCACCACTACGACGTCTCGAACACGTTCTACGAATGGGTGCTCGGCCCGTCGATGACGTACACCTGCGCGGTTTATCCGGAGTCGGACGCGAGTCTAGAACAGGCGCAGTGGACCAAGTACGAGCTGGTGGCGCGCAAGCTGGGGCTGCGCCCCGGGATGCGGCTGCTCGACGTCGGCTGCGGCTGGGGCGGCATGGTGCGGCACGCCGCGAAGGAGCACGGGGTGCGCGCCGTGGGCGTGACGCTGTCGACGCAGCAAGCCGAATGGGGTCAGAAGAAACTGGCCGAGGAAGGGTTGCAGGACCTGGCGGAGGTGCGTCACGGCGACTATCGAGACGTCCAGGAATCCGACTTCGACGCGGTCAGCTCCATCGGACTCACAGAGCACATCGGAAAGTCCAACCTGCCGAGTTACTTCGGGTTCCTGCGGGACAAGCTCAAGGCTGGTGGGCGGCTGCTGAATCACTGCATCACCCGCGCGAACAACCTGGATCCCGCGTACCACCGGAAGGGCTTCATCAATCGGTACGTGTTCCCCGACGGTGAGCTGGTCGGGGTCGGCCACCTGATCTCTCTGATGCACGACACCGGGTTCGACGTGCGTCACGAGGAGAACCTCCGGGAGCACTACGCGAAGACGCTCGCGGGCTGGTGCGCCAACCTTCAAGAGCACTGGAACCAGGCCGTGGCTGAGGTGGGGGAGCAGACCGCACGGGTGTGGCGGCTCTACATGGCGGCGTCCCAACTGGGTTTCGAACGGAACTGGATCCAGCTGCACCAGGTGCTG
Source organism: Micromonosporaceae bacterium (assembly GCA_050701815.1). Taxonomy (GTDB): domain Bacteria; phylum Actinomycetota; class Actinomycetes; order Mycobacteriales; family Micromonosporaceae; genus WHSM01. The sequence goes on along the minus strand of JBOGDL010000082.1, from coordinate 15,716 downwards.
GGTGTGAAGCCTGATTCAAACGGCGCCTCGGAGATGCCGTTGCGGCCCTCCTGGTAGGGCAAGCGCGGCAACCATTCCAGCGACGCCCCTCGGACGCGTGTCCGAGGGGCGTCGCTCATGAGACGCCCACTGCTGTCTGACCTATCGCTGGTGCAGGGGACAGTTTGGTGGCCTCAGCTATGGGAAGGTATCTGTCGATACCCGCCGATATACGGTGGGAGAGGTTGTCGTACTCTTTCGAATGCGATTCAGGCAGTGAGGCATGTTTCAGGCACCTCCCGATGGTGTCGCAACTGTCTAGGCAAAGGCGCCTGAGAGCCCCGGCTGGGCGGCCGTGCTTCGGCGTGACGTTGAGTCGGCTTGGCCCTATCAGAGAGGATCCGCGTGTCTAGATGGCAGGGATTCGAGCCCGAGCACCCGGACCGAACTGAGCTGTTCGAGCCCTTCGGTCCCACGGGGCCTTCGGTGCCCGCAAATGCCAGCGAGCCCACGCGCGTTCTCTCCGGCGACGACGACTCCACTCGCGTTCTGCAGGGTGAGGTGGAGCCGTACCGGCTCCGGGCGTCCGATCCCGGTGAGGCGCTCACCGAGCAGTTCACCGCGTACATTGACCACCCTCCGGCCGATCCCCGCGGCAGGCCGTACGAGCCTGACCTCGAGTACGGGTACGACTACGAGTACGACGAGTACGGCGAGATGCGCACGTTGGGGCTGATGGACCGCCTGAACGCGATGGATCGGGCCAATCACGAAGAGCCGCATGACGACGACTCGGGTGATCCGCCGCGGCGGAAGCGTACCGGCATGATCGTCGGGTTGGCCGTGGCCGCCGTGTTCACCGGGTTGCTGGTGGGGTACGTGGCGGTGCAGACAGTCGGCGGGTGGGACGCCACCTGGGTAGGTGGCGAGGAGCGCCCGGTGGCTGAGCCGGACGAGTCCTCCCCCGCGCCGTCTCCGGGCGGCGGCGCCGGTCAACACGGCACCCTCCCGTCCGCCAGCGCCAGCCCGTCACCCAGCACCCGCGAGGCCAGCCCCAGCCCGTCGAAAGACAAGGACCCGACTCCCAAGCCCACCTCTAAGCCCACCAAACCCGACCCGCCGGACCCGGAGCCGACCGAGCCGCCAGAGAGCCCGACTCCATCTCCGAGCGCTGAGCCGACCGACCCAAGCGCGTCGGATTCCGACGGCCAACCGTACTGACCGCCCGGCGGGCTGGACTTGCCCCGCTATCAGGCTCGCTGCAACGCGGCTAGTCGGGACGCCCCGGCTGGCCCGGGTCCGCTGGCTCTCATGGCCTTGCCCTGAGCCTTCGTGGCTTGCCCAAGCCCGGAATTTCCTGCGTGCCCTGTGGCCCCTGCCTTGTGGCCTGGCACGGGCCCACAGCGCCTTAGCTGGCGTGGGCCTCTGGAGTGGAAAGCAGCGCCAGCGCGTCCCGGACCCGATCCTGGCAGCTGCGCAACGCGTGCCGGGCGTCAGCAATGCTCGCATTGCCGAGCAGCGAGACCAGCGCGGTCTTCAACTCTCCGTCAGCGGCCGTCAGCGCGGCCTGGCACTCGGACTGGGGCATACCGGTCGCCTCTTGCAGGATGGACACCGTACGGATGCGCAGCTTTGCGTTGGTCGCGACCAGACTCACCATGAGGTTGGAGTACACCCGGCCGGTCTTGATCATCACTGCGGTGGAGAAGGCGTTGAGCACCAGCTTTTGAGCGGTGGCCGCCTTCATCCGGGTCGAGCCCGCGATCACCTCGGGGCCAGTGTCCAACCCGATGAGCACCTCGACGTCGGAGTTGACGGCCTGTGGGTTCGCGGTGACCAGCACCGTGTGGCCCCCCTTCGCGCGGGTGCCGCGCAGCGCTCCGATGACGTACGGGGTGCCGCCGCTTGCGGTCAGACCGAGGGTGACGTCGCCGGCGCGTACACACTCATGGGCTTCCGCTTCGCCAGCGGCGTCGTTGTCCTCGGCCGCCTCCACAGCGTGTTGCAGGGCTCGTGGCCCCCCGGCCAGGTGGGCGCAGAACCAACCGTCGGGGGCGCTGAATGTGGGGCGCAGCTCGGCCGCGTCGAGCAGACCAATTCGGCCCGACGACCCGGCGCCGAAATAGTGCACCTTGCTTCCGGTGTCGAGGGCGTGCGCCGCCAGGTCGACCGCGATGCTCAGCTGGTCGAGCACGGCGGCGACGGCGACCGGCACCTGGCGGTCCTCATCGCTGATGAGGCGCAGGATCTCAGATGTGCTCAGCTCGTCGATGTGACGAGTGCGAGGGTTCCTCGCCTCGGTCGGGGAATTCACGAGCGCCTCCTCCCAGGCGAGGCGCGTCGATCCTGGACGGCCTCGGCGGTGGCGGTGAGCGCAGTGTTGGTGCGGGCCCGGTTGCGAGCCGCAACCCCCACGAACAAGCAGTCCACCACGGTCAGTTGCGCCAGCCGACTGGCCGTGGCGCCGGAGCGGTATGTGGTCTCCCGAGCGGCGGTTGTGAGCACCAGGTCGGCGACCTCGGTGACGGCCGAGCGAGGGAAATTGGTGAGCGCGATCGTGGTGGCGCCACGGCTCTGCGCCTGCTTGAGCACCTCGATCGTGTCTGACGTGTTGCCCGTGTGCGAGACGCCGATCGCCACGTCGTTCTTTCCGAGCAGCGCCACGCTGGCCAGGGCGGTGTGCACGTCTGGCCAGTAGAACGCGGTACGGCCAATCCGGTGCAGCTTCTGTTGGAAGTCCGAGGCGACGAAACCGCTGGCGCCGACGCCGAACACGTCGATCCGACCAGCCCGCGCGAGCAGGGCGACGACCTTCTCGCAGACCGCGGCGTCGAGCTGCTCGGCGGTCTCTTCCACCGCTCGGGAGTCGTTGAAGGCGATGGTGGCGATGATCTGCGCGATGTCGGCGCCGGGAGGGATGTCTCCTCCCACCACGCGGGCGTCCGGGGGTTCCGAGCGTCTGGCTGCTTCCGCGGCCAGACGGATCCGGAGCTGGGGATAGCCCTCCAGGCCCACCGAGCGGCAAAACCTGATCACGGTGGCCTCGGAGGTGCCGGCTTCGGTGGCGAGCTCGGTGATGGTGCGGCGCGCTGCTTGAGCCGGATCAGCCATCACCTGCCGCGCGACTCGTTGTTCGGCAGGCGAGAGGGACGGGAGCAGTCCGCTGATCTGCACGATCAGACCCGCCGCCTCGTTATTAGCAGGAACTTTCGCTTCAATAGGCACTGTGTGAAAGTTACTTTCAGCTCGTAAATTCGTCAACTTTCTTCCAAATCCAAGATTACACCCGGTTATGGCCGCACGTGACGGGTCGGTCCACTTGCCGAGAACATCGACTTTGATCACCGGCTGATTGCCTTCGCGGCTGGTTCTCCCTCCCGGATCATGCCCTCGATCCACCAGTTCAGCCCCGGCGGCCCCACCCGTGGAGGCATCGACGTCTACGCTCGTCCAAATGCGGGTGCTGCTGGTGGAGGACGACATGTCAGTGGCCGCGGCCATGGAGTCAGCCCTACGCCGTCGAGGCTACGAGGTGGTGCGAGCAGCCACCGCAGCAGACGCCCTTGCCGCGCCGACCGTGGACCTCGTGCTGCTTGACCTAGGGCTCCCAGACGGCGATGGCATCGACGTGTGCCGAGAGCTCAGGCGGCGAGACGACCACGTCGCGATCATCGCGGTGACGGCCCGTGGCGAGGAGCGGGACCGGGTCGCCGGGCTTCGCACCGGCGCCGACGACTACGTGGTCAAGCCGTTCTCCATCGCTGAACTGCAAGCCAGGATCGACGCTGTGCTGAGACGAGTTGCCCGTGCGACGCCGCCGCCAGCTGTGCAGCAGCTCGGCCCACTGCGGCTGGACGTGGCCAGTCGCGAGGTGACTGTCCGTGGCGAGCCGGTGCGGCTCACCCGAAAGGAATTCGAGCTGCTGGCAGTGCTGGCGAAAGACGCCGGAAGCGTGGTCTCACGCGATCGGATCCTGATGGAGGTGTGGCGTACCACCTTCGCCGGCGGTCACACCCTCGAGGTGCACGTCGCCTCACTGCGCAACAAGCTCGGGCTGCCGGGGACGGTGCAGACCATACGGGGGGTGGGTTACCGATTGCGTGTCGAGAACCCTGGTGGCGAGGCCCCACCCGGGGGTGGGCCTGGCGCTCCCGGTGTGAGCCACGGAGTTGACGAGGGCTAGACCAGATGCGCAGACGACTCGCGGCGATCTACGTGTTGCTGCTGACAATGGTGCTGGCTGGCCTGGAGGTGCCGCTGGCGATCACCCTCGCTGGGCGCGCCACCCAGCAGATGGGGGTGGACCGGCTCTCGGCCGTGGTGCGCTTCGCCACCCTCGCCGAGCCGGCATTGCGCGAAAACCACGACAGCGTGATCAGGAAAGAGCTGACGCGCTATCAGAAGGTGTACGGGGTGGAAGCCGCGGTGGTGAACCGCGACGGCGAAGTGGAGGTGCCGACCAGCGGCTTTCCAGAGGTCGACCTCTACCGCGACGGTTCACCCGACGTCGACCAGGCGGTGCGGCGGGCGTTGGGCGGCGAGCACGTGGCCGCGGAGCGGGTGAGCTGGCCCTGGAAAACGCACCCGATGGTGGTCGCCGCCCCCGTGGGGACGGGTGGTCAGGTGCTTGGCGCCGTGATCACCGTGTCGTCCACCGAGGAGCTGCGATGGAACATCCTCAGCGACTGGCTGCTGCTCGCCGCGCTCGGGCTGATCGCAGTGGCTGGAAGCGTGCTGGCCGCTGAGGCGCTCGCCAGGTGGACTCTGAAACCGGTGGCAGAGCTGGACGCGGCGGCGAACCTGATCACAGAAGGCAACTACGAGGCGCGGGTTCCCGCCCACCTGGGGCCGCCCGAGCTGCGTCGGCTGGCCGAGGCGTTCAACGAGATGGCCGACAACGTCAGCGACGCCATGGAGCGGCAACGTGCGTTCGTGTCGCAGGCCAGCCACCAGATGCGCAACCCGCTGACCGCGCTGCAACTGCGAGTGGAGGGCCTGGGCGAAGACATCGCCACCGAATACGGTCGAACTGAGCACCAGATGGCGATGGCGGAGACCATCCGGTTGTCGCGAATCCTGGACAGTCTGCTGGCCCTGGCGCGAGCCGAACGGGGTCGCTATCAGATGGAACGGGTGGACGCGGTGCGGGTGGCCATGGACCGGGTCGCCGCCTGGCAGCCGCTGGCTCGGCAGCGTCGAATCACTCTCCGCTATGCCGCCTCTCATGTGCCCGTGTGGGCGCACGCGCTGTCCACCGCCCTGGACCAGACGCTCGACGCGTTGATCGACAACGCTCTCAAGTTCGGCGGTCCGGGCGCCCGGGTGGACGTGTCCGCGCACATCGAGCAGAGCGGCGTGGTGGTGCACGTGGTGGATAACGGGCCGGGCCTGGACGAGCAGCAGCGCCGCAACGCCGTGGACCGGTTCTGGCGGGCGCCGTCGGCGCAGAATGTGCAGGGCAGCGGTCTGGGTCTTCCGATCGTGGCGGTGTTAGTGGAGGCTTCCGGGGGGCGTTTTGACCTGTTGCCAGCCACCCCGCAAGGGTTGGACGTACGGCTGACCTTGAAGCCAGCGGACCCGGGAACCCCGCCATCGGCTGAGCCGGCCACGGCCAGCACGCCGGTGCGCGGCAGCCGAGCCCGGCACTGAGCGGCGGCTACTTCTGGGTGTCCCGGACGGCGGTTAATTCTGGGTGTCCCGGTAGTAGCGCAACGCGCCGGGGTGCAAGGGCAATGGCCCGGTGTTGATGGCCGCGCGGCGGTCCAGCCGGTACGCCGCCGGATGAGCGCTCGCGATCAGCTCACGTTGCTCGAACAGAATGGACGTCAGGGCGTACGCCAGATCCGGATCCAGGTCCCTCGGCACCATCAGATAGTTAGGCAGGCCGACCGTGGTGATCGCCTTCTGCCCCCCGTACGCGGAGGCGGGAATGGTGAGCGTGGTGTAGTGATCGCTGTAACCCGGCCCCAGTCCCCCCGCCCAGCGGGCCAGGTCGATCAGCCGGGTCGGCTGCACGTTGTCCAGCAGCTTCAGGGTGTCGGTCGGCACCCCGCCGAAGAAGAAAAAGGCGTCGATCTCGCCCTCTCGCAGCGCCTGCGCGGAATCGGAGGCGCCGAGCTTCCGTGGCGTGAGGTCGGACCGCTGGATGCCCGCCTGAGCCAGCAACGGAATCACGGCCCGTTGCGTGCCTGAGCGCTCCAAGCCGATCGAGACTCGGCGCCCACGAAGGTCACTGAGGTCATGGATCGCGCTGTCACGCCGTACCACGAGATGCAGGTAGTCGTCGTAGAGTCGGGCCAACGCGGTGAGCCGCCTCCGCTGGCTTGGGGCCAGGTTCGAGACGATGTCGGCGCGGCCGAACGCCATCCGAGTCTTACCCTCTGCGGTGAGCTCCACATTGCGCTGGCTGGACGGGGTCACCACCAGGTACGGCTCCAGCTTCGGCGCCCGAATCCGAATCGCCTCCACCAGACCAAGCCCGTATGAGTAATAGACCGCGTCTCGTTCCCCGGCGGCGATGGGCAGCGTTCCCGCTGAGTACGGGGGCTCTGGCAAGTGGCCAGTCGCTCCGGTGGTGCTGACCGTGGCCAGCGCCAGCAGCGCGGCGACCGGGACGAGCAGGTGCCAGTGCGAACTCCGGCGGTGAGAACGTGGCGGTTCGGGGCGCAGCATCGTGCCGTGCTCGTGCGAAACGCCGGCCACCGTCACGCTTTGCATCGTAGTGATCGATGATCGTCAGGCGCAGCACCTGACGGACGCGGGATTGGTCACGCTCTGCTGCCATGGCTCCATGGCGGGTGATGACCTGCGGTGGGAGTCGCAAGTTTTGCTCAAGGACAACCCTGTGGTGTTTTCAGCCAGGTGTGTGTCGCGACACAGTGAGGCGGGCCGACAAACGGTGGCGTCCTCACAGCCCCTCTCTCACGGCCCTGGATCGCAATGGGGAAGCGACATGCAAACGGTGGTGAGCACGATGACGTCAGCAATCGCACGCGACAGACGAGCATTGGGAAGGCCTGACCGGCCGAGCCGGTCCATCCCGGCCCGGGCTGCTGGGAGGTCGGGGACCGCGCCGCGCTCGACACGTCCGGTCACCGCGGCCGCCCCACCGTCGCCGAGCAGGCTCTGCGGCGCGGACCGCCGGGCCGCCTTCGAGGTCGCGATGATGATGCGCTGTATCGCTCCCATCGCCGCTCGGCGCCGGATGACCAGCGACCGGCCCGGTTACCGGATGACCCTGGAGGCCACCGGGGTGCTCAGTGAGTTCAACCGTCCGCAGCCGGCGTTCCGGCTGGCTCGGCTGCTTGATTCGCTGGACGTCGACGCTCGTGTCGAGCGGCGATACGACGGCGGCCGGCACCGGTACGAGCTCTATCGCGTGATCGTCGCGCCGGGGGATGTGGCTGTTGTCCGGCAGCTGATCGAATCCGCTTGGAAGGCCGGCTATCTGTTGCTGTGCCGGCCCGCGGATCGGGCCCTGCCGCGCTGGCGGCAGCAGGACCGGCAGGCCCTCGCGGTCGTGAGCTGGCGGGCGGCGTTCATGACCGCGGGACGGCGGCGTAGCGCCACCCTGGCGCTCCGGCTGGCCGACCCCGACACCACCTCGGTGCTCGTCAACGCCGCCCGTACGTTGGGCGTGCACACCCGCGCCACCACTCGTCCCGGCTACCAGTTGCTGTCTCTGAGCCCGGGCCCGAACTGCGAGCGGCTGTTCGCCGTTGCCAGCGGCGTCGAATCGTTGGAGCCGGCGGTATGAGGTCACGACGCACCGGCGGTCCCCGGTCTTTCTCGTGTTCGCTGCTCGGGGGTGGAATGGCGACGACCTTCCACGAGCAGTGCGCAACGGAGCCGGTGGTGCGTCTGTGGCAGTGCCCGCGTCGAAAGCGACGTTAGCTCCGTCACAGTTCCGCGAACGGGGGACAGCGAACAGCGGCATCGCCGACGCCGGCCATGGTCGATTCGTCATCGGACGGAGGCCATGGCCGGCTTTTCGCGTCCAGAAGGGCCTTGCCGCTCGTCCCCGGGGCCCCGCGAATCGAGGCAACACGCGATGATGAGGGACCGATGCGTGGAGGTTTGCGTGAGATTTACGGTCAGTCAGGCGCTCGACACCATCGAGCAGCGCCTCACCACGGATCCACTGCTGGCCTCCGCCATCGTCGACCTGGCTTCAGTGGTCCGTCACACCGGCCTTGATGACGGCCGGCCGGCGCACCTGTTGCGATTGGGGATGGTGATCGACGCGCTGGTGCAGCGCACATCGGATCACAGCTCCGCTGTGTACCCGGTGGCTGACCGCGGCTTGCTCTCCGATCTTGAGCTGACCTCGAATGAGAAGATGGTGATCCGGCGCTGGGGTGATGACGGGCTTGCGGAGGTGGTGCCCGAGCTGGAGGACCGGGTGCTTGAAGTCGCCGAGTTGACCGGTCTGCCGGTGATCAGTCGCGATGGCTACGCGCCGTACCAGGAACGGTATGGAGCGGTTCTGCAGCGTCGGTTGACACCCATGCCCGGGGCCGGTGGCGTGGTGCTCAGCGGCAACCCGTCCGGCATGGCTGGCTCGGTGGCCGGGGCGCCGGCGTTCCCGATGGCCACCCCACAGAATCCGGTGCTGCGACGACTCTGGCAGTGCCCGGAGCGGGGGTGCAGTTCGTTCGGGGAAGCCAGCCTGCAGGCAGCGGCCGGCGGCGCCCACGACGGTGGCCAGCCGCCGCCCCGGCTCCGCCAGGGGGAGCCGATGTGCCCCCGACATGGGCAGCGTTTGGCCGATGTGGGAGCGGCGTCACCAGCGCTGGGGATGCTGGCGGTGATTCAGGGCGCGGCACGGCGGCGCTTCGTGGTGCGGGCCGGCAGCGTGACCGTGGTCGGTCGTAACCCGGAAGCGCCCGGCGTACGCCTGGGGGAGTGGCTCGACGACGAGGCGCTCAAGCTGGTCAGCCGAGCGCACCTGCAGCTGGAGCTCCTGCCGGAGGGGCTGGGCGTCGTGGACACCAGCACCAACGGGTCGGTGGTGGTGCGGCGGAGCGCCGCAGACGCCCCGCCGCAGCGGGTCGAGTTGGCCCGTGGGCGTCCACTTGTGCTGACCGAATGGGACTCCGTCGAGCTGCACACTGGCGTGGAGGTGGTCAATGCGAAGCACTGGCGCCCTGCCGGCCCAGCGGACGTCGTGTCGACCGTCTCCGAGGCGCCCACCATGGCGTTCCGGGTCCCGCCGCAGGCCTAGCGCCGCCCAGGCGTGACGCCTAGCCCCGCCGGGCATACGGGCAGCCGCCGTGGGTGGTCACACCAGTGAGATGCGCTCGGCCTGGTAACCGATGCGGATCAGCAGCTCGCGCATCTGCACCCCGTCCCAGAGGTCGTAGACCAACGTGACGTGCTGGAGTTGTTGCCGGGCTAATTCGACGGATAACTCCTGCATTGCCGCTGTGGCTGGGCCAACCGTGATGGGGGGGTCAAGGCGCACTTCAAACAGGGAGAGAACCAGGTACTGCCTGGCGTTGCTTTTGTTGGCGATGTCGAGGTCGATCGTGCAGAACTGCGCCTTGGTCGGCTGGTACTCCTTGCCGGGCGGAGTCCGTAAGCCGCAAGTGGCGGCAGTGACTGTGAACGTGACCTGGTTTATGGTCGCGGCGCCTCCGGTGGCGTATCCGAGGCCTAGCTTCGAGGCGAAATGCAAATAAGCGAAATAACCGCCAGTCGCGAGGAGCAGGACCACGAGCAACCAGCTGGCCGTTTTGACCATGCTGCGCTGAGGTTCGGCGGATCGCTGGAGGTCCTGGCTCGCTGGCGGCTCCCATGGGGTGTCGTCCGGGAAGGTGTGGCCAGCGGGCGCCTGGGGCCCTGATCTTTGCCAGAGTCGGCTGGGCGAGTCCAACGGCCCTGACCTTGGCAAAGCGCCTAAAGCCTGCCCGGAGTCCGTCCCCGCTGGCGTGTGAGCAGAGGGCACGTGGTGTAGCCAGTCGTTCGCGGCGCCGGGTTGGCTCGGTCCGGAATAACGGGTGTCATGCGAAAGATCGCGCAGCGAGCGATACTGCGGAGCCCGGGCATTCTGGCTTTCCTCGCCAAAACTGTCCTCAACCTCATCCGAATTGGAAGAATGTGTTGCGACAGGTTTGGACGCGTCAAAAGGTGACGAATACACCTGTCCTTGCGAACTATAGTTTTGTTGCTTTCTCGACACGTCCCGTCCTCTCCTGCGTGACAGATGCCACATCAACCAAATCGCATGGCCTCGTCACGATCGGTCGTAATGACCGGAAAAGGCCGAGACAAAGGCAAGGCGGGAGTGTCTGCGCCTCGCTGCGCGTTGATAACTGATTGTGGTTTGCCGTCACCGCTGCGCCACCCGCTGTGACCCTATTCCGCACCCTCGGGCACCACGAACGCATTACTGCGAACGGCGATGGGTATTCCCACGGTTAAATGAATGCGCCGGGGTTGAGTTCCCCTTTTGCGGGGGTTGGTGTCTTCCGTACGGTGGTGGCACCGCCTCGTCCCGGGCGTCGGACAGGGAGGTCCGATCGACGCGCTGTCGCTTGGCCCAGTGCTGTCTTGGCGTGCGCTGACCTGAGGAGTGATCTGGTGAGTTTCATTCGGGAGTTCGTCCGGAATCCGAGGCAGACCGGGAGTATCGCGGCGAGTTCCGACTCGGTCGTTCGAATGATGGTCGACAGTCTTGATCTTTCCTCAGCGCGACGTGTCGTGGAGCTGGGGGCTGGCACCGGCGCCGTCACCGAAGGGTTGCGGAAGAAGCTCGACTCCCGCGCCACGCTGATCGCGGTGGAACTCAACGAGCAGTTCGCGGAGGAGCTGCGGCGCAAGGTTTCGTCCAACGGCGCCCGTTCCGGGAAGGTGCACGTCGCGAATCGCTCCGCGGCGGACTTGACCGCGTTGCTGCGGGAGCACCGGATGAAGAACGTGGACGTCATATCCAGTGGGCTGCCGTGGACCCTGATGTCCATGGACGAGCAGCGTCAGACCCTGGACGCGGTGGTCAAGGTGCTCGCCGACGACGGCCAGTTCGTCACGCTGGCGTGCCTGCACCAGTCGGTGCTGACTCAGGGGCGGAGGCTGCGCCGGATGCTGGATGAGCGGTTTGGGCAGGTACGACGCCAGCCGGTGGTGTGGGCGGCGGTGCCTCCGATGTTCGCGTACTTCTGCTCCGAGCCGATTCGACTGCCCGCGTTGACGGATTCGTCGGCTGCGAGCAAGGCGAATGGGGTCAAGCGCTGAAGTTTGGCGCGCAACACGGAGCCAGAGCCGCTGCGTGGCGGCTTGGCGCTTAGTCGTGACTGGCTGCGCCCATATCGCGCTCCCGGCCACGGCGACCCCAGTGTGACGCTGCCAACCCCTGGTGTGGGCCAGGTGACAATCGCAAAACCCAGGAAACCCCAGCCGATGTCGCAGCGTGTATTCCGGTATGAGCACACTGCGCCTGAGTCCACCGGGCACGGGCTGGTGTGTGAATAACGGGTTGTGCGCCGTCACTACTCTTACTTGTGATCAATTAACACGTCATGGGACCGCACTTGTGGAGGATGTCCACGATGTGCCGCTTGGATCGTTGAACATTGGTCCAGATTGGTCCGAACTAATGCGTTCGCGCGATTTTGCCGCTGCGCGAAGTGGGTAGACACACCGGTGAGATGCGAAGCGCGCAGTGATCCGGCTGACACCCCGGGGCGGAATCAAGTCAGTGGCTCCGCTGTTGTGTAAGTGGCATGGGCCGCCGCTGGGGCGCCAGAGCAGGCGACAGGAGGAATGGCGAGCGTGGAGAACACGACAGGGATTCGTCTGGACGAGGTCGCTGAAGAGCGCGACCTGGTCGGGGTGTACCTGCATGAGATTTCCAGAACGCCGCTGCTGGACGCGGCGGAGGAGGTCGACCTGTCCAAGGCCGTGGAAGCCGGCCTGTACGCCACGTCGCTGCTGGCCGAGGGTCAGCTGCCAGAGCACATCACCCGCCAGGAGCTGCGCCAGCTGGCCGCAGAGGGTCGAGCGGCCAAGGAGAAGTTCGTCAAGGCGAACCTCCGCTTGGTGGTCTCGATCGCGCGTCGATACGTGCGAAGCGGCATGCCGATGCTGGACCTCATCCAGGAAGGCAACACCGGACTGGTGCGAGCGGTGGAGAAGTTCGACTACCAGCGTGGGTTCAAGTTCTCCACGTACGCGACGTGGTGGATCCGTCAGGCGATCAGCCGTGCGATCGCCCAGCAGGAGCGGACCGTTCGACTGCCGGTGCACCTGGTCGAAGACGTCAACCGAATGCGCAATGCGGCCCGGCAGTACACCCGGGAGCATGGGCAGGACCCGGAGCCGGAGCAGCTGGCAGAGGCGTTGAGCGTGCCTGTGGAGCGGGTGCTGGAGCTGATTCGTTGGTCCCAGGACACGGTCTCCCTGGACACTCCGGTGGGTGATGACGGTGACACCCACCTGGGGGATCTCGTGGCGGACTCGGACGAGCCGAGCCCCGAAGACGTGGTGCTCGCCGGCCTGGAACGCGAGCGGCTGGAGATCCTGCTGGCGCACCTGGACGAGCGTTCTGCGGGGATCGTGCGGGCCCGGTACGGCCTGGAGGACGGACGGGAGCATTCGCTCACCGAGGTGGCCTCCCGGTTCAGCCTCTCCCGGGAGCGGATCCGGCAACTGGAGATCCAGGCCTTGAGCCGGCTTCGTGAGTTGGCGCGCTCCGAGGGTCTGGACGCCGCCTAGCGTTCCGTGAACCACCGAGAGGCGCCCTGATCGGCCCCAGAGGCGACCGGTCGGCCTCATGTGCCCGGTCGGCGCCCACGCCAAGAGCGCTCTGTTGGCCGCCACGCCTGGGGCTGCGGAAACGGGAGTCTCGCCATCCGGCGGGGCTCCCGTTTTCTGGTGCGCGGACTGTGGTTGAGCCGCCGGCGCCTGAGCATCTCGTAATACCCGAATTGCCGGAAATATGCAAGGAACATGGCCGTCCAGTTGCGGCAACTCAACTCTGATTCGGTCGTTGCTACCTGTGTGCGCCGCGCAGAAGCTTGCTTCTTCAGCGAGCGGCCCAGTCCGACACCACGATCTTGGGGGGAGCAGCGATGGGTGAATTGCAGCAGACCAAGCGAGCAGCGGGGGTTGGAGGAGTCCGAAGAAGTCGTCGATCAGGGAACACAGGTGGCAGCGTGAGGAAGAGACTCACCACAGCGGGCAAGACCAGCCGGGCGTCCGGCGCGACCAAGCCCGCCACATCGGGCAGCGCGACGGTGGCCGTGGCGGCCTCAACCGAGGCTGCAGCCGTCGCTGTCGCGGAGGACTGCGCGATGCAGCCCGGTGAGCCCGAGAGCGCCGGCGTCAGCAGCCGCGCAGCCGATCCGGCTGCCCCCCGAGCCGGGACCGCTGCCCGGGCCGGTTGGGGGCGTCGGAGTCGCTGGGGTGGTGGCAAGCGGCGTGCGGTCGGTCCGGTGATCGGCGACCAGCTGGCGAAGTTGCTGCTGGAACTGCATCAGCCGAACAGTGAGTCGCAGGGGATGTGCGCGTGCGGGCAAGCGGCGCCGTGCGACTCGCAGAGCTTTGCGAAGGCCTTTGTCGACGACACCGGGCCGCTGTCGGATCGGGATGTCGCGGTGGCTTCCCGGCCGCCGAATGTCGCGCTCGATTCGTTGCGGACTGAGGCGGCCCTGGATCTACCTCGGCCGGAGGTCCTGGCCGGCGTGAACTCGCCGCAGCCGGCGCCCACAGCGGAGGCCGTGGCGCGGCGTGGCCGGCCGATGCCGGCCCGTCATGCCGAACGCAGGCTGCCCGGCAGCCTCGAGCTGGACGCGACGATGGTGATTGAGCGGGTGCCAGCTGATGAGCGGCGTCCGATGCCGGTCGCGCCCGCTGTGGCCGCTGCGGTGCGGGAGTCGATGTTAGGGCTGAACAGTCGCGATGAACAGGACTGGGACGTGACCCAGGAGATGGAGAAGGTCCCGGGGCTGCCGGACACCCGACTCGCTGTGTGAGCGCAAGAATCCCCTCGGTGATGCACCATCAACTGTGACAATTAGTAAGGGTGCCCTTACTGGCGTTGTTCGGTAATGTGCTCGCCTGATGCTTTCCTTAGTCGTCACGTACCCTCCATTCGCCCTTGATCGGTCGATCTGGCGAAGCAGACATGCGCGCGCATCGGCAACGGCTCAGCCGGACTCGATCGCGACGCGCGACCACGACGCGGCGACCGACCTCTCGGGCGCAGGTTTCCTGCGTGAGGGTTTATGAGCGCGCTGTCGTGGCGGCTCAAGGAGAGCTGGACGTTCGTTGAGGACCGGGCCGACCAGGTCGCGGAGTACCTGTACGCCCGGATCTTCATGCGGTGGCCTGAGCTGCGGGAGTTGTTCCCGTTGCACATGGACGTGCAACGGGAACGGCTGATCACAGCAGTCGTCGGGGTGATACAGACCGTCGACAACCCGCAGCACTTCGACTCGTACCTGCGGCAGTTGGGCCGAGACCATCGGAAGTTCGGGGTCCACCCCGAGCACTACGGGGTCTTCGGAGAATGCCTGGTCGAGGCGATCCGGGTGCACGCCGGCTCGAACTGGAACGCCGAGCATGAACAGGCTTGGCGCGAGTTGTACCAGGCGATGGCCGAGCGGATGATCGCGGGCGCGCGCGATGACTCCCACAACCCGGCGTACTGGGAAGCTGACGTGCTCACGCACGAGCGGCGTACCCACGACGTCGCGGTGTTCACGGTGCGGCCCACGCTGCCGCTGCCGTACCGGGCTGGTCAGCACGTCACGATTGAGTCGCCGTACCGGCCGAAGACCTGGCGTCAGTACTCCGTCGCGAACGCGCCCCGCCCGGACGGCCTGATGGAGTTCCACGTGCGTGCCGCGGGTGACGCCGTGGTCGCCAGTTCCCTGGTGTGGCGGCTCGGGGTGGGCGACCGGATTCGGATCGGGCCGGCGGCCGGCGCCATGAGACTCGATCACGAGTCGCCCCGGGACATGGTCTGCGTGGCGGACGGGGTCGGTCTGGCCCCCATCAAGGCGATGGTCGAGGAGTTGGCGAAGACCAACCGGATGCGTTGGGTTCACATCTTTTTCGGGGTACGTGACCGAGACGAGCTGTACGACCTACCCGCGTTGCAGGAGCTCGCCAGCCGCTGCCCCTGGCTGTCGCTGGTGCCCTGCGTCAGCGACGATCCCACGTCAAGCTTCGAGCAGGGCGCGGTGCCCGACGTGGTCGCCTCGTACGGACCGTGGAACTCCCATGACTTCTACATCTGCGGATCGTCGTCAGTGGTGAGCGACACCCTGGCGAAGCTTCGTCAGATGGGGGTGCCGCCGACCCGTATCAGCCATGACACTTTCACCAGCGGCTGACCGGCTCAGGTCTGGTTGGCGGCGCCGCTGGCGTCCTCGGCCGGATCGGTGGGGGTCGGCGGCGGCGGGTCGGTCAGCGTGGGTGAGCTCGAAGGCGAGCTGGGCGAAGCGGTTGGCTCGCTGGGCGAGGGCGGGACCGGCTCCCGGGTGGAGTCCGCGCTGCTGGAGCTGACCGGCGAGGCCGGATCCGCGTCCTTGGACTTGCCGCTGGCGCCGGGACTGTGTGCGACGCCCACACCCGGGGTGGCGTCCCGGGGCCGCTGCCATCCCGTCCTGGTGTCGCCATCTGGGAGGTCTGAGCCGTCAGACGCGTCCAGTGTGTACGAGGCGCCGAGCGTCGCGGTCGCGATCAGAGCTAGCAGCACAGCGGTTCCGAGTTGAATCCGCCAGCGGCGCTGATCG
>JBOGDL010000081.1:0-20208 GCA_050701815.1 Micromonosporaceae bacterium | reverse complement strand
GTCGAGGAGGGCGAGCACTGGCTGCGGGTCCGCGCCCACGACGCCTCGGGCCGGGTCCAGGGCGAGGAGCCGGTGTGGAGCACCGGCGGCTTCGCGAACAACGCCGACGAGGCGATCCGCGTGGTGGTGCTGCGGGCGGAGGGTCAGCAGGCCGGGTAGCTCGACCCCTGAGCGCCAGGACGTCGGGCACGGTCACCGGTCGTCCGTGCCCGGAGCGTCCTGCCCATCCCGGGTGAGGGAGCATGGAGGCCTGATGACCCTCACCGACCTGCTGCCCGAGTCCCGCGACCCCGACGACCTCCTCGACGCCTTCACCGGGTGGGTGGAGGAGCAGGGCATCGCGCTCTACCCGGCGCAGGAAGAGGCGCTGATCGAGATCCTCACCGGCGCCAACGTGATCCTGTCCACCCCCACCGGGTCCGGGAAGAGCCTGGTCGCGACCGGTGCCCACTTCGCGGCGATGGCGGCGGGGCGGCGGACGTACTACACCGCTCCCATCAAGGCGCTGGTGTCGGAGAAGTTCTTCGCGCTCTGCGAGATGTTCGGGCCTGGCAACGTCGGGATGATGACCGGGGACTCCAGCGTCAACGCGTCCGCGCCGATCATCTGCTGCACGGCCGAGATTCTGGCGAACATCGCGCTCCGGGACGGCGAGCACGCCGACGTCGGCCAAGTGGTGATGGACGAGTTCCACTTCTACAGCGAGCCCGACCGCGGCTGGGCCTGGCAGGTGCCGCTGCTGGAGCTGCGCCACGCGCAGTTCGTGCTGATGTCGGCCACTCTCGGGGATGTCAGCTTTTTCGAAAAGGACCTGGCCCGGCGCACCGGCCGACCCACTGCGGTGGTGAGTTCCGCGCAGCGTCCGGTCCCGCTGACTTTCCGGTACGTGACCACGCCCGTGCACGAGACCCTGGAAGAGCTGCTGGCGACCGACAGCGCCCCGGTGTACGTGGTCCACTTCACCCAGGTCGCCGCTCTGGAGCGGGCCCAGGCGCTGATGAGCGTGAACGTGTGCACCCGCGCCGAGAAGGACGAGATCGCCGAGTTGATCGGGGCGTTCCGGTTCAGCGCCGGCTTCGGGAAGACGCTGTCGAGGCTGGTGCGGCACGGCATCGGGGTGCACCACGCCGGGATGCTGCCGCGCTACCGCCGGCTGGTGGAACGGCTCACCCAGGCGGGGCTGCTCAAGATCGTATGCGGCACGGACACCCTCGGGGTGGGCGTCAACGTGCCGATCCGCACCGTCCTGCTCACCGCTTTGTCGAAGTACGACGGGGTGCGCACCAGGCTGCTGAAGGCACGCGAATTCCACCAGATCGCCGGCCGTGCTGGCCGCGCCGGCTTCGACACGTACGGGACTGTGGTGGTGCAGGCGCCCGAGCATGTGGTCGAGACCGAACGCGCCCTGACCAAGGCCGGGGACGACCCGAAGAAGCGCCGCAAGGTGGTGCGCAAAAAACCGCCCGAGGGGTTCGTCTCCTGGGGCGAGCCCACATTCAACCGGCTGGTGGACGCCGATCCGGAGCCGTTGACCTCCAGCTTCACGGTTAACCACGCGATGCTGCTGAACGCGATCAGCCGCCCCGGAGACGCGTTCGACACCATGCGCAACCTGCTGGAGGACAACCACGCTGACCGTAAGACCCAGCTACGGCTGATCCGCCGGGCGATCGCGATCTACCGGGCGCTGCTCGCAGCCGGCGTGGTGGAGCGGCTGGAGCACCCCGACGCTGAGGGTCGGTGGGTGCGGGTGGTGGGCGACCTACAGCTGGACTTCGCGTTGAACCAGCCGCTGTCCCCGTTCGCCTTGGCCGCTTTCGAGTTGCTCGACCCCGAGTCCCCGAGCTATCCGCTGGATGTGCTCTCGGTGATCGAGTCCACGCTGGACGACCCCAGGCAGGTGATCTCAGCGCAGCGGTTCAAGGCTCGGGGCGAGGCGGTCGCCGCGATGAAGGCCGACGGCATTGAGTACGAGGAGCGGATGGCGCTGCTCGAGGACGTCACCCACCCCAAGCCGCTGGCTGAGCTGCTCGATGCCGCGTACCAGATGTACCGGCGCGGGCATCCGTGGGTGGCCGAGCACGAACTCTCCCCCAAGTCGGTGGCTCGGGAGCTGTACGAGCAGGCGATGACGTTCACCGAGTACATCAGCTACCACAACCTGGCCCGATCCGAAGGCTTGGTGCTGCGGTACCTGGCCGATGTGTGGCGGGCGTTGCGGCAGACCGTCCCGGAAGAGGCGAAGACCGACCCGCTGATTGACCTTGAGGAGTGGCTGGGCGAGCTGGTGCGCCAGATCGACTCCAGCCTGCTGGACGAGTGGGAGCAGCTACGCAACCCGACTGACGCCGCCGCCCCGGCGCCGGTGGACGATCGTCCGCCTGCTGTGACGCGTAACCGGCGCGCGTTCCGGGTGTTGGTGCGCAACGCGCTGTTCCGCCGGGTGGAGCTGGCCGCGCGACGCCGGTACGACGAACTCGGCGCCCTCGACAGCGACGCTGGATGGGACGCCGACGCGTGGCAGGAGGCGCTGGAACCGTACTGGGAGATCCACGACGAGATCGGGATCGGCCCGGACGCGCGCGGCCCCGCCATGCTGATCATCGAAGAGCAGCCAGAACAGTGGCTGGTACGGCAGATCTTCGACGACCCCGCAGGTGACCACGATTGGGGCTTGAGCGCCGAGATCGACCTGGCCGCGTCCGATGACGCCGGCTCCGCGGTGGTACGGGTCACCGACGTCAACCAGCTCTGATCCGCGACCCGCAACGCTTGCCAGCCCTTGACCAGTCAGATCATGATTACCTTACGTGATCACGGGAGAGGGCCGTCATATGGACAGCTTGCTTGGGCTCATCGCGATCCTGGCCCTGGTCGCCCTCTTCACCGCGCCCATGCGCTGCTACGCCCCCACCGCGAACCGGCCACATCGAGGCTGCCAGAAGCGCCCTCGGGGTCTATTCGACGCGTGTTCCGCACACGGAAGAAATCCCCGCCTGAGGTTGCTGGGACTCATCGGAGGCGAGCACCTGCCTAACCGCCGGGTGTGCGGCAAATGCGGCGGGCCCACACAGTTCGGCCGCAGACGCGGCGATGGGAAGCCGTACCTGGGATGCGCCTCGTACCCGGAGTGCCGAAATCTTCGGCTCCTGAGCAGGCACAGGCTGTCGACCTAACGGCGCGAGACCACAATCGACCCCGCGCTGCGGTCATGGAGGCACTGCCGCGCGGGATCGGCCAGCAACCAGAACAGATTTCGCAGCCCGAGCGGCAGAAACACCCATTGCAAATTGACCAAAATGGCCCGACGCAGGGCGTCTCGCCGGCTGAGCGGACGGACATCCCACACCGAGATCAGCTGGATCCGCAGCACCCGTTTGCCGACCGACCCACCACGGAGCGCCACCAGAGGCTCGTACGACAGCCCGAGCAGCAGACCCGCCACCACCGAGACCCACGACTCGGCGTCACTTGCCCAGCCCACAGACCAACCCACGGCGGCGAGCGCGAACGCCATAACCAGGTCTAGCGCTCGGGCGGCGACCCGCCGCCCGGGATGAGCCAGATCCGACCAGCTCGCCCGCCAACTGCTGATCGCCCTGCTACGAGCGGCGCCCAGCGACTCCATGCCCAACCCTACGGTTTGCCGGGGTATCCGCACCGCACCATCGAGCGCATCGCCCTTCACCGTCAACTGGTGGCCGGTGGAGAAACTCAGGTAAGAACCCTGCTGCCGCTTGTATTGGTGCAGGTAGAACAACTCTTCCCGGCGACACATCGGGCATGCGCGCCACACGCAGTACGGAGTCAGGTCTATCGCGTGATCAAGGTTGTCCGCGTGGTACGCCAGCACAGTTCCCGCCCGGTACGGCTGCCGCGAGCGGGTCCAACGCGCCGCGAACGGCTCCGCAGGGCCGTTCATGACTTCGAGCTCCAGTTGGCAGTTGGCGCCCTGGCCGCGGGACCTGACCACTCGGCCAAGTCGGATCTGGGTGAGCGGCTGGACGGCGTCCAGCACCGCGAAGGCCACCTGTTCCTGTTCCGCCACGGCTTGACCCAAGTCGTGGCGAAGCCTCGGCTTACCGCCATGGGCGAACAGGTTGCGGGTCTTTCGGAAGGACTCCAGCCCGGACAGAGCCTGCTCTGACGCCATCCGCACCGCACGCGCGACAGGATCGTCCACGCCGTTGGCCATGTGCTTCTTTGTGGAGGCCACCACCTGGTTGGAGACGCTGAGAGTGATTCCTCCTTTGTCGAGTCGGCTGAGCCAACCTCTGACAACCCCGGGCTCTCGGCCGTGTGTGCGATACCAGCCCAGCGCCAACAGGCTCAACGTCACCGAGGTGTGCTCGAGAAACTGGCCCGCCTTGTCGACACGGTCATGCAGGTCATCAGCGATGTGGACCAAGCGAGCGGAGTAGGCCAGCGGGTACGGATATCTGTCGAGGCGTTCTTCGATCACGGTTCGCCCTCCCTACCCGGGTGGATCTCAACCGGTAATCACTCAATCGCTATCTGTAACTACAGATCTTCACACAGGCACCGCCATCGGGTAAACAGCGATGACACGACGGCACGACGGCTGGCGCCAGCCGCGCGGCTACATCTGAGGGATCATCTCAAGCCTCGGCGACGGCACCGATAGGGCTAGGCCATGTCCCGGGCGGTTCCCGCGTGAGTCAGGCGCTCTTCTCGCGGCGAGTGCGATCGGCGCGCTTCGGAGCATTGCGCACGATGGTGGGGTTGACGTTTTCCAACACCACGTCACGCGTGATCACCACGCGCACCACGTCCGGGCTGCTCGGAACCTCGTACATCACCGGGAGCAGCACTTCTTCCATGATGGCGCGCAGGCCACGCGCCCCGGTGCCACGCAAGATCGCCTGGTCAGCGATGGCCTCCAGCGCGTCCTCGCCGAACTCCAGCTCCACCGAATCCAGCTCGAAGAGGCGCTGGTACTGCTTCACCAAAGCGTTCCGCGGCTCGGTCAGGATCTGAATCAGCGCGTCCCGATCCAGGTTCGTGACGCTGGTGAGCACCGGCAACCGGCCCACGAACTCCGGGATCATGCCGAACTTGAGCAGGTCTTCCGGCATCACCTCGGCGAACACGTCATCGGTGGAGTGCTCGCTCTTGGTACGCAGGTGGGAGCCGAAGCCCAGCCCCTGCTTGCCGATTCGCTGCTCGATGATCTTGTCCAGCCCCGCGAACGCGCCACCGCACACGAAGAGCACATTGGTGGTGTCGATCTGGATGAACTCCTGGTGCGGATGCTTCCGTCCGCCCTGCGGGGGCACACTCGCGGTGGTGCCCTCCAGGATCTTCAAGAGCGCCTGCTGCACGCCCTCACCGGAGACGTCCCGGGTGATCGAAGGGTTCTCGCTCTTACGGGCGATCTTGTCGACCTCGTCGATGTAGATGATCCCGGTCTCGGCGCGCTTGACGTCGTAGTCAGCCGCCTGGATCAGCTTCAGCAGGATGTTCTCGACGTCCTCGCCGACGTAGCCGGCTTCGGTCAAGGCGGTGGCGTCTGCGATCGCGAACGGCACATTGAGCAGTCGAGCGAGGGTCTGCGCCAGGTGGGTCTTGCCGCAACCGGTGGGACCGATCAGGAGGATGTTGGATTTTGCCAGCTCGACTGCGTCGGACGCGTTGGCACGCGGGCCGCTGCTCTCCGCCTGGATCCGCTTGTAGTGGTTGTACACCGCCACTGACAGCGAACGCTTCGCTCCGTCCTGGCCGACCACGTACTGATCGAGGAACTCGCAGATCTCCTTCGGCTTGGGAAGCTCTTCCCACTTCACATCGCCGGTTTCGGAAAGCTCTTCCTCGATGATCTCGTTGCACAGATCGATGCACTCATCGCAGATGTACACACCGGGCCCGGCGATGAGCTTCTTGACCTGCTTCTGCGACTTGCCGCAGAACGAGCACTTCAGTAGGTCGCCGCCGTCTCCGATCCGTGCCACCTACGCTTCTCCCTGCCCTCGCCGGTCGACGCTCCTGCGTCTGACCTCATTGCCGCTCTTGGCCGCTCGGGCCGCAAGCCGGTCCGTTCCCTCGACGTTACATGGTCAGGGGTCCGTTGCGGACCCCTGACATTCCGCATTCAGTGCTTCGCGCCGGCCGCCGCCGCCGGTGACTTCTTCCTGGTGCCGAGGACCTGGTCCACCAAACCGTAGTCCAGCGCCTCTTCAGCGGTCAGGATCTTGTCCCGGTCAATGTCACGCCGGACCTGCTCCACCGACTGGCCCGTGTGCTCGGCGATCATCTCCTCCAGCAGGGCTCGCATCCGTAGGATCTCCCGCGCCTGGATCTCGATGTCCGAACTCTGACCGTACCCGCCTTCGGTCGCGGGCTGATGGATGATGATCCGCGAGTTGGGCAACGCCATGCGCTTGCCGGTCGCGCCCGCGGCGAGCAGCACCGCGGCGGCGGACGCCGCCTGCCCCATGCAGATGGTCTGAATGCTGGGCCGCACGTACTGCATCGTGTCGTATATGGCGGTCAACGCGGTGAACGACCCGCCGGGCGAGTTGATGTAAAGCTGGATGTCCCGATCCGGATCCATCGACTCAAGACAGATCAGCTGCGCCATCACGTCGTTGGCGGAGGCGTCGTCAATCTGCACCCCGAGGAAGATGATCCGCTCCTCGAACATCTTGTTGTACGGGTTCATCTCCTTGACCCCGTACGAGGTGCGCTCCACGAATGACGGCAGGACGTATCGGTTGTGCACTGGCGCCGCCAAGCGCTCGGCGACGGTTGCAAACTGGTCGCGCACGTTAATCTCCTCGTCTGTGTTCCCGCTCCGCCGCTCCGGGAAGTCTGCGCTGTCCCGTCACGGCGAGTCCTGGTCGGCCGTCAGGCGCGCGTGCCAGCGCCCGCGGGCACCTGGTCCGCCCCGCTGATCACACGGTCGATGAAGCCGTAGTCCTTCGCCTCTTCCGCGGTGTACCAACGGTCCCGATCCGAATCGGCCTCGATGGTCTGCACTGACTGGCCGGTGTGGAACGCGATCCGCTCCTGCATCGTGCGCTTGGTGTAGAGCATCTGCTCCGCCTGGATCGCCACGTCCGCGGCTGTGCCCCCGATACCGCCGGAGGGCTGGTGCATCATGATCCGGGTGTGCGGCAGCGCGTACCGCTTGCCCTTGGTGCCGGCGCAGAGCAGGAACTGCCCCATCGACGCCGCCAGGCCCATCGCCACGGTGGCCACATCGTTGGAGATGTACTGCATCGTGTCGTAGATCGCCATGCCCGAGTACACGGAGCCACCAGGCGAGTTGATGTAGAGGTAAATGTCACGTTCGTCGTCTTCGGCGGCAAGCACCAGCAACTGCGCGCAGATCTGGTTCGCGATCTTGTCGTCGACCTCGCTGCCGAGGAAGATGATCCGTTCCCTGAGCAGGCGGTTGTAGATCAGGTCGTCGAAGCTGGCGCCGACAGGCTCGCTCGAACGACGGCTCGACGGCGCCGGCACGGCCGGGATCTCAAGCTCTGACATGGCAGCCCTTCGCGATGATGTCGGGTTGTTCTCGGCGCCTGGGCGCCGGGGAGCTGATATTGCCGACCCTAGCCGCTGATCACAGCCAGAGCCCGGCTCAGCGCGGCCTGTTCGCTCTCAGCGCATCGGCCAGATGACCGCCGCCGAGGCGGCGGCTACTCCTTGTCGGACGCCTCAGCCTCGGTGGCCTCGATGTCGTCCTCCGGGGTTTGGCGCAGCGCGGAGAGATCCACCGGGTTCCCGGCGGAGTCCTTGATCGTCGCCCGCTCCACCACCAGCGCCAGCGCCTTCCCACGGCGCACGTCGGCCACCACCGCACGCAACTGCCCACTGCGCTGCAGCTGCTCAGCGAACTGCTGCGGAGGCATCCCCGCTTGCTGGGCTCGAGTGAGCACCTCCTGGGTGAGCTCGGTGTCGTCGACTCCCAGCTCCTCAGCGTCAGCGATGGTGTCGAGCAGGATCTGGGTGCGCACGTCCTCCTCGGCCGTCTCCTTGAGCTCGGCCTCGAACTCTTCCTCGGACTTGCCGCCCTCGGCCAGGTACTCCTCCAAGCTGGCGCCGATCCGCTCCAGCTGGTCTGTCATCGCCTGCTTGCGGTAATCGATCTCCTCCGCGACCACGCCCTCCGGCGCGGGAACGTCGGCTGCCGCCCGCAGCGCCTCCAAGACCTTGTCACGCGCCTGGTACGCCTGCTGGGTGCGCTTCATCTGCTCCACCCGCTGCCGCACGTCATCGCGCAGCTCATCCAACGTGTCGAACTCGCTCGCCAACTGCGCGAAATCGTCATCCAGCGGAGGTAGCTCCCGCTCTCGCACGGACTTCACCGTGACGGCCACATCCGCCTCTTGACCGGCGAAATCGCCCCCCACCAGCTGAGTGGTGAAGTTCTTCGACTCGTCGGCCGACATGCCGACCAATGCCTCGTCGAGACCGTCCAAGAGCTTCTGTGAGCCGACCTCGTGCGAGATGCCGGAAGCCGAACCCCCTGGCACCTCCTCGCCGTTGACGGAGGCGTTCAGGTCGATCTGCACGAAGTCGCCGTCCTGCGCGGGACGCTCGACCCCCTTCAGCGTCGCGAACCGGTCCCGCAGGCTGCTCAGCTGCTGCTCGACCTCATCGTCGGCGACCGTCAGCTCATCGACCTCAGCCTCGATCGAACCCATGTCCGGCAGCTCGATCTCCGGCCGCACGTCCACCTCAGCGGTGAAGGCGAGCTCCTCCTTCTCGTCCAGCTTGGTGATCTCCACGCTGGGGGCGCCGAGCACTCGCACGTCGTGCTCCCGCACCGCCGCCAGGTAGTGCTCCGGAATCGCGCCGCGGGCAGCCTCCTCCAGCACCGCCGGGCGCCCGATGCGCTGATCGATCAGGCGATGCGGCACCTTGCCGGGACGGAACCCCGGCACCTTCACCTGCTCGCTGATCGACTTGTACGCCTGCAGCACATGCGACTCGAGATCAGCAAAGGGCACCTCTACCGACAGCCGGACCCGGGTCGGGCTCAACGTCTCCACGGTGCTCTTCACGGGCGTACTCCTTGGGTGGGGTTTGTTTGGTGTGGCAGTCAGGGGCCGGCCGAGGGCCCCTGACTGCTGATCTGACCGGTCGGGGTAGTCAGCGCTTCGCGCGTTCGACCCCTCCTTCGCCCTTCGTCGGGGTAGTCGGCGCTTCGCGCCTCCGACCCCTTCCTTGGCCTCGGGAAAGCGAGCAAGCTCGCTTTCCCCTCGGCCTTCGTCGGGGTGGCGGGATTTGAACCCACGGCCCCTCGCTCCCAAAGCGAGTGCGCTACCAAGCTGCGCCACACCCCGGGCACGGCAAGTCTAGGCGGTCGCCGCTTTCCCGTGGCAGCCGGCGCCGTGGGCGCAAAATCGATTCGTTACCCTTGACTGGCCGCCGCAATTCAAGGCGTCTCGCGGACGTAGCTCAATGGTAGAGCCCCAGTCTTCCAAACTGGCTACGCGGGTTCGATTCCCGTCGTCCGCTCCACACCTCAAAGGCCCAGGTCACCGACGGATTCGCCGGACCTGGGCCTTAGTTCTGAACACGTCCACCGGCAAACGGGCGTCGAGCACGGCCGGCAGGGCGACGTCGACACGTTCGCGGCCACTCAGTCGAGACAGAACTCGTTGCCCTCGATGTCCTGCATCACGAGGCACGACTCGAGGTCGCCATCGGCAGGCAGCAGCCGCACGCGTACCGCGCCGAGCGCGACCAGTCGTGCGTGTTCGGCCTCAAGCACGGTCAAGCGCTCTTCACCCACGAGCCCGGCGCCGACCCGCACGTCAAGATGCAGCCGATTCTTGGCGACCTTGCCTTCGGGAACACGTTGGAAGAACAGTCGCGGGCCCACACCTGAGGGATCAACGCATGAGAACGTTGAACCCTGACGCTCCGGCGGCAGCGCGCGATCGAAATCATCCCAAGTGGCAAACCCCTCCGGTGGCGGCGGCACGACGTACCCCAACACCTCGCACCAGAAGCGGGCGACGCGCTCCGGTTCTGCGCAGTCGAAGGTGATTTGGACCTGCTTGGCCGACGCCATCGGTCCACCATAGAAGCGCGACCCGGCCACCGCCGCGCGGGTCGGCCGACCGGGTGCCCTGTGTTGGCTACCGTGTCCGCCATGGCGATCGCGCGGTTCAAGGACCTCTGCATCGACGCGGCGAGCTCACGCCGGATGAGCGAGTTCTGGGCCGCCGTGATCGGGCTCGGAGTGAGCTATCAGGAGAGTGGCGACGCCGCGTTGTCGGGCGCCCGACCCACGGACAAGATCTGGGTGAACGTGGTCCCAGAGAAGCAGACCGTGAAACACCGGGTTCATCTCGATGTCGCCGCCCACCCGAGCGAGCTGGTAGCTCTCGGCGCCACGGTGCTGCGGCAGCCCGACGACGAAATCCGCTGGACCGTGATGGCAGATGTGGAAGGCGGCGAGTTGTGCGCGTTCCCACCCGGGGAGTTCCCCCGGCGGCTGATCGCGCTGGTGGTCGACGCCGGGGACGCCGAGGCCCAGGCGCGCTGGTGGGCAGAGGTGCTGGGCGCCGTGGTGAGGCCGCACTCCAACGGGTGGTTCTCAGCGGCTGAGATCCCCCACGCCCCGTACGGGCAGATGCTCTTCATCCCCGTGCCGGAGCCTAAGACGGTCAAGAACCGGATTCACTGGGACATCACGGCGGACAGCAAAGACCCGCTGCTCGCCCGGGGAGCGCACCTGCTGCGAGCAGCCGACGACGAGATCAATTGGGACGTGCTGGCCGACCCGGAAGGCAACGAATTCTGTGTCTTCGGCCCACGCCGCGACTGATCAGGGGTTCCCGGTGAGGAGCCACCGCCTGCTGCTGGCGTACTACATCAGACCCTTCAACCACGACCACACCTGAACCACCCAGGGGGTCTGGTTGAGGAACCCGAGCCCGGCAGCCACCAGGTACACCGCGGTCAACGCATGCGAGCCGCGCGCGTTCCGTCGCACCCTGCCCAGCCACTTGACCCAGATCAGCCGCCCCACCAGCCGGCTCAGCAGGAAGACACCGAAGCCGATCATGAGGACGAAAACGAAGATCAGAAACCGGTCAAGGAAGCCGTTGAAGTCGCCTGCCTCGCCGCTGGCGACCGACCAGATCCCCCAGCAGACGAACGCGAACATCAACCCCACGCCGGTGACCTCGGACCCGCGCTTCAACACCACACCGAGCGGGGGCGGCGGAAGCTGATCCCGGGGCTGAGGCGGCCCGTCGACCGGACCCCATTCCAGGTTCGGCGGCATCTCCGCTGTCGGCTCCGGACGAGGCGAGGGGACCGCCGCGACCCCACGCATGCCCGAGCCCTGTGCCGGGCGCCCGTGTGGAGGTGCCACCCTGGTGGGCTCTGGCCCCTGGCCGTACGTCGAGGCCGACCTGGTCCACCCGGGCGGCTGGCCTGCCCGGCCGGCTCCGGGATCGCCCATCGGGCCGGAGGCTGAATGATTGACCGCGCCGAGGGCGCCTCCCGCGTGGCTGGCGGATCCGCCGTTGTGCATCGCAGACCTCAAATCAAACAATTCCTGTTCCAACCTCTCAATCCGGTGAAAAGCACCGGTCTCGGCTCCGGCGACGGCTGTCGCGCCCGTGGCGGCCACCCCGGCTGCCACAGGCTCGGCATGGCCGTCCCATACCACCCCGACGTCCGGACCCGAGGCCCGGCGCACCAGCTCCGCCAGCCGTCGCGTCCACTCCACCAGATCGGCGGCGCCGGGACGGTCCTCGACCCGGTCGGCCACCGGCGCCAGCAGATGATCTCGCAGCACCGGGTTCGCGTCCAACAACGGATGCCGCCGAAGCACCGCCCAGGGTGGATTGGCAATGCCATCGGCTGGCGTCGCTGCCGCAGTCGCACGCGGAAAATCACCCGTCACCAAGTAGTAGGCCACGGCGCCAAACCCATGCACGTCGTACGCCGGGCCGACGTTGCCGGTGAACGCCTCGGGGCCGCCCACCTCCGGCGTGTACGCCACGCTCGTGATGTGATCACGCCAGTGGTAGCGGGCCCCGGTGAAATCAATCAGACGCACCTCGCCGCTGCCCAGCACCATCACGTTCGACGGCTTCACGTCCATGTGCAACACCGGGGTCGCGCGCGGGTCGTCCGGCTGGTGCAACGCCCGCAGCACACCGGCCAGAGCTGTCAGCGCGGCCACCGCGTCCAACGGGGACGCAGCTGCGGGAACGCGCCGCTCTCGACGTTGCGTCACGTACTCGCGCAGGGTGACGCCGTGCAGGTAGTCCAGGACCTGGTACGGCACCGCGGCCCCGTTTGAGGACGGCTGACCGGGTGGATGCGGCATCGGGCCATAAAAGCCATCAGAACGGCGGCAAATCCCCGTGACTCCGCGGCTGTTGAGATCCATCAGCACCGCGTCGCCTTTGTCCCAGGAGTGAAGCTGGTCACGCAGTGGCCGGTCACCGGTGAGCCTGAAGACTTTCACTGTGACGGGCGCTGAGCTGACACCGCAGCAGACCCGCACTGCCCGGTAGACCTCAGCCTGGCCGCCGGAGCCGAGGTGGGACACCAGCCGGTACCGGTGCTCCGTGTCGGTCAACGGACTTGCCGGACCGCACACCAGGTCCAGCAGCGCCGCACCCTCCATCAGCCCCTCCTTCCACGAGTCTAGGGCGGCAAACAAATCAGTCGGCAGCGTCGGTAATGGTGGGGTAGACAGTGCGAGTGCCCGAGAAACTACCCATACGGCCAATCACGGACGCCGAGTGGCCAGAGTTCTGGCGAGTGGTCATCGAGACCTTCCACGATGATCAACAGCAGGACGTCGCGGACATGGAGCGCGGGGTTTTCGAGCCGGAGCGCAGCCTCGCCGTGTTCGACGGATCAGACCCGGTGGCCACTGGCGGTGCGTACACCCGGAATCTCAGCGTTCCGGGCGGTGAGTTGCCGGCTGCGCATGTCACGTTGGTGTCTGTTCGCCCCACCCATCGCCGGCGTGGCCTGTTGACCAGAATGATGAGCCGGCAGCTTCAGGACGTGCACGACGCCGGCGTCGAGCCGATCGCGGTGCTGTGGTCCAGCGAAGAAGCGATTTACGGCCGGTACGGATACGGACCTGCCGCCGCCGGTGTCGTCATCGAGGCGGACACCCGCGAGGTCAGCTTTCCGGGCGCCGACCCGCCGGGCCAGCTGCGGATGGTCACGCCCACCGACGCCGTGAAAGAACTTTCCGAGGTGTACGAGCAGGTGCGCCGGCGCCGACCCGGGATGTCCAGCCGATCCGATCGCTGGTGGACGCTGCGGCTCTGCGACATCGGGCAGCTCCGAAAGGACGCCACCGCAAGGCGCTGCGTGCTCTACGAAGACGCTGGCGAGGTCACCGGCTATGCGCTATGGCGTTCCAAACAGGAGTGGGAC
Organism: Micromonosporaceae bacterium; assembly: GCA_050701815.1. Lineage (GTDB taxonomy): Bacteria > Actinomycetota > Actinomycetes > Mycobacteriales > Micromonosporaceae > WHSM01. The sequence goes on along the minus strand of JBOGDL010000081.1, from coordinate 6,813 downwards.
AACACCGGCCCCAACTCCACAGTCCAGGTGGAGGAACTGCGCTGCGCCGACAAAGCCGGCTACCAGGAGCTGTGGCGGTTCCTGTTCCACGTCGACCTGACCCGCCGGATCACCGCGTGGAACCTGGCCGTGGACGAGCCGTTGTTCCACCTCGTCGACGCCCCCCGGCGGCTGGGCAGGCGACACAACACATCGCTGTTCACACGGATCGTCGACCTTCCGGCCGCGTTGCGATCGCGACGCTACGCGGCGCCGCTCGATCTGGTGTTGCAGGTGACCGACGACCTGCTGCCGGCCAACACCGGCCGCTGGCGCCTCACCGCCGGACCGCACGGCGCTGGCCCGCCCGACCCCCAGGGCGGCGCGGCTGCGGCCAGTGCGGACGTGGGCCTGGCAGCGACCTGCGAACGCACCGATGCCCCCGCTGACCTGGCCCTCAACATACGTGAGCTGGGCGCGGCGTACCTGGGCGGAACGTCGCTCGGCGCGCTCGCCGGCGCGGGCCGGGTGACGGAGGTCCGGCCCGGGGCTTTGGCCGCTGCCAGCGCGGGCTTCGGCTGGCACGTCGCGCCGTGCGCGTCCGAGATGTTCTAGGGGTGTTTCGACGTCCCGCTGACCTGCTGCGCGCCGATCGGGGCAACCTAGGGTCTGTCCTGCCGAGCGTCAGCCGGCGGCGGGACCTAGGCCGGTGGTTGGCAGCGGGGGCACCAGTACAGGTTGCGGGCGGCCAGCTCTCCGCGCCTCACCACCTCGCCGCATACCAGGCAAGGCTGCCCGGCGCGGCGGTACACGTACACCTCGCCGCCGTGCCGGTCCTGACGTGGCGGCCGATGCATCGCCTCCGGGGTGTGCTCCGGTCGCACGGTGTCGATACGACCCGCCCGCACACCGTCGCGCATCAGCTCGCTCAGGTCGCCCCACAGCGCCTGCCAGCCAGCTGAGCCCAGCTCACGTCCAGGTCGCCACGGATGAACACCAAGCCGGAACAGCGCCTCCGCCCGGTACGCGACCCCCACACCCGCCACCACCGACTGATCCAGCAGCAGTTGGCCGATCGGGGCCCGGCTACGCGAGATCCGCTCCCCGGCTCGAGCCGGGTCGGCGTCAGCCCGCAGCGGGTCGGCCCCGAGCCGGGCACGCAACTCATCCCGCTCGCCCTCTGTGATCAACTCGCAGGCGCTGGGGCCGCGTAGGTCCACATAGGTTTGCGGGTTCTCCCACCGCAGCCGGACCTGACCCACCGGCGGCGGCGCCGGGGACGTTCCGGCGCTGAATGACCCGTACAACCCCAGGTGGACGTGCAGCCACAGCGGCTCGTCCGATTTCGCGGCGTACCGGTGAAAAAGGTGTTTGCCGTGAGCGTCTGCCGACAGCAGGGTCGCTCCGTCGAGTTGCGCCGCCCCCGCAGCGAACCGGCCCTGTGGGCTGCTGGCACGCATCGGCTGGCCGCCCAGCATGTCGCTGTGCGACCTGGCCAACCGGTGGATCACATGACCTTCAGGCACGACCGCCATCTTCCTAGGCCGCTCCGGGACCATCGGGGTACGGTCACAGCGTGGCGGCCTTTCATCGGCAACGTAAACGGGGGCAACGGCGCACCGCGCCCCAGGCGCAGCCCGCTGGCCCGCGCCCCGACGTGCCAGAGTCGGATGCCGGCCGGGCTGCCCCACTGGGTGGCGCCCGCCGTGAGCAACCCCGGCCCAGCCCGGCTCGCCTGGCTGCTCCCCGCCCGAGCGGCGACAGCGAGGGCGCCGAGCCGGCCCCACCGCACAAGACGCGGGCCCGGGAGGGCGGCGGTCGGACGGACCGAGACCCTGAGCGTGGCCTGCGCGGTTTGGTGGGGGCCGGATCGTCCCAGGTCGGGGTGTGGGCGGCGGCACGCGCCAGAGACGCCTCGCGCCCCACTGACGAGGATCTCGCCACAGCTGAGGCACAGCTGCGAGTGGTCCGCCGCAATTGGGTGCCACGGGAACCGTTCCGCCCCGGCGGCCGCCCCGATCGAGCCGGCCAGTGACCTGATCAACCCAGCGCTTCCCTGAGCAATCCCCGCGCCGTGATCGGCCCCCCGCGCCGGCCCCCCGCGCCGTGATCGGCCCCGGGCGCCGTGATCAGCATCAGCCCCGCCCCTGAGGCGTCGCGGGTCAGCGCGGCAGTGCCGGCGCTTGCCGGGACTCCTCGTACGAGGAGATCTGGGCAATCCTGCGGCGGTGGCGCTCGCCATCCGAGAACGGGGTCTCCACGAACGCCCGCACGATCCCGAGCGCCTCGTCAGGGGTGTGCATCCGAGCCCCGACACCGATCAGATTGGCATCGTTGTGCTCCCGCGCGAGCTGCGCTGTCTGCTCGCTCCACGCCAGCGCCGCGCGAGCCCCGCGCACCTTGTTCGCGGCGATCTGCTCGCCATTTCCTGAGCCGCCGATCACCACGCCCAGGCTGGTCGGGTCGGCCACCACCCGCTCCGCGGTATGCAGGCACCACACCGGATAGTCGTCGGCGGGATCAAACTCGGCGGGGCCCACGTCGAGCACCTCATGTCCGAGCTTGGTTAACTCCGCACTGAGATGGCCCTTCAGCTCGTAACCGGCGTGATCGCTTCCCAGGTATACGCGCATGGCAGGCAGTGTCTCAGCCAGCGCACCCGGCCCGCCGAGCCGGGCGCCCCGATGTGAGGACTCGCAGCCGCGGCGAGCCTCGATCGGCGCGGCCGCTGGACGGGCGCCTGACTCACTCCGCCGACAGGTCAGCCAGCACCAGGCCGGCGCGAGCCTTCGGGGTGAACCAGGTGCTCTTGCGGGGCATCTTCTGCCGGTTCAGATTCACCGAGACGAAGTCGTCCACGGTCACCGGAGCGATCAACACCGCCAACGCCGCCCGCCCCGCGTCGACCTCGCCCCGCAACCAGGACGCCGGGTAGTCGCCGCCCACGTACGTGATCCGCTTGTCACCCGGATCGAGGCCGAGCGCGGCCCGGAACAGCGTGTTCTCCACCACCGCGTGGTCCAGCGAGTCCACCGCGTCGGCGGTCTCGGGCACGGGCAACCGCACCTCGTAGCCTTCGCCGGGCAGGTAAAGCCGCACCGCCTGACCCGGCTCAGGAGTCTCGGGCGGCTCGGCGAGCCGCTCCACGGTCGCGCCGGCCGCGGCCAGCCGGTCGAGCAGCTCAGACGCCGGCATGGTCAGCTCCGAGACCAACCGGCAGTACGGCCGCAGCACCACCGAGTCGGGCGTGGTGACCACCGCCAGGAACCGGGAGAGCCCGCCGGTCTGTGCGGCCAGGCTGCGGTGGTTGCCGTCCGCCACGATCAATTCGCCGCCGCCAGCCCAGGCGAGCAGCCGGTCGGCGGCGGCGCCCGGCCCGAGCAGCCACACCGCGTGCTCCCTGCCGTGCTGGTCGATGTCGACCGCGTCGGGCTCGCCCTGCTGGGTCAGCGTCTCGCGGAGCGCGGCGCCGAGCTCGTCTCCGGTCCCGGTCTGCAGCAGCAGCACCGGCGAGAGAAGACAATTTGTCGCCTCCGCGAGGGCGGTGCGCTCACGTACCTTTTCGAGGAAGACGTCTTCGTTGCGGATCACCTGGCCGGGCTCATCGGCCGAGGTGGAGATCTGATCGGTGTCGACCATGCAGAACATGCCGTACGAGGTCCCGTCGGCGCCCGCGATCCGATATCCCGCGACGACCTGCTCGGCCGCCCGGAACCGGCCAGCCTGCTGCAACTGCGCCAGCCGTCGCGCCGCCGCCGGAAGCGCGTCCGCGAAACCGTGGCCGGCGGCGACCGCTTCCGGGGTGCGGTGCGGCATCTCGACAGCCAGGGCGCTGTCCGGGTTGGCCCGTATGATCTCGGTGATCTCGTTGTCGTCGGCGAACTCGTCGTAGTTCTGGGCGCCGACGCCTCCCTGGGACAGCCACGCCCGAGCGATGGGGTGGGCGACAGTCATCACGCTGCTCCTCGTTCGCCAAGCGTCTGGTCATTCGCCCCAGGACGAATCCGGCACGGACCCCCGACATTACCTGCACCGTTCCGGGCCGAGCCGGTGGACCGCCGACCCCCGGAGGCGCACGCCCGCCTCGCCGCGACGCCACCCGTCGCGCCGCTCTCCGTGCCGGTGAAGACGCTGCCATGAGCGGCCTCGGACAGCTCCCCGGGGCGGCCCACACGTGCGGGCGCCACGGACTGACCAATTCCGGCGACAGTTCCCTACGGGCGCCCTACCGTTGCTCCCGCGGCCTGCGACGCGGCTCCGGCCGCATGACAAACTCGCCGGGTAGTCGGTGACAGCAGCCCGGCAATAGTTAACGCGGAGGACAGCAACGTGGCTGGTATTCGAAACCTGATCCGCGCCGAGGCGATAGAGCGCGCCCGGCTTATCGATGTCGCCACGTATGACGTCACTCTGGATCTCAGCAACGCGCCCACCTCCGACCGGACATTCCGGTCCCGCTCCGAGATCCAGTTCAGCTGCTCCGAGCCAGGAGCGGACACGTTCATCGAGATCGCCGCTGATCGGGTCCGGTCGGCCACGCTGAACGGGGTCGCGCTTGACACGTCCGGGTTCGACCCCGAAGCCGGACTGGCCCTGCCCGGCCTGGCCGCCGAGAACATACTGGTCATCGACGCCGACTGCCACTATTCCCGCAAGGGTCAGGGGCTGCACCGGGCCAGCGATCCGGTCGACGGGGCGACTTACCTGTACACCCAGTTCGAAAGCACCGACGCGCAGCTCGCGTACGCCTGCTTTGACCAACCCGACCTCAAGGCCACGTTCACCTTCCACGTGAAAGCGCCCGCGGACTGGCATGTGATCTCGAACATGCCGGTGGCCGAGGAGGTCGTCGAAGCCGAGGCCAAGACGGTCCACTTCGCGCAGTCGCCGAAGATGAGCACGTACATCACCGCGATCTGCGCCGGGCCGTACCACGTGGCGCGCGACCACCACGACGGCGTCGACCTGGGGCTGTACTGCCGCGCGTCGATGGCTGAACATCTGGAAGCCGAGGACGTCTTCACCATCACCAAGCAGGGCTTCGACTTCTTCCAGAGCCAGTTCGACTTCCGCTACCCGCTGCCGAAGTACGACCAGCTCTTCGTGCCGGAGTACAACGCCGGCGCGATGGAGAACTTCGGCTGCGTCACCATCTCCGAGGACATCTACCTGTTCCGTTCGCAGGTCACCGACCACGAGTACGAGCAACGCGCCAACACGGTGCTGCACGAGCTGGCGCACATGTGGTTCGGCGACCTGGTCACCATGCGCTGGTGGGACGATCTCTGGCTGAACGAGTCGTTCGCCGACTGGGCCAGCCACTGGTGCTCCGCGGAGGCCACCCGCTTCGGCAACGCGTGGTCCACGTTCCTGGCGCAGCGCAAGGCGTGGGGTTACCGACAAGACCAGCTCGTCTCCACCCACCCGGTGCACTGCGACATCCCGGATGTGGCGGCCGTGGAGGTGAACTTCGACGGCATCACGTACGCGAAGGGCGCCAGCGTCCTCAAGCAGCTGGTGGCGTACGTCGGGATCGAGCCGTTCGTCACCGGGCTGCGCGCCTACTTCCAGGCCCACCAGTACGGCAACGCCACCTTCGACGACCTGCTCACCTCACTCGAGAAGTCCTCCGGCAGAGAGCTGCGCAAGTTCGCCGCCGAGTGGCTGGAAACCTCCCAGGTGAACACGCTGCGCCCGGTGATCGAGCTGGACGCCGACGGCAGCTACCACTCCGTGGCCATCTCCCAGACCGCCCCGGCCGCGTACCCGACGCTGCGCACCCACCGGCTGGCGGTGGGGCTCTACGACTTGAAGGGCAATGACCTGGTCCGCCGTGACCAGATCGAGCTGGATGTGTCCGGCGAGCGCACCGAGATCACGCAGCTGGCCGGTGTGCCGGCGGCTGACGTGCTGCTGCTCAACGACGACGACCTGACGTACGCCAAAATCAGGTTGGATGAGCGGTCCAGCGCCGTGGTGATGAAGCACATCGACAGATTCTCCTCTTCGTTGGCGCGGTCCCTGTGCTGGTCAGCGGCCTGGGACATGGCGCGCGACGGGGAGCTGTCCACCCGTGGCTACCTGCGTCAGGTGGTTTCCGGGTTGCCCGCCGAGCGGGACGTCAACCTGATCGCGGTCACCGCGCGCCAGGCGATGACCGCGCTGGCGATGTACGCCGACCCGAGCTGGGCCCCACAAGGGTGGCGTGACCTCGCCCGGGGCGCGGCGGAGGCGTTGGCGAAAGCCGAGCCTGGCAGCGGAGTGCAGCTGGCGTGGGCCCGGGTGCACGCCTCAGCGGCGCGGGACCAGGCTGACCTGGCGGCGCTGCGGGGCTGGCTGGAGGGGTCGAACGCGCCCAAGGGGCTGCGGATCGACACCGGGATGCGTTGGCACGTGCTGGAATCGCTGGTCGCGCAGGGCGCCGCCGGCGAAACCGAGATCGAAGCCGAGCTGCGCCGGGATTCAACCGCGAGCGGGCAGGTCGCGGCGACCCGGGCCAGGGCGTTGATCCCGACCCCGGAAGCTAAGGCCGAGGCGTGGCGCCGGCTGATCGAGGACCCGGACCTGACCAACGCGCACGGCCGGGCGATCTGCCAGGGTTTCCAGCACTCCAGCCAGGTGGAACTGACCAGGCCGTACGTGGAGCGGTACTTCTCGCAGGTCGCGGATGTGTGGAAGCACCAGAGCAGCGACCCGGCGCAGATCTTCGCGATCCTGATGTACCCGGCGTACCAGGTGAGCGACGAGACCGTCACGGCGACGGACGCGTGGCTCGCGGACACCAGCCACCCGTCCTCGCTGCGCAGGCTGGTCGCCGAGGGCAAAGACGGCGTG
>JBOGDL010000080.1:0-13286 GCA_050701815.1 Micromonosporaceae bacterium | reverse complement strand
GGGAACATTTCTTTGAGTCTGTCGCGCCGCGATACCGCACCTGGCTGTTCCTCGGCGGCGCCGGGCGTTCCGAGACAGCTGAATGGGAGCTGCCTTACCTGGCAGGCCACACCGTCGTGGACACTCTCGACGCCGCATCGATGATCACCCAGGCGCGCCGGTTGGCCGAGACCGAGCGCATCGACGGGATCGTGTGTTACGACGAGGCGCGCATCGAGGCGGCCGCCGAGCTCGCCACGGAGCTCGGGTTGCCCGCCACCCCACGAGAAGCGATCAACCGGTGCCGCGACAAGCACGTGACACGGCTCGCCCTGGCAGCGGCCGGGGTGCCGCAAGCCCGCTCCGTCGCGGTGCGGTCGCCAGAGGAAGCCGTGAAAGTCGCCGGCGAGTTCGGCTACCCGGTGGTGCTCAAGCCCCGCAACCTCGCGGCCAGCTTCGGGGTCCGCCGGGCGGACTCCGCGGCTGAGGTGCGCGAGGCGTACCAGCGGGCTCGGGGCATCACCCTGCCGGAGGCGCCGGAGCATTTCGAGGACGGGGTGCTGGTCGAGGAGCACCTCTCGGGTCCCGAGATCAGCGTCGACGCCGCGTGCTTCGACGGCCAGGTGGTTCCGCTGGCGATCGCGCACAAGGAGTCCGGATTCTCGCCCTCCTTCGAGGAGGTCGGGCACCTGGTGGACGCCGCAGACCCGCTGTACGACGACCCGGAGCTGCGCCGAGTGGCGACCGACGCGCATCGGGCGCTCGGCTTCCACACCGGAATGACCCATCTGGAGCTCAAACGCACCGACGCCGGCTGGAAGGTGATCGAGCTCAACGGCCGGCTTGGCGGTGACCTGATCCCGTACCTGGGTCAGCTGGCGACCGGCGTCGACCTGAGCTTGGCAGCCGCGTCCATCGCCTGTGGTCAGCAACCCGATCTGGAACGCAAGGCGAAACAGGTCGCCGCCACCCGCTTCTGCTATCCCGAACGCGAGCTGACCATCGGGTCGATCCGGATCGACGAGTCGCAGCTTCCTCCCGAGATTGAACGCGGCATCGTGCTGGCCGAGGCCGGGCAACGGGTGCTGCTGCCGCCTAACGGCAGCGCTTGGGAGTGCCGGCTGGCGCAATTCGTGGCGGTGGCCGACTCGGAGGAGGCGTGCCGGGCCGCGCTGGACGCGGCCAGCAAGGCCCTCATCGTGGAACCCGGCAACGACGTGGAGGCGTCCCAGTGAGCAAGGCCCCCGCTGCGGAAACTGAGCACCTCGGAGTGATCGCGTCGCTCAAGGCGACTCCCGGCACCGCCAGATTCGTGCTGCTCGGTGTGTTCATCAACCAGTTCGGCGCCTTCCTGCAGATGTTCATGGTGCTCTACCTGGTGCACCGGGGCTTCTCAGCAGAGCTCGCCGGGTTCGCGCTCGGGGCGTACGGGGCCGGCGCGGTCGTCGGCATGTTCTCCGGCGGCGGGATGTCTGACCGGCTGGGGTCACGACTGACCATCGCGATCTCCATGGGCACCGCCGCCGTGATGGTGGTCTCCGTCAGCTTCCTCAGTTACTACCCGGCGATCCTGGCCGTGGTGGCGTTGGCGGGTGCCATGACTCAGGCGAACCGCCCCGCGTCAGCGGCATTGCTGACATCGCTGACTCCACCGTCGCGGCACGTGATGGTGATGTCGATGAACCGTCTCGCCATCAGCAGCGGCACGGTGGCGGGGCCGCTGGTGGGCGCATGGGTGATCACGTTCTCGTGGGACCTGCTGTTGTGGTTGGACGGTCTGGGCGCGATGTCGTACGCCTTGATCGCGCTGTTCCTGCTGCCCGCTCGTACGAAATCGGCAAAACCGGAATCGGGCACGGCCGAGCAGTCTCAGGTCAGCTACCTCACGGTGCTCAAGGACACCAAGTTCCTGCTGTTCCTGGGCGCGATGCTGACCAACGCGATGGTCTACATCCAGTACTTCACGGTGCTGCCGCTGTCCCTGAAGGACGCCGGCTACCCCACCGTCTACTACAGCGCGGTGTTCGCACTCTCCGCCGGAATTGTGATGACCTGCGAGCTGTGGGTCACCACGTACGTGCAGAAGTGGCGGTCGTGGCTCGCGGCGAGCCTCGGCCTGCTGCTGTTGGGGCTGGGCCTGGTGGGCTTCGGGCTCCCCGGCGGCGCCGTGATGATCTTCTCCGCCACGGTGGTGGGGGCGATCGGCCAGATGATCGGCGGGCCGACCATCTTCGCCTGGCCGGTGAAGGTGGCGCCGGAGGCCGCGAAGGGCCGGTATCTCGGCGCCGCGCTGGCGATGTTCTCGCTGGGCAACGCCGTGGGGCCGGTGCTGGGTGTGCTCGCGTACGACGCCATCGGCGGCCTGATCTGGTGGTTCTGCGGAGGCTGCGCGATCCTCTCCGCCCTGGCCGCCGCCGTCGCGATGCGGCAGCCGCAACAGGTCCCGCAACCAGAGCCCGTAGCCAAGCCACAAACCGAACCCGCTGGCGCATCAGCCAACCAAGGTCCGAGCTGACCGCGAAAAGGACGTGAGCCAATGGTGAGGAAGTACCAGCAAGGCGACGCCGAGCTGACGGCGGAGTACGGGATCGAGATTGGCCGCTGGGCGCAGTACCGGGATCTCGGCAAGCTTCCATTCGACGCGATGTGGTGTGTGATCCCGCCGGGCGGCACCAGCAACGAGGACTGCCACCCGGAGATCGAGTTCGCGGTGGTGGTGGACGGCCACGCGAGTTACGAGTCCGGCGGCAAAGACATCGACGCCCCGACCGGCAGCGTGATTCTGCTGGAGAGCGAGGAGCGGCACGTCATCCACAACCGGTCAGAGGAACGTCCGTTGACGATCCTCAGCATCTACTGGCTTCCTGAGAACCAGCAGCCCGAGCAGCAGGTTTCTGATGGCCAGCCGGCTCTCGCGGGCAGCGGCGCAGGCCGCGCGGCGACGGCGAGCGAGCCGGGTGAGGAGCGCGGCGAGTGAGCGCCGGAGCGAGCCCAGCGACCAACCGGCGCTTCACACTGCTGGTCACACCCCCGCCGACTCCTAACGGCCCCTTGCACGTGGGTCACCTCTCGGGGCCGTACCTCGCCGGAGATGTGGCAGCCAGGGCAGCTGCTGCCGCCGGCCAGGACGTCGTCACGCTGTGTGGGCTGGACTCCCACCAGAACTACGTCCTGGCCAAGGCCGAGGCCGCCGGGCAGCCGGCGCTCGAGACGGTGGACCACTACGCCGGCCTGATCCGTCAGGCGCTGCAGGCGGCGCGGGTGGAGTACGACATCTTCACCGACCCCACTGGCGACAGCGACTACCGGGACGCGGTCGCGGCGTTGCTCACCGAGCTGATCGCCGCGAAGGCAGTCGTGATCGAGGACTACGCGCTGCCGCTGTGCTCAGGTTGTGATCGCACCCTGCACCACGTGCGAGTCTCTGGTGAGTGCCCCGGGTGCGGGACCGGCGCCTGTGGTGGGACGTGCGAAGGCTGCGGCCGATTCCTGACTGCCGCCACCCTCCAGGGCGCGGTCTCGGCCTGCTGCCAGGCGCCGCCGCGGCTGACCTTGACGCAACTGCCGGTGCTGAAGCTGGAGGAGCACCGGGAACAGCTTCTCGAAGTGTGGTCACAGGCGAACATCCCGCCGCGGGTGCGCCAGCTCATCGCCGGTTACCTGGCTGATGGGCTGCCGGACATTCCGATGGCGTACCCGAGTGACTGGGGCATCGAGTGGCGGCACGGCGACGCCCAGTTGCGCATCGACGTCTGGGCCGAGATGGCGATCGGGTACCTGTTCTCTGTCGCCAGGCATGTGGAGGCGGGGCGTCGGGAACACAGCGGGGCCGACGTGGCCGGTTTCGCGCCCAGCCTGGCTGACTGCCTGGAGCGTTGGGAACCGGTCGACCGGGTGTGGCACTTCCTCGGCATCGACAACGCCTTCTACTACTCCACGATGATCCCGGCATTGCTGACCGCGGCGGGCGTGCGCACCGACTTCCTGGGCGGCCTGCTGGTGAACGAGTTCCTTCACCTGGACGGGTTGAAGTTCTCCACCAGCCGGAACCACGCGATCTGGGCGCACGAATTTCTGGCCGACACGGACCCGGGCCCGCTGCGGGCGTACCTGAGTTGGTGCCGTCCGGACTGCCACGAGACCGACTTCACCAACGCTGACCACGCTGCCTTCACCTCGTGGTACGACGCGGTCACCGGCGCTCAGCCGGCGAGCGGCATTCCGGAACGCCTCGCCGACATGGAGTTGGAGCGGGCGGTGAGGGCGTTGCGGCTCGAGTCGTTCGATCCGGCCCTGGCGGTGCGCTGCGTGCTGGGCAGCTATCCAGCCCGCCCGGCAGAGGCGGCCGAGGTGTTGCGCCGGATCACCGGCGAGCGGAACGCTGGGGCGTAGGCGGCAGTGATGCGGGTGGCGATCGTCGGCGGCGGAATCGCAGGCACGGCTTTGGCGTGGCGGCTCCGCCGGGCCCAGCCCGGGGTGGAGGTGCTGCTGTTCTCCGCATCCGGGTCGGCGGCGGACGCCACCGCTGTCTCCGGGGGCATCACCCGTGGTTTCGAACCGAGCCCGCACGTCTGTCGCGAGGCTGTGGCCAGCTTGGTTGAGTTGCGCGCCAGCAGAGTGTTGCGGACATGGGCGGACTACCGGGAGATCGGGTCGCTCTACCTGCTTCCTCAGGATCCCTCCGTGACGGCTCTAACCGCTGTGGTGCAGGCGGCCTTGCCGGGCTCGGTGGAGATGTTGCAGCCCGCCGAGGTCCGGCGTAAACACGGCCTTGCCGGGCTGTCGCCTGACATGGCAGTGGTGTGGGAACGGCACGCGGGCTACCTCTCCCCGGCGCGGTTGCGGCGGGCGTTGTTGGCCGACGCGATCCGATGCGGCGTCGAGCAGCAGCCGTCCACTGTGGTGGCGGTGACTGATCCCTTAGGGTGCCGGCTCGCTGACGGCAGCCTGGTGAGGTGCGACGCCGTGGTGGTGGCGGCAGGCTGCGGCACCGGGGCGCTGTTGTCGGCGAGCGGCCTTGCTTCCTGGCCGTTCCGGGTGAAGCGGATCCAGTACGGCATCTACCCGTGGCCCGGCGCTCCGATCCCCGCGTTTGTCGACGAGTCGACCGGCCTGTATGGGCGCGGAACGCACTCCGGCGAGGTTCTGCTGGGTGTGCCTGACAACCGTTGGGACATCGCGTCACAAGACTCCCTCATTGACCGGGATCTCGAGGCTCAGGTGCGAGAGGCGGCCAAGCGACGACTGCCGGGTCGGCTGGGCCCAGCGCGGCGGTTGGTGGTGGGCGCTGACTCGTACCACGTTCAGCAAGGGTTGAGGCTTCGGGAGGCGGCCCGTGACGTGCCGGTGTACACGTTCGCGGGCGGCAGCGGCGGCGCGGCGAAGACGGTCCTCGCGGCCAGCCAGACCGCGGCAGCTCAGTTGTTGAAGGATCGATGGCAGCAGCCCGCTGTGCCACGGCAGCGAGCGTCGCATGTCGTCGGGCGCCAGGGATAGAGAAGTCACCAACCTCGTCGTACTGACTGGGGAGTTGCACACAGAGAGGGATCGATGATGATCGATGTCAACGCTGCCGGCGGCAGCGGCCAGGCTTCCCACTACGACACAGTCGGGATCGGCGCTGGTCCGTCCAATCTGAGCCTTGCGGCTCTCTTCCCCGCCCTGTCGCCCCGGGAGATCGCGCTGTTCGACGCGCAGCCGGGGCCGGCCTGGCACAGCGGCCTGCTGCACCCGGGGGTGCGGATGCAGACCGGTTGGGTGAAGGACCTAGTGAGCATGCTGGACCCGACTCACCCACTGTCCTTCCTGAACTATCTGGTGACGACGGGTCGGATCTACGGGCTGCTCGGCGCCGGATACGAGACCATCCCCCGGCTGGAATACACCCAGTACCTGGCGTGGGCGGCGGGTCAGATCCCGAGGCTGTTTTACAACACCCCGATCGATCAGGTCTCCTTCGACGACGGCCGCCTCTACTGCCACAGCCGGGGGGAGATCGCGGCCAGCTGCGACCACCTGGTGCTCGGAATGGGCACGGTCCCGGTGGTGCCGGACTTCTGCTCCGACCTGGACTCCGACCGCTTGATACTGGCGGATCTGCTGGATCAGCAGATGCCGCAACAGATGGACCCGGAGACCCCGGTGATCGTGGTCGGCAGCGGTCAAACCAGCGCCGAGTGCGTGGGCGCCCTGCTCAACCGCGGCTGCCGGAACATCAAGTGGGTGGGCCGCCGCACCTGGTACGGCCCGCTGGAGGATTCCCCCACGGCCAATGACCTGTACCGCCCCGCGTACCACGAATTCTTTGTGAACCTGCCGCACGAGGCGCGCCGCAGGTTGGTCGGCGGACAGATCCTCACCAGTGACGGCATCACGCCCGGCACACTCACGGGTCTGTACCAGGCCAACTACGAAGCCCGGCTGCGCTACGGCAACTTCCCGGTGACGCTGATGCCGGGCCGCAACGTGGTCGGGGCGCGGATGGTCGACGGCGAGGCGGAGCTTCGCTGCGTCGGTGTCTCTGGCGACGAGGAGGCGCTCCGGAGCCAGTACGTGGTGCTCGCCGCCGGGCGCAGGGCGACGCCGCCGCCCTTCGACGAGGAGCTCTCTGAGCTGATCGAGTGGGACGAGCACGGCGAGCCTGTGATCGAGCGTGACTTCTCGATCATGTGGAAGCACGCTGACCACCACAAGATCTTCGTGCTGAACCGAGGCCGGTACGTGCAGGGCCTGATCGACTCCAACCTGAGCATCCTGCCGATCCGCAGCGCGATCCTGATCAACTCGCTCGCGGAGCGGACGGTCTTCAAGTTCCAGGACCAGTACGTCAGCACCACCTGGGCCTAGCGGCACGCCGGGCGCCCGGGCGCACCGGCTCGGGGGCCTGGCCTGGCCAGCACACCTAGCCCGGCCCGCGTCCGGGTTCGGGGTCGAGCCAGGAGGGCCGTGCCAGTGGATGACGAGAACCTGGGGAGGCAGCAGATGAACGAGCATGCGTACCACTACGACGGCAAGCGGTTTCGATCCGCGGCAGCTGAGACCGCAGCCGCGGGGGAGGCGCCGGTGGGTCATTACCATCAGTCCGGCGACCTGATTTGGGCGGAGTTCTCCGGCGGGCGGGTGCGGCGCGGGTCGCTGGTGGGCACCTGCGATTCGGACGGGACGCTTTCGCTGGCGTACTGCCAGGTGCTCAGCAGTGGCGAGGTGATCTCCGGGGATCTCACCAGCACGCCGCAACTGCTGGCTGACGGTCGGATCCGTCTCAAGGAGCAGTGGCGGCGGCACGGGCTCGCGGCCGCAACCGGAGTGTCGTACATCGAGGAGCTGCGGCACTGACCTGCCGGGCTGGAGGCGCCGCCCGGGTCTCACCGGTGGCCGGTGGCCGTGCCGTGTCAGCGGCTGGCGAGCTCCTCGGGCACGGCGATCACGTCGACGTACGCTCCCCGCCGCAGCACGGTGATCGCCAGTCGAGCACCGATCGCCCTGCTCAGCATGAGCCGCTGCAGGTCCTGCACGCCTCGCACAGGCTGTTCGCCGGCGGAGACCACCACGTCGCCCAGGTAGAGGCCGGCGAGCCCCGCGGGGCTGCCCGGCACCACCTCGACCACCCGCAGTCCGGTGCGCTGGCCGCGGCGTTCCGCCACAGCAGGCGGCAGTGGCACGGGCATCCCGGCCACTCCCAGCCAGGCGCGGCGCACCCGCCCGGTGGAGAGCAGCTCGCTGATGATCTGGCGGGTGGTGGGGTTGATCGGGACGGCGAGGCCGAGCCCGTACCCGGCGACTGCGGTGTTGATGCCGACCACATCGCCGTCGGCGTTGGCGAGCGCGCCCCCGGAGTTGCCGGGGTTCAGCGCGGCGTCGGTCTGAATCACGTCGTCGATGAGTCGTATGTGTGGCCCGTGACGCGCCGGCAGGGAGCGGCCCAGCGCGCTGACCACTCCCGCGGTCACGGACCCGGCGAGACCCATCGGATTGCCCACGGCGACCACGAGTTGCCCGATCCGCAGCTGATCGGCGTCGCCCAGGCTCGCCGGCGCCGCGATGCCTGTGCTGGTGCGCAGCACCGCCAGGTCTGACAGTGGATCGGCGCCGATCACCTCAAAGTCCGATTCGGCGCCATCAGCGAGCACCACCGCGCCGCGGTCGGCGCCGTCGACCACGTGCGCGCTGGTGAGCAGGAACCCATCGGGTGTGAACACCACCGCCGAGCCCGTCCCGCTGCCGTGCCGGGAGTCCACCCGCACGCTGAGCACCGAATCCAGCAAGCGGTTAGCCACACCAGAGACAATCCGGCTGTACGCGTCCAACCCGGTCGACTCGTCGGCGGGTTGCTCCGCGTCAGGCCCGAGCGGTTCGCCGGCAGGCTCTGGCGGGTCGGCAGGCTCTGGCGGGTCGGCGGGCTCCGACGGTTTGGCGGGCTCTGGCGGTTCGCCAGACTCTGGCGGTTCGGTGGGAACGGGGTCGACCATGCCCTCGTCAACACAGGCGACACCGTGGTGATGCCGACCGGGAGTTCGCTGTCGGCGAACAGCCCGCTCCGCAAGCCGGGGGCGACACGCCGAACCTGTGGGGGTTCGCGAGACGAGGGATCTGCTGGGCGTCCAGGCTGGTGGCAGAAGGGCTGCTATGGAATTCACTCGGGCCAATTACCAGCGATGAAATTATTCTTCGAAATTGTTGACTGACTCAGTATTAATCGCCATGATTTAAGCCTCAGTCCGCCATTTTGGCTCGCACTTCGCGAAACCCTCCATGGAGGTGTGAATGCGACAGATAACTGAGCTTCGCCTGGTCGCTAGCAGCCCGGCGCAGCTCTTGTGATTCACCGGCACTGGCGGGCCTCACCACCCGCCGGCCACAAGCTCGGCGCCCGTAGACGGCGTCGTGGCGCATTAACCCGCGGACGATTAAATCCTCTTTGCCCGGCGAGGCGACCGGCCATCTCAGCCGTGTTCAAACGAGGGCAGCGCTGTGGGTTGAGGCGCAGCAATGATCCATCGATAGGGGAGGCATCCCATGTCATCCTTCAACTGTGAAGTGACGTGGTTCTGCTGTGGCAACGCGTGGGGTCCTTGCGGCTCCGCCGGCCACGGCGCCTGCGGCACTTGTAACTCTGGATCCCTCCAGCACGCCTGGCCCTACACATCTCAGGCGTGCTGGGACATCACCCGGCCAGACCGATGCGGCCGCAGCATGAGCCAGCGGGGCTGCGGTTTCCGGCACCGCACCAGGAACCGTTGCAACGGCTCCTCAGTGGTCACGTCCATCGCCGACTGCGGACCGCAGACCGACCTGTTCTGCGGTGAGCAGGCGTGCTGCGGAGGCACTTGCTCGCGAGACCGGATGATGGACCTCACCCCCGGCGCGTACAGCCGGATCGCCAGCCTGTCCGGCGGCAAATTCCCCGGCACGGTTTCGTTGCCCTGATTCGGCTCACTGAGGAGGTGTGAACGCAATGAGCATTGACCGCAGAAAACTGTTGACAAATGCCGTGCTGGGCAGCGCCGGGATCGTCGGAGCCACCGCACTTGGTTCCGTGGGCCCGGAGGCGGTGTTCGCCGCCGACAATGCCGGACTCGGCGCTGAAATGGACGCCGCTGGCCTTGCCGACCCGAATTTCGTTGAGGGTCGAGTTTTGACGATCAAAGACCACTCCCTGATCGTCAAAGGCTCACAACCGGGTGTCATGAATCGGGTCGCGGTGACGAATGGGACCAGCGTGTGGAAGCTGCGTCCCAGCACGTTCGACAAAATCGAAAAAGGCGACGGCATGTACGCACGCGGAGTGCGGATGCCCGACGGCACGCTCGCCGCGGACGCGGTATGGGTCAACATCGTCAACATCCAGGCCCACATCGTGTCGATCTCGAAGAACACCATCAATCTGGAACACCAAGGCGACCGCGTCGTCGCTCACGTGATCCCAGAGACCAGCGTCGCCTCGTACAACAGCACACCGGCCGTGTCCGACCTGTCGTTGTTGCGGGTCGGCCAGCACGTGCAGGTGCTCGGCGCCTGGGTCCCTGACACCAACGAGATCGAAGTCGCCACGGTGTACGCGGCAGCCGCCTGATCCGCTGTTCCTTGCTCTGCTCACCGCTCGCGGCCGCGAGCATGGCCCGGCCGGGGGTCTGCAGGGGTTGCGCCGCGGTGGGCAGGGTGAGGGCAGGGTGGGCGGCTAGCTGACAAGTCAGCCGGAGCTGGCTGACAGCGCATGAGCTGAGCAGAGCAGGCGCGTCGCGGCGACGAGACGCGCCAGGCAAGCAAAGGGGATTTCAATGATCCAATGGATCGCGTCATTGCAGCCGGTGTTGATCGCTGCGGTGCTCGGTTGGGCGGGTGTGATCAAACTCCGCGGTTCGACGCAGGCACGGCAGACCGCTGTGGCGCGTCTGGTCGGGGAGGGACGTGCTTCGGCGACGCTGCGTCTGGTGGGTGCGGTGGAGCTTGGTGTCGCGGCAGCGCTGTTGCTGCCGCTTGGACACGTGGCGGCGCCCGGCGCCAGCGCGCTGCTCTCGGTCGGTTTTCTCGGGTACCTCGGGTACGCCAGAGTCGTGGCGCCCGACTCGTCCTGTGGTTGCATGTCCAGCCGAAGCGAGCGGATCACCTGGCGTGCGTTCGCTCGCGCCGGATTCTTGCTGGTCGCCAGCCTGATCAGCGTGGCTGGCTTCGCCGGATGGCTCGGCGGCGAGTCCGCTGGCTGGTGGCTGTCCGCCGCGGCTGGCGCCCCGGTGGCGGCCGTGATGGTGTTGGTCGGCGAGGCGCTGCTGTTCGGAGCGTTGTCTCCGGAGTTCGACCGGCACTGGTTGAGGCCGCTGCGGCAGCTGAAGGTCCGGCTCACGCATCCGCTGGCGAACCTGCCGCACCAGGTGCCGTTGGCCTCAACGGTCACCCAACTCGAGCTCAGTGACGCGTACCGGCGGGTGGGTACGCTGATCACTTCGGACGTGCAAGACAGCTGGGACGAGGGTGACTGGCGGATCGTGTGCTACCGGGCTCGCGTGGCGGAGGGGCGCGCCGCCACCGCTGTGTTCGCGGTGCCGCTGCACGCGGAGGACCCTGCCGCCGTACGAGCGACCCTTGTGGACGAAAACGTCGACGAGAGCCAGGGTGAGCCGGTTCCAGCCCACGCTTAACCGTCCCCCACCCGCTCTGCTCACGTCCCGGCCGCTTGCTGCGTGCGGCGAGCCGGGTGCACCCGGATCAGCGGCGGCGTCGTACGGCGCCGCCGCTTCCGGCGGTTACGACGTCGCTGACGACTGCCGGGCTCGCCTGGCGTGGCGCTTCAGCAGCGGCTCCACCGCCCTGGCGACCAAGGGCCCCACCATCGCCAGCACCAACACGTACGCGGCGGCGAGGGCGCCCAGCTGGCTGTCGACCCCGGCGGCGACCGCGAGTCCGGCGATGACGATGCTGAACTCCCCGCGGGGCACCAGGGCGGCGCCAGCCCGGTACCCGCCGGACGTGCCGATCCCGGCCCTTCGCGCGGCGATGAAACCGGTGCCCAGCTTGGTGAGCACACCGACGAACGCCAACGCCAAGGCGATCAGAGCCACCGGCGGCAACGACGCGGGGTTGACTTGAAGGCCGAAGAAGACGAAGAACGCGGCCGCGAACAGATCCCGCAGCGGACTCAGCACGTCGCGCGCGCTTTCGGCCAATTCACCCGACACCGCGATCCCGACCAGGAAGGCGCCGACCGCTGCGGAGACCTGCTGCTGCTGGGCCAAGCCCGCCACCAGGAGCACCAACCCGAACACCTTGAGCAGTAGGACCTCGTCGTTGGGGCTTCGTAGGAACCCTTCCACGGCTCGCCCGTACCGCAGCGCCACGAACAGCACCACGGCCACCGAAGCGACCGCCGCGGCCACAGTGACCGATCCGGTGTACAACCCGAGGCCGGCCAACACGGTGGTGAGAATCGGCAGGTAGACGGCCATGGTCAGGTCTTCGAAGACCAGCAGCGAGAGCACCACGGGAGTTTCCCGGTTGCCCAGCCAGCCCAGGTCGCCCAGCAGCTTCGCGATGATCCCGGACGAGCTGACGTACGTGACGCCACCCATCACCAGCGCCCCGACGGGCCCCCACCCCAGCAGCAGCGCGACGGCTGCCCCTGGCGTCGCGTTGAGCACCAGATCCGCGACCCCGGCGGCGGCGGACTGCCGCAGGTTGGTCACCAGCTCGGCGGCGCTGTACTCCAAGCCCAGCGTGAACAGCAGCAGCACCACCCCGATTTCGGCGCCGACGCTGATGAAGTCGGTGCTGGCAGACAGCGGGATCAGGCCGCCGTCCCCGAAGGCCAGGCCGGCCAGCAGGTAGAGGGGGATGGGGGAGACCCCGATGCGAACCGCGAAGGCGTTGAGCAGCCCTAGTGCCAGGATGATCCCGCCGACCTCGATCAGCAGGTGTGCCAGGTGCACTGGCGCTAGCCGTTCGCCAGGATGTCAGCGACGGCTGCTGAGCCTTCGTCGGTGCCGACCACGACCACCACGTCGCCCTGCTCGAACCGGAAGTCGGGTCGTGGGCTGGCGTGCACTTGACCGTTGCGCACCACCGCGACGATCGAGGCCCCGGTGCGGGTGCGGGCCCGAGTGTCTCCGAGCGTCTTCTCGGCGTACGGCGAGTCCGCGGTGATCGGAATCTGCTCGGTGACCAGCCCCTGGATCTGGCGATCAAGTTCAGCCAGCCGTTCCACGATCCGGTGCGTGCCGAGCAACTCCGCCAGCGCGTCCGCCTCCTCGTCGTTCATGGTCACGGTCTGGGCGCAGGTGTCGGGATCGTCCCGGTCGTAGATGAGCAGGTCGCGACGGCCCGTCCGGTGTGAGATCACCCCAAGCTTGCGACCGCGCTGGGTGGTGATTGTGTGCCGAAGGCCAATGCCTGGAAGTGCTGTGCGTTCGACGTCTACCACGCGTACCAGCTAACACCATTGCGCTTCGTCCGTGCAGTGCGGCGGCGGGCGTTGGGCGCATCTCAGCGCCGAACTCGCTTGAGAAGGCAGCTCGCCCGGGCTTGGGATCATGGCACGGGTCCCAGCCCGGGCGAACAGCCGCCGTTATCGGTTATGCGCCTACGCTGATCCATCCCGTGTAGGCGCTCTGGCGAATCAAGCTGAGCCCGTTGTAGATCTTCACCTGGAACTTGACGCTGTTGCCGGCGCCGAAGTCGTGCGAGCACTCCTCGATCGTGCCCGCGCCGTACGCGTGGCACTCACCCGACTTGCCGTTGGCGGAGATCCACCACACCTCGACGTGGTAGCCGTCGCTGTAGGTGTCCCAGGCCCAGAAGTCATCGCCATTGGCCTGGAA
>JBOGDL010000079.1:0-11160 GCA_050701815.1 Micromonosporaceae bacterium | reverse complement strand
TGCCGCGGCTCTGAGCGATCAGCCGCGCCAGCGAAACCGCCGACGCCGACATGATGGGGCTGTAGAGCACGGTCGCCTTGACCACGCCGTCGTCAGCCTGAATCTGCTTCATCACCCGCAGCGAGCCAGCGCCGCCGACCATCAGGAACTCGTCCTGGCGATCGGCCTGCTTGATCGCGGCCTCCACGCCGATCCCCTGGTCGTCGTCGTGGTTCCACAAGGCGTCGATCTTCGACTCCTTCTGCAGCAGCTGCGCGGTGACCTTCTGCCCGGTGGCGGCGGTGAAGTCAGCGGCTTGGCGGGCGGTCACGGAAAGACCATGCGCATCCAACGCGTCCTTGAAACCCTCGCTGCGCTGCTGCGTCAGCTCCAGGTTGTCGATCCCGGCGACCTCCACGATCACCGGCTTGGACCTGCCTTCCCGCCGCATCCGCTCGGCGATGAAGTTGCCTGCGCTGACACCCATGCCGTAGTTGTCCCCGCCGATCCACGTCCGGTACGCCAGCGGTGAGGCGAAGATCCGGTCCAGGTTGATCACGGGGATCCCTGCGGCCATCGCCTGCTTGGCGACCGGGGTCAGCGCCTTCCCGTCGAACGGCAGGATCACCAGCGCGTCGACCTTCTTGTCGATCAACGTGCGCACGGACGAGACCTGCTGCTGCACATCGTTGGTGCCTTCGGTGACTTCGAGCGTCACATCCGAGTACGCCTTCGCCTGATCCTGCGCGTTCTTGGTGATGGCGCCGATCCAGCCGTGGTCCGCCGCCGGCGCCGAGAAGCCGATGGTCACCTCTTTGCCCGGGCGCGCGTTGTCGCCGGCCGGAGCTTTGGCGCCGGCCGCTTCGCCGCCGGGGCGTTCGTTGCTGGTGCATCCGGCGAGGACGGCGCCGGCGCTGACCGCGGCGCTTCCGAGCAGGAACCGCCTGCGGTCGGTTCCGCCTGTGTCGAACTGTGCCATGTCAGTTCTCCTTGCAGATGGCCGATGAAGGTGCGGGGGCGCCCGCGCCAGGCGCGGACGGATGTGCGGGGGCGGCGGTGGGGGCCCGGAGCGGGCGGCTGTGCCACCCGAGGCAGGCGGTCGGCTACGTGCTGGCCGCCTTGTTACGCAGTTGGAGCAGCACCGCGGCGACGATGATCGCGCCCTTGGCGATGTTCTGGATCGGGGTCGACAGGTTGTTGAGGATGAACAGGTTCGTGATGGTGGTGAACACGAGCACGCCCAGCACGGAGCCCACGAGCGAGCCCCGGCCGCCACTGAGCAGGGTGCCGCCGATGATGACGGCTGCGATGGCGTCCAACTCGTACAGCTGGCCGTGGGTGCTGGCGCCGGTGTTGGTCTGCGTGGTCAGCATGATCGCCGCGATCCCACAGCAGAGTCCCGACAGGACGTAGAGCAGCATGGTGTGGCGCTTCACGTTGACGCCGGACAGCCGCGCCGCCTCCGGGTTGCCGCCGATGGCGAACGTGCGCCGCCCGAACGTGGTGCGGTTGAGCAGCAGCCACCCCGCCACGCACACCGCCGCCAGGATGTAGACCAGCATCGGGATCCCGAGCGGACGGGTGAGCGCGATGTCCGCGAAACTGGTCACCTCGACAATCTGGGAACGCCGGTCAGAGATCTGCTCGGCCATCCCCCGCGCTGACACCAGCATCGCGAGCGTGACGATGAACGGCGCCAACCTCCCGTACGAGATCAGCACGCCGTTCACCAGCCCCGCGCAGGCAGCCACCGCGAGCGAGCAGAACAGCATGCCTCCGAGCCCGAACGCCTGCGTCGCCAGCGTGGTCGACCACACCGAGGCGAGGGCGAGGATGGCGCCCACGGACAGGTCGATGCCGCCACCGATGATCACGAATGTCATTCCCACGGTGACGACGCCGATCACCGACGCGGTGGTGAAGATGTTGAGCAGGTTCGAGGTGGTCAGAAACTGGGCCGGCGCGGTCACCGTGCCGACGATGCTCAGCAGAACCAGCACCACGACCAGGCCCAGGCTGCGGGCCCGGCCGGCCCTGCCGAGCAGCGCGAGCGGGGTGCGCTCCTTGACCTTCGCCGCAGCGGCGGCGGCCGCTTCCACCCGAGTCTGCTCGTCCATGGGAGGACTGGCCTGAGCACTCATCACTTAGTTGGCCCCTTCCATCACCAGGTCAAGCACGCGGTGTTCGTCCAACGTCTGGGCTGCGGCCTGGTGCACCACCCGGCCCTCACGCAGCACCAGGACGCGGTCGGCCAGCCCCAGCACCTCGGGCACCTCGCTGGAGACCAGCAGCACCCCGACCCCGGAGTCGGCCAGTTGCCGGATCAGGCCGTACAGCTCGGCTCGGGCGCCGATGTCGACTCCCCGGGTGGGCTCATCGAGCAACAGCAGCCGACACTTCTTCAGCAACCAGCGCGCCACCACCGCCTTCTGCTGGTTGCCGCCGGAGAGAGCCCGCACGTCCCGGCGCGGGTCGGGCGGCCGCAGATCGAGGGCGCGGGTGTGCCGGGTCACGTCGGCGAGCTCCCGCACCCGGTCCAGCCACCCGAAGCGGGCGTACGAGGGCAACGCGGCGGCGGACACGTTGTGAGCGGTCGACTGCTGCAGGAACAGCGCCTGGCTCTTGCGCTCCTCCGGCGCCAGCCCCACCCCGGCCGCGACCGCGGCGGTGACACTGCCGGGGCGCAACGGCCGCCCCCGCAGCAGGATCTGGCCGGCGTGGGGGCGGCGGGCCCCGTACACGGTTTCCAGGATTTCGGAGCGGCCGGACCCGACCAGCCCCGCCAGGCCGACGATCTCACCGGCCCGCACCGCGAACGACACATCCGCGAACTCACCGCGCCGGGAAAGCCGGCGGACCTGCAGCAACGGGGGCGCGTCGGCGCCCTTCGCCACCTCGGGCATGGCTGCGGCGCCGGCAACGGACCCGGCGCCGGCAACCGGCTCAGCGGTGCGGCGCCGCGGGAACACGTACTCGATGGACCGTCCGGTCATCAACGAGACGAGCTGCGGTGTCGGGGCAGCCTTCGCGTCGAGGCCCGAGGCGACCGCGCGGCCGTCTTTGAGCACGGTGACCCGGTCCCCGATCTCGCGGATCTCGTCCAACCGGTGGGAGATGTAGACGACGGCGACACCGGAAGAGGTCAGCTCGCGGATCACCCGGAACAGGTTCGCCACCTCGTCGTGGGCGAGCGCCGCCGACGGCTCGTCCATCACGATCAGCCGGGCGTCGCGGGACAGCGCCCGCGCCACGCTCACGATCTGCTGGCCGGCGGTGGGCAGCCGGCCCACCTCCCGACCAGCCGGGATCTCACCGTGGCCGAGCCGGCGCAACAACCTGGTGGCGGCCTCGCGCATCTGGCGGCGCCGGATCACGCCGTACCTGGCGGGTTCGTGCCCGAGGAAGATGTTCTCAGCCACGGACAGCCCGTCGACGAGGTCCAGCTCCTGGTAGATCGTGGCGACACCGAGCCGCATCGCCGCGATCGGGGTGGGCAGCTGGACCCGCCGGCCGTCCCACCGGATCTCTCCGGCGTCGGGCTGGTGGGCCCCGGCCAGCACCTTGATCAAAGTGGACTTTCCGGCGCCGTTCTGCCCCAGCAGGCAGTGCACCTCGCCGGCCCGCACCCCAAGATCAACACCATCCAGCGCTCGTACGCCCGGAAAAAGCTTGACGATGCGCGACATCGCGAGCAGCGGGGCCCGTACGCTCACCTGCTGCGTCATCGGACCCCCCGTCACCGGACCGCGAACACGTGGTCGCTGATCATCCGGGCGGCGCCGACCACGCCGGCGGCGCCACCCAGCTCGGACAGCACGATCGGGAGGTTCCCGGTGGCCAGCGGCAGCGACCGCCGGTACACCACGGAGCGGATCTCGGCGAGCAGCATGTGCCCGAGGCCAGCCACCCCACCGCCGATCACCATCAGGCTCGGGTTGAAGAAGCTCACCAGCCCGGCGAGCACCCGCCCGACCTGCCGGCCGCCGTCCCGGATCATCCCGATCGCCACCGGGTCGCCCGCGGCGGCGGCGGCGCCCACGTCGGCCGCGGTCAACTCGCCGGCCGCCGCGAGCCGAGCGGCGAGCAGCTCCGAGTCGCCCGTACGGGCGACGGCTGTCGCGTCGCGAGCCAACGCCGCGCCACCGAAGTACGCCTCCAGGCACCCCGTGTTGCCGCAGGAGCACTGCGGGCCGGCCTCGTCAACGCTGATGTGCCCGATGTCCCCGGCGCTGCCGTCGGCCCCGCGATAGACCCCTCCGTCGACCACGATGCCGGCGCCGATGCCGGTGCCGATCTTGACGAAGAGGAAGTCGTCGGCGGGGCGCGCGACCCCGGCGTGCTTCTCACCGAGCGCCATGATGTTCACGTCGTTGTCGACCAACGCGGGGCACCCGAGTGCCTGACTCAGCATCTCGCGTACCGGGAAACGGTCCCAGCCAGGCATGATCGGCGGCGCCACCGGCGCCCCGTCGCTGAAGCTCACCGGACCGGGCACACCGATCCCCGCCCCGTGCACATCGGCCTTCGCCGCGCCGCCCGGGTTGTCGGCCCGCAGCTTGCCCACCAACTCCAGGGCGCGCTCCAGCACCGGGCGCGGCCCCTGGCGCACGTCGAGCGGCTCTGACACGTGCGCCAGCACGTCCAGCACGCCGTTGGTCAGCGCCACGTCAACCGAGGTCGCGCCGATGTCGACGCTGACGAAGCGCAGGTCAGAAGCGAGTTGGACGATGGACGAGCGCCGGCCGCCTCGGGACGCTGCCAGGCCGGCGCGCTCAATCAGGCCCAGCTCCGAGAGCCGGTCCAGGTCCACCGCGATCTTGGACCGGGACAGGTTCACGGCCTCGCCCAGCTCAGCGCGGGAGCGGGGACCGTCATCCCGGAGCAGCCGGAGCAGACGCGCCTGATGCGCGTTCTCCGGTCGTGCCGCCATCCGTCCCACGCCACCCTCCTGTGACGAGCCCCACAGCTTCTGCCCAGGCACGCTACTCACTTTCTTATCTCATCGGAAGAAGTTCAGCTCAGTTCGAGCAGACTTTTTCCTTTACGTGGACAAAGTCTGCACGGGCTGCTCGCGCCGGACGGCACCTGCCGGGCACCGCGCCGCCACCCCTCACGCCGCCGACTCATGGCGAATGTCTTGACATCGATAGTTACCAATGGGAACTTTTTTCCGCCCCCTCGGACCATGACTGGCTGGAGAGGCCTGATCGGGCCCCGCCTGCCCCCTCCTCAACCACGTCTGATCCACCCACCCCTGCCAGAAAGAGCCCCGATGCGAGTGCCTCGAACCCCGGTGACCCGACGCCGCCTGCTCAGCGCAGCCGGCATCGGCGCCGCGCTGACCGTCGCCGGCGTTGCCGCTCCCGCCACCAGGGCCGCGGCAAGAGTTGCCGCGACGGTGAACTTCCCCGACTATCCGTTCCCACTCGGGGTGGCATCCGGGGATCCACTGCCCCACGGTGTGGTGCTCTGGACCCGGCTCGCCCTGCAGCCGTTGGCCGAAGACGGCAACGGCGGCATGCCTCCAGAGCATTTCCAGGTCCAATGGGAGGTGGCCGAGGATGAGCGATTCCAGCGGGTGACACAACGCGGCGAGACCAATGCGACGCCCAAATGGGCCCACTCGGCACACATCGAGGTCGACGGGCTGGAGCCGGCACGCGAGTACTTCTACAGGTTCCGGGTCGGCAACGAGATCAGCCCGGTGGGACGCACCAAGACAGCGCCGGCGAAAACCGCCTCGCCCCGGGAGCTGACATTCGGGATCGCGTCCTGCCAGCAGTTCGCCGGCGGCTACTACCCGGCGTACCGGGACATGGTGCAGTCAGACCTCGATGTGGTGCTGTTCCTGGGCGATTACATCTACGAGGGATACACCAAAGGAACCCTGGGACGGGCGCACCTTCCAGCCCGGGAGGTGCAAACCCTGGCCGAGTACCGGGTGCGCCACGCCCAACACAAGACGGACCCGTTGCTACGGGAAGTGCACGCCGCCATTCCGTGGGTGGTCACACTGGACGACCACGACGTGGACAACAACTGGGCGGGTGCGCTGCCCGGCAACGACAATCCGGAGGGGTTTCTCGACCGACGTGCCGCCGCCTTCCAGGCGTTTTACGAGCACCTGCCGATGCGGCGTTCGTCCCTGCCCCGGCACGCGGACATGCAGCTGTACCGGCGGGTGGGCTACGGCGACCTGGTGAAGTTCCACATGCTCGACACCCGCCAGTATCGCGGCAACCAGCCGCTGTGCGCGGACCCCGAACGAGTGGACGGCTACTGTCCGGGCGCGCTGTCCCCCGAGCTGACAATCCTCGGGGCCGAACAACAGCAATGGCTGGAGGACGGCCTCAAGAACTCCCGGGCGCGCTGGAACATGATCGCGCACCAGACCCGATTCACGCCGTACGACCTGGCGGAGGGCCCCGAGAAGCACTACGGGCTCGCCCTGGACACCTGGGGCGACGGCTACGTGGCGGAGCGGAACGAGCTGCTGGACGCGTTCGGCCGCACCGGGGTGTCCAACCCGGCCGTGCTCGGCGGCGACGCGCACCGGCACTGGTTGTTCGACTTGAAGCGCGACTTCGCAGACCCGGACTCGGAGACCGTGTCGACCGAGATGATGTGCAGTTCGATCAGCTCGAACGGAGACCGGGTGGACGTGCCGACCAGGTTCGGCGGCACCCCCGACAACCCGTACGAGCTGTTCCTCAACTGCCAACGCGGCTACGTGCGGTGCCACCTGGATCGGAGCGAGTGGCGGATGGACTTCCGGGTGTCCGACACAGTGCTGACTCCCGACGCGCCGCTCTACACCAGCGCGACCTTCGTCGTCGAGGACGGCAAGCCGGGCGCCCAACGCGTCTAGCAGGTCGCGCGTCTAGCAGGTCGCGATTCGTCAGCCGCCACGCGGCTCAGTGTTCCCCATAAAAGCTGTCCATTAAGTAGGAATACTAGGTCACAGGGTCTTGACGGGGTTTGGCTCCGGGGTTAATCGTGTAACGTGCCTCGTTCTCGCCCCACCGCCCGCGATGTCGCCGCGCTCGCCGGCGTCTCCATCGCGACCGTCTCGTACGTGCTGAACGGTCGCAGCGAGGGCCGCGTGTCCCAAGCGACGATCCACCGAGTGTTGGCCGCCGCGCGGCAACTGGCGTACGCGCCCAACGGCTCGGCCCGGAATCTGCGGCGGCGCCGCACCGAGCGGGTGTGCCTCGTCGTCGGCGCGGTGGGGGTGCCAGCGAACGACCACCTCACCAGAGACCTCCACACGGTGGCCGACGAGACCGGCCATGGCGTGATCACGATCATGGTTGATTCCGACGTCCGCGCCCAGCAGGCCGTCGAGCTGCTCCGGCAGCGGATCGCCGACGGCACGATCATCGCTCCCGCCGTGCCGCACATCGACGACAGCGCGTTGCAGTCGCTGGCACGTAGCCACCTCCCCTTGGTCGTGATGAGTGACACCGCGACACCCGCGGGGTTCGACGTGGTCCAGACCCGCACCCAACAGGCATGCGGCGAGGCGCTGGACCACCTGTTCGAGAGCGGCCGGCGCCGGATCGCGTTCATCGCTCACGACATGGACCTGAGGCCCGGCGGCCCGACCGGGCGGCTGACCGCGTACCAGGATGCGCTCGCGCGTCACGACATCGACCCTGGCCACGGCATCGTCGTGACCGGCAGCGACGACCGGGTGGCCGCGCATCGCGCCACGTTGGACCTGATGGCGCGGGACGATCCACCCGACGCCATCTTCGCCGCCTCTGACCGGGCGGCACTCAGCGTGCTGTGGGCGCTGCACCAGCGGGGAGTGGCGGTTCCCGACGATGTCGCCGTGATCGGGGTCGGCAACCTCGAAGAAGGCTTGATCAGCACGCCGCAACTGACCACAGTGGGCGACCCCGCCCAGGACTACCGACCGACCGCACGCCTGCTGTTCGACCGCCTGCTCGCCGACGAGCCGGTGCCCGATCGCCACATCACCGCCCCGTGGGCTCTGATCCGGCGTGGATCCGCCTGAACCCCGGACGGCCGCCACGCCCCCAAGCGGCCACGCCAAAGCGCCCGTCCCCCGCCCCACGAAAGGACCTCGTCATGGCCCCTCAGCCCCAGCACCCCATGCAGACCCCACTCCTCTCACGGCGCCACCTGCTGCGCGCGGCGGGGGCCGCCGCGGTGGCTGGGGTTGCGGCGCCGCTCGTCGCCGGATGCGCCGGAGCGCCCAAGCAAGGCGCCGGAGGAAAGACCTTCACGGTCTACTGGAACGCGGGCCACGCCTACCAGGCGTACGAGAAGGTGATCTCCGAATTTGAGAAGGCGCACGGCGTCACCGTGAACCTGCAGAAGTACCAGTGGCCGGACATGCGCACCCGGGTGCTGGCCGACTTCGCCTCCGGGAACGTGCCCGACGTGATCGAAGAGGGCGGCGGCTGGGTGAAGGAGTTCGCGGTCACCGGTGACGCGCTGTCCCTGCAGAAGTACGTCGACCAGGACGGCGAGAAGATGGGCTTCCCGGACGACTGGCAGCCGTCCACCATCGACCGCAACTCCCACAACGGCGACGTGTACGGCATCCAGATGCACCTCACCTGCAACCTGCTGCTCTTCAACCGGCAGATGCTCGACAAGGCCGGCGTCGAGCCGCCCACCACCTGGGACGACATGGTGGACGCCGCCAAGGAGCTGACCCGGGGCGGGGTGCACGGCATCGCGCTGAACCAGGACCACCAGTACTCCGGGCCCTGGATGCTGCAGAACGGGGTACGGGAGTTCGATCCGGAGACCAAGCAGGTGCTGACCCCCCGGGACGCCGCTGTCGAGGCGCTGCAGTTCCAGAGCGACCTGATCCACAAGCACAAGGTCTCGCCGGTGCCGCCCCCGGGCACCGACTACTCCGGCCCGCAGAAGCTGCTCTCCGCCAACCGCGCGGCCATGATCCTGACCGGGCCGTGGGACCTGGCGCCCATCGACAAGAGCAGCCCGGACCTGGATCTCGGCATCGCCCCCGCGCTCAGCCACAAGAAGCAGGCCACCATCGCCGCCGGGACCAGCCTGTTCGTGCCCGCCAAGGCCAAGCAGCCGGACCTGTCGTGGGACTTCATCAAGCGGATCACGGCGCTGAAGACGGAGACTGCCGTCACCAAGGAAGCCGGGATGCTGATGCCCCGCGTCTCCTGGACCAAGGACCCCGTAGTGGCTGAGGACCAGCGCACGAAGGCGTTCGCTGACGGCCTGGAGTACGCCGTCGACCGCTACGCGGACCTGGCGGCCACCGGGCAGCTCGGCAAGGTGCAGGAGTTGTACAAGACGCTCTACCAGGGCGTGGTGATCAAGGGGCAACCCGTGGAGAAGGCAGTGTCGGAGTACGCCGCAGCCGTGGAAAAAATGCTGGCTGACTGATGGCGGCACGATCGTTGTCCCAGGCAACGCCACCCGCAGAGCGCTCGTCCGGACCCCGGCACGAGTCCTCGGCGCAGGCTGTGCCTGCGCCGAGGACACCCGATCGGCGACGGCGGCGGGCGTCGGAGTGGCGCTCGCCCACGTACCGGCGGCAGGCGCGCACCGCGTACCTGTTCCTGATCCCGGCGTTGCTCTTCTTCGGGGTGTTCTTCTACCTCCCGATCGGCAACATCATCGCCACCGGCATGCACACCGGCCCGCAGGCGGACGTGTTCAACGGCGTCGGGAACTACCAGGAGGCGCTGACCGACCCTGCGGTCCGCAACTCGTTCATGGTCACGCTGATCTTCGCGGTCGCCACCACCTGCGGCTCCATCGCACTCGGTCTGGGCTTGGCGCTGCTGGTGAACCAGCCGTTACGGGGTCGCGTGGCTTTCCGCGCGGCGATGCTGGTGCCGTACCTGATCTCCGTGGCCATCGTGGGGTTGATGTGGCGCAACATCCTCGACCCCCAGCTGGGGATCCTGAACCGGCTGCTGACCAGTCTGGATCTGCCGACCCAGCAATGGCTGACCACGCACCCGCTGGCCACCATCATCGGGGTGATGCTGTGGCAGCACGTCGGCTACACCATGGTGCTGTTCCTGGCGGGGCTGCAGGGCATTCCGGAGGAGTACTACGAGGCGGCCGAGGTCGACGGCGCCAGCAGCTGGCACCGGTTCTGGTCCATCACGCTCCCGTTGCTGGCGCCGACCACGCTGTTCGTCTCGGTGATGTCGGTGCTCAGCGGGCTGCAGGCGTTCGGTCAGGCGTACATCATCACCGGCGGCGGCCCCGCCAACGACACCGACCTGTACGTGTTCCACATCTACAACGTCGCGTTCACCTCGCGCGATTTCGGGTACGCGTCCGCGCTGTCGTTCCTGCTGTTGCTGCTGATCATCGTGGTCACCATCGTGCAGTTGCGGGTTGGCCGACGCGGGGAGGTGCAGTACTGATGACTGTGAACTCGGACCGGCAGACCCGCATCCGGCGAGGCGGCGTCGGCTGGCGGGCGCTGGCGTACACGTTGCTGATCGGCGCGTCCCTGCTCACCCTGCTCCCGCTGCTCTACATGGTCTCGTTGTCGTTGCAGACAGAGGCGGAGACGCTCTCCGGTGAGCCCGTGCTGGTGCCCGAGGTGCTGCGGTTCAGCAACTACCTGGAGCTGTTCGAGCGCTCCCCGTTCGAGCGGTTCATGCTCAACAGCCTGATCACAGCGGGCGCGATCACGGTGTCCCACCTGCTGTTCGACCCGCTCATCGGGTACGTGTTCGCGAAGTTCCGGTTCCCGTTCCGGAACACCATGTTCGTGATGCTGTTGGCGACCCTGATGGTGCCGCTGTTCGTGCGGATGATCCCGTTGTACGTGGCGATGGCGAACCTGGGCTGGCTGAACTCGTACCAGGCGCTGATCACACCGTTCCTGATGGACGCGTTCGGAATCTTCCTGATGCGGCAGTTCATCCAGCCGATACCGGATGACCTGCTAAAGGCGGCGCGGATCGACGGCGCCTCGGAGTTCCGGATCTACTGGCAGATCGTGCTGCCCCAGGCGCGGCCCGCGTTGGCGGTGCTGGGTCTGTTCACGTTCGTGTTCCAGTGGAACGAGTTCCTCTGGCCGTTGGTGGTCACCACCACCGAGGAGATGCGCACCATTCCGGTGGGGCTGACCCTGTTCAATCAGGAGTACTTCACGCTCTGGCATCTGACGTCAGCCGGCTCGGTGTTGCTGTTCTTGCC
>JBOGDL010000078.1:0-4567 GCA_050701815.1 Micromonosporaceae bacterium | reverse complement strand
CTCAGCAGCAAGTAGCGTTGCGCGGCGCCGTGCTGGCCGCCGTCGAAACGCAGCCACCCCAATAGCTGCGCCAAGTCGGCGACGGTGGCGAGCAGACTGGCACGCACCGCCGGGTGGCATCTGGCGGACTTGACCAGGTCGAGCACGCCTCGTAGCTCGTTGCCGATGTAGCGGGTGTTCAGCACGCCGCCACCGTGGCGGTCGTCCAGGCCGCGCAGTGCGGTCACGTGTTGGGCTATCAGCTCGGCCTGTTGCGGGAGCACACTTTCGCCTCCACACGCCGGCAGGGTGGCGTCTGCGGTCACGCGTAGACCGTCGAGGGCGGCTGCCATCAGGTCCGAGCCCCCCGAGGCGTTCACCGATTCCCGCGCTCCGCCCATGTTCAGCAGTTCTGAAAGCAACACGATCGCTGTCGCGGTGTCGGTGGCCGCTGCCAGACCAGTAATCGCTGCCGCCGGCGCTACGGTACGAGCCCGCGGTGCGTGTGGCCACAACATGTCCGCGGTGACCAGACGACCGAGACGCTCGGAAAGCACCGCCGCCACCACCGCAGGGTAGGGCTCGTGCGGGCACCAGCCCTTGTTCACCCACGCGTACGGCGTCGTGGGATCAATCCGCTCACTAGGGCGTCCACGTTGTTGAAGCCACGCATTGACCGCGTTAGCGAGCTGACGTGGACCCCAGCCAGCCTCACCCAGCACCGCGGCTAACGCGGTCTGCCCATCCACAGAACCCCCAAACCGGTTACGACGACCGTCCTACGCGCCGGGACGTTACGCGGACCTCGACCGTCCATGAAGCACTCCCAACAGCCACCGCGCCGATGTTCACGACATTCACGCCCACATCGACGGCCATCACACCCATCACGAATCAGTCCGGTTCCACATCCGCCCGGTAACTGGTCAGCTCAACCAGCATCGACCCACACCGTCGTCCCTGCTGGATGGCGCAACCCCAGCAGCTGCTCAGGTGCGCACCGGAGCGACATGACGACGCCACAGCGGGCGCCATGAACGGCCCGGGGCGGGTGCCAGGGACTGCCCCGCCCGCCCCGGAGCCACGTAACCCGTTAGGACCCGCCGAGCGACCCACACAGCGAAGATCACAAAGGAGGACACGCGCCATGGCACCGCACAGCGATCCCACACCTGCCACCAAAGAAGCGCTACGTATGCACGTGCGCTCCACGGCGGCGCCAGCACTGTGCCGCGCATGTCGCCAGCGATGGCCCTGCAGACGCGCCACCACCGCCGGAAGAGCCGCAGCCGGGCACTTGGCCTTGGTCAGATCCGCTGCAGAACCTTCCCACTCAGATCGCGAGGCTTTCACAGCAGCCGACCGTGACGAGCTGATCAGCCGAGCGGCCGGCATGTTCGCGGACCTGACCGGCCCTCCCAACGAACGCGACCTCCACAACGCCAGGGCGGTCGCGTTCCGCCACCGGCCCGACCAGGACGGCCGATGCACCCGGTGCCGACAGGCATTCCCATGCCCACCGCGTTGCATGGCCGCCGCCGTGCTCGACCACGCCTCGCCACCGGAGACCACCGGCCCCCACCACAGCGAGGGTCCGACCGATTCTCCCGCCATCGCGCCGTATCGAGAGCACGGCCCCGTCGACAATGCCGCGAAACTCGACCACCGCCAGTACCTACTTGACGGCCTGATCAGGTGCACAACCTGCAGGCAGTCAAAGAAGCCAGCCACATCACCCGGGGGCCGTCGCCTCTACGCCTGCAACCACCCATGCACTCAGCCACCCACCCCGGCGCTCGCCCTGGAACAGCGGGCGCTGCTCGACGCCTACGCGCGTGGAAACGCCATCCTGCGCCGCATTGGACGACCGGACAGCCGGTCCGCCATGAATGCCCGGGCTCTCGGTTGCCACTCGAACGTCACAGCGCTGGAGATCAGGCGATGGCGGTTAGTGGATCTACTCGACCGCCACGCCGTCCTACAAGCGGCGTACTCCCACATCAACATCACCGCCGACGGCGCTGCCCACCCTGTGTGGCGCCACTCCCGCAGCGCGAACCACGGGTCCGACCGGGAGGCGCCGTGAGCGAGCCAGCCAGCACCTCGCCAGTTGAGCCTGTGCCCTGCGCGAACTGCGAGTGGCGCGTGGTGGCCGATCCTCTGCTGCTCCGCGGCTACCGCCACCTCACCAACGACGGCCGCCCGGCGGGATGGAGGTGCAAGGCGCCTCACATGACAATGGCCAAACCCGATTACCTGCCCACCACCGCTTCTTGTGTTCCATTCGACCTGCCGCCGGCCCACCGTTCACCTGGACGCCGGCCCATGCCGGTCCCACGTGCCCATCGCACCTCCGGGTCTACCGCAGAAAGACCGCAACGACCGCGACCGGCCCAACCCCACGTGTAAGGAAGAGCGACTTCTAGCGCGAGCCAACGGAGATCGTTCAGTCCGAGGCGCGCCGGTCGAACCGTGCAGATCTCCCTTCAAATCTCCCCTTGTGAAGTACTTCCGGATCAGCAGGCTGGCCGCGATCCTTGACAAAAGACGTACGCCGCGCCCAGTGAACACCGAGCCGCCCGGGCCGCATCGATGTGCTTGAGCACAGCGGCGGTCACCAGCACACTGCGCCTGGGGCGGCGTTCCGATCCGGATGGCGCGACACGTGACGACACGAGAGAGGTCCTCTTGATGAGGAGGTTCGTTGAGACGGCTACCGAACCATCTGCTTCGGGATGCTCGTAAGCGTCGCCTGTCACCTTCGGGTTCCGGGGAGACGATGTCCCGGCAAGAGCTGGCGGACGCCGTGAACAAGTACCTGCACCAGACGCAGCTGGAACGAGCCGGAAAGACTGGGTACGGCGAGCGCCCAACACACCTCCCGCTGGACGTCGTCACCGCGAACTATGTGGGGAAGCTAGAACGGGGCCTGTTCCGGTGGCCCAAACGCGAGTACCGGCAGGCTTTCCGCGCGGTGCTCGACGCGCCTGACGACGCAGCTCTCGGCTTCTTCATCGTCCGCCGCGAACCTCAGGCAGATACGTCGCCGCGAACCCGACACGATGAGCCTGCATATCTGCTCTCGAACCACTCAGCTGTCTGCGTGCCGCCGGAGGCGGATGGCGACTTGGGTTTGCCTAGTCAGGAACGGGGGCAACCGCCTCAGCAAGATCTTGTGGCCGTCATGTCGAGTCACCTGCCGACAGCGCCGATATCGGCCTCATCCGCGGCATGTTCCGTGCACGCTCCGGATGGCGCCGACTGGTCCGTCTGGTTCGGCACGCGTCTCGCTCACGCCGTGTCCCTGGCTGGCACGTGGATGGGCGAGCACACGGATGTCCTTCAAACTCTGCTGCACCAGGAGATGATGATGTTCGACGCCTCCGCGCCAGAAGGCGGTAACCCCGCCTATGAGATTTCGCGTAGGCAAGCGCTCATCACACTGGCAACGCTTCCGCTCGCGCTCGGAGCCCGCACTTCTCCAACGACTAACGCGTCGGTCGAAGTGTTTCTCTCCCATAGCGGCGCAAGCCTGACTGCCTCGTGGCACCTGCTCAAGGGAAGCGACCTGAACACGGTTGACCGGCTCCTTGGCGGCTACCTCCAACACCTCGAAACCATCGCCCGCCGACCGTCGAGATATCAGAGCACCGCCGCCCGCCTGGCCTCACAAGGCCACCGGATAGCTGGAATCATCGCCCTGCACCGCAACCACATACGGGCACGTGAACACCACTGCAAACAGGCAGTCGAGTACGCGGCGCTGGCCCAAGACGCGCCGAGCAGCGTGTCAGCGTTGATCTCCCTCGCGAGCACCTATTTTTACGAGTCCGACCCACTGCGCGCGGCTGACACGTACAAGCGGGCGCTGGCGTGCGATGCCGACATGTCACCCCTGCAACGGTCCCGCGCCAACGCAGAGCTGTCTGTTGCGTACGCCCAGCTCGGCCGAGAGCGCGAGACCTTGGAATCGGTTGAGCTGGCCGAACAGCTCTACCCTGACCTGCCTGAACAAGATCCCAGCCACCTGTACGCCGAGTTCACGCGAGCCTCGCTCACGCTGGAGCAAGGACTCGCCTACGCCGCCCTCGCTCAGCGCCACCCCCAACGCGGCTACCAGCAGAAAGCGGCGCGCATCTTCGCCGGCATCGAACAATCGGCACAGAGCACCGTCCCAGACCGCATCAAGTACGAAATCATCAATCATCAGGCCGCTACCGCCGTGCTCCTTGGTGACCTCGACGCATTCGGCGGCTACCTGGCGCGTGGGGTCGAAGGAGCCGTTCTGCTTGCAAGCAAGCAGCGACAGAAGGAGGTGAACGCGGCTTGGCATCTAGCCAAGAACACCTGGCCCGCCGAACCCAAGCTCAATGCCTTTGGCCGAGACCTGTTGCCCGCCTTACCTTCTCACTGATCAGGGGCCATCGATGACCGACGCCCCACACGCAGCGCTCGTCACCGGCAGCACATCAGGCATCGGCAAAGCGATAGCGATGCGGCTGCTCTCATCCGGCTATCGGGTCGCCCTGAACTATGCCAATGATCAGCAACGCGCCGAACGAACCCTTGCCGAATGCCGAGACCTCAG
>JBOGDL010000077.1:0-4631 GCA_050701815.1 Micromonosporaceae bacterium | reverse complement strand
GCCGCACCCTGGCGCCGCACACGGTGCGCAACGCGCCGCTGATCACCGGCTGGCTGCGTCGGGTGGTGGACAGCGACCCGTACCTGCGTGACGAGTTGCGGGTGGTGCTGCTCGGCGAGTTCATGGGCGTCTCGGTGGAGCCCGAGCCGGTCAGCGAGGCGACCCGCGCCCGCACGTACGGGACGTTGGCCTGCATCTGGCGGGAGTCGCTGCACGGGCGGCTCGACGCGGACGAGCAGGCGATCCCGTACACCGGACTGATCGCCCGCGAGTGGGACGGCGCGCCCCTGATCGACCCATGGGTACGCGAGCACGGCCTGACTGACTGGCTACGGCAGCTGCTGCGGGTGGGCGTGCTGCCACTGGTGCACCTGCTGCAACAGCACGGCATCGCCTTCGAGTCGCACGCCCAGAACATGGTGCTGGCGCACCGGGGCGGGATGCCGTCCCGGGTGGTGCTGCGCGACTTCCACGACGGGGTCAGGTTCTCCCGCGCGCGGTTGCGCCACCCCGCGTGGTGCCCGCAGCTGGCGGAGCCGCCGAGCTACCACACCAACCGCAACTCGTTCCTGGAGACCGACGACCTGGATCAGGTCTCCGATTTCCTGCTGGACGCGTTCTTCTTCATCAACCTCGGTGAGCTGGCGCTGTTCCTCTCCGACGCGTACGAGCTGCCGGAGCAGGCGTTCTGGGGGCTGGTCCGCGAGATGATCGCCGAGCACCAGGCGCGGCACGGCGCCGGCCGGTTCGACATTCAGAAACCGCGCCTGGACGTGGAGCAGCTCACCGCCCGCAGGCTGCTGCCCGACACCCAGCTGCGGGTCCACTCGGTTCCGAATCCCCTGTGCCCGGAGAGCTGATGCTGCCCCCTTCCCTGGTTGACCTGATCGGCAACCGCGCCGGCCATGACAACCCCGCCTGCCTGTACGCGTACCACCTGGGCGGCATCGCGGACCACGTCCGCCGGGTGGTCGACAGCCTGCCTGACCGGTGCCGGATGTACTACGCGATGAAAGCCAACAGCGCGGCGCCGATCCTCACGACGCTGGCGCCGATCACAGCCGGGTTCGAGGTCGCCTCCGCCGGCGAGGTCCACAAGGCACGCGAAGCCGACCCCGACACGGTCGTCATCTACGGCGGGCCGTTGAAGACCCGGGCCGCGATCACGGAAGCCATCGACGCGCGGGTGACCCGCTTTCACGCGGAGAGCGTCACCGAGCTGCACCGGATCAGCACGGTCGCGCAGCGCCTCGGGGCCCAGGTCGAGGTCTTGCTACGGGTGAACCTGGCCGGGCCGTTCCCGCAGGCCACGCTCGCGATGGCGGGGCGACCCACCCAGTTCGGGATCGACGAGGAGGCGCTGCCGGAGGCGATCGCCCTGGCCCGCGAGCTGCCCGGGATCCGGCTGGTCGGCTTCCACCTGCATTCGCTGTCGAACAACCTGGACGCCGCCGCGCACCTGGAGGTGCTCGACCTGTACCGGTCTGCAGTCGAGGGCTGGGAGAAGCAGCACGATCTGGTGTGCGAGGTCGTCAACGTCGGCGGTGGCATCGGGGTGAACTTCGCCGACCTTGAAGCCCAATTTGACTGGGACGCGTTCACCGCCGGGCTGGCGCCGCTGGTGGAGACGTTCCCGGCGCACTGGCGGGAGATCCAGTTCGAGTGCGGCCGGTACCTCCTCGCCCCGTACGGCTGGTACGCCTGCGAAGTCATGGACGTGAAACGCAACCACGGCGAGACGTACGTGCTGCTGCGCGGCGGCACGCACCATTTCCGGCTGCCGTCGTCATGGCAGCACAGCCACCCGTTCGCGGTCGTTCCGATAGATGGCTGGGACGGGCGGCGCCCGCGCGCCGAAGCGAGGAACACCCCGGTGACAGTGTCCGGCGAGCTGTGCAGCCCGATTGACGTGCTGGCCCGCGACGCCCACGTGGAGCGGGTGCGGGTCGGTGACGTGGTGGTGTTCCACCACGCGGGAGCGTACGGGTGGGAGATCTCCCACCACGACTTCCTCAGCCACCCGCACCCGGAACAGGTCTTCCTCCCGTGAAGCGGGCGGACACCCTGCGGAAGACCGCCGGCCGCCCTCACACCGGCGGGCCCAAGCAGCCGCTGGCTGGCGGGGCGCCGGCCGACCAGGCCCGCAGGAGCACCCGGACGCCGGCCCGGCGACGCTGGGCCTGGCTCGCCGCGTCGGCGACGTTCCTGCTGGTCGCGACGGCGCTGAGCTTTCTGGTCGGGACCCGACCACTGTCGCCGGAGGTGGTGTGGCACGCGCTGGTCTCGCCGACCGGGACCGAGCCGGACCTGATCGTGCGCACCCTGCGGGCGCCGCGGACCCTGGTCGGGATCTGCGTCGGGGTCGCGCTGGCCACCGCCGGGGTGTTGATGCAGGGGGTGACCCGCAACCCGATCGCGGACCCCGGCATTCTCGGCGTCAACGCCGGCGCCGCCACCGGGGTGGTCGCCGCCTCGTACCTGCTCGACGTCGGGGGGCTGTCCGGCCAGGTGTGGTTCGGTTTCGCCGGCGCCGCGCTGGCCACCGCGCTGGTGTACGGGGTGGCATCCGCCGCCCGTACCGGCGCCACACCGACCACGCTGGTGCTGGCCGGCGCCGCGCTCACCGCGCTGCTGGCTGGGATCATCGCCGCGATCGTGGTGTTCGACCACCGGACCATGGACGCGTACCGGTTCTGGGTGGTGGGATCGCTGGCCGGGGTGCAGACCGACGCGGCCTGGCGGATCCTGCCGTTCCTGTCGGCGGGGCTGCTGTTGGCGGTGGCGAGCGCGCGCGGGCTGGACGCGCTCGCGTTGGGCGATGAGATGGCCGCCGGGCTCGGGCACAAAGCGGCGCGCACCCGGTTCCTGGCCGCAGCCGCGGTCACGGTGCTCACCGGCGCCGCGGTCGCCGCCACCGGCCCAATTGCGTTCGTCGGGCTGATGGCGCCGCACCTGGCGCGGGCCCTGGTCGGCAGCGGGCACCGCTGGCTGCTGGCCGCTGCCGCGCTGCTCGGGCCGGCGGTGCTGCTGGCGTCCGATGTGGTGGGTCGGGTGATCACGGCGCCGGCCGAGGTGCACGCCGGTGTGATCACCGCGATCCTGGGCGCGCCGGTGCTGATCGCGCTGGTGCGCCGCCGGGTGGTGATGGCGCCATGACCGGCCAGTTCCCCGGTGGGCAACCCGCCGGGACCGACCTGCTTCCCGGCGCCGACCGGACCGACCTGCTCCCTGGCGCCGACCGGGCCGACCTGCTCCCTGGCCGGCGCACCGTGCGGACCCGGCGATTCTCCTTCGCCGTGCACCGGCGCTCGGTCGCGGTGACCGTGACGCTGATGGTGCTGCTGGCTGTCGCGGTGACGCTCAGCCTCTCCATCGGCAGCACGTACGTGGCCCCGCTGGACGTGTTGCGGGCGCTGTTCGACGGCGACGGGCCGGCTGCCGTGATTGTGAACGTGCTGCGGCTGCCCCGGGTGGCAGCGGGCATCCTCGCTGGCGCCGCGCTCGGGATGGCGGGGGCGCTGTTCCAGACGGTCGCCCGCAACCCGCTCGCCAGCCCGGACGTGCTGGGCGTGACGTACGGGGCGAGCGCGGGCGCGGTGACCGTGATCGTGCTGGGGCTGGGCGCCATGTCGGTGCCGATGGCCGCCGGGCTGGGTGGCGCCGCCGCCGCCATCGCGGTGTACCTGCTCGCGTGGCGCTCCGGGCTGCACGCCGGCCGGTTCGTGGTGGTGGGGGTGGCGCTGAGCTTCGCGTTGAACCGGTTCACCGACCTAATGCTCGCCCAGGACGAGGTGATCGCCGCGCAGCAGGCCCGGGTGTGGCTCACCGGCACCCTCAACGGCCGGGGTTGGAGCCACCTGGCGCCCCTGGTGGTGGTGCTGGTGGTGTCGGCGCCGCTGCTGTTGTGGGCGCCGCGCGGGATGCGGGTCAGCCAACTGCCCGACGATGTCGGGGTCGGTGTCGGCGCCCGGCTCGGCCTGATCAGGCTGGCCCTGATCGGTCTCGGCGTCGCCTACGCCGCGGCGGCCACGTCCGCGGTCGGACCGGTCGAGTTCGTGGCGTTGGCCAGCCCGCAGCTCGCCGCCCGGCTGACCCGATCCGGGGCCCCGGGCCTGCTCGCGTCCGCGCTGGTCGGGGCGCTGATGGTGGCGGTCGCGGACGTGATCGCGCGGACCGTGTTCACCCCGTACGAGCTGCCGGTGGGTGTGGTGACCGCGGTGCTGGGTGCCCCGTACCTGCTGTGGCTGCTGGCCCGTGCCCGAGTGGGAGGCTCCGGATGAGACTGTCGGCCGAGAACGTGACCCTGGCGTACGACAGAAGGGTTGTCGTCAAGGACCTGGACCTCGCGATCCCGCCCGGCAAGGTGACCGTTGTCGTCGGGCCGAACGCCTGCGGCAAGTCCACTCTGCTGCGCGGCCTGGCCCGGCTGTTGCGGCCAACAGACGGCGCCGTGTTGCTGGACGGGGCGCAGCTGCACAAGCTGCCCACCCGGCAGGTGGCGCAACGGATCGGGGTGCTGCCGCAGGCGCCGCTGCCCCCGGACGGGATCACCGTCGGCGACCTGGTGGCGCGCGGCCGGCACCCGCACCAGACCTGGTGGCGGCAGTGGTCCGCCGACGACGAGGCGGCGG
>JBOGDL010000076.1:0-8498 GCA_050701815.1 Micromonosporaceae bacterium | reverse complement strand
ATCGACACGATCACGCAGTTGTGGAACACCCCCGGCTCCGGCATGTCGTAGTCGACGATGTCCGGGATCAGCAGCCGCAGCAGCGGCAGGAAGATCCGCTCTGTGGCTTTGCCGAGCGGCCCGTCCTCCTGTGGTGGTTTGGACGTGACGATCGAGTGGTAGATCGGCTTGCGGCGGGTGGTGACGCACTCCACGTGCAACACCGGAAACTGTTCCATCGGGGTGTAGAAGCCGGTGTGGTCCCCGAACGGGCCCTCGGGGTGTCGCTCGCCTGGCTCCACGTACCCCTCGAGAATGATCTGCGCGTGCGCCGGGACCTGCAGCGGGACGGTCACGCAGTCGACCATCTCCACCCGCTCGCCGCGCAGGAACCCGGCGAACAGGTACTCGTCGATGTCCGGGGGCAGCGGCGCCGACGCCGAGTAGCTCACCACCGGATCGGCCCCAATCGCGATCGCTGCCGG
This sequence comes from Micromonosporaceae bacterium, assembly GCA_050701815.1. Classification (GTDB taxonomy): domain Bacteria; phylum Actinomycetota; class Actinomycetes; order Mycobacteriales; family Micromonosporaceae; genus WHSM01. Next base: position 8,034 of record JBOGDL010000076.1, on the reverse strand, counting down.
CAGCCGCTGCCCGAGCCGCTCGGCCACCGCGTGGTGCGCGTTGGAATCCTTGTGGATCTGCCAGTGCATCCCGAGGGTGTTCCGGGAGTGCTGCTGCAGCCGGTACAGGCCGAGGTTGCGCTTGCCGGTCTCCGGGTGCTTGGTGTGGGTGAGGCCGTAGTTGTGGAACACTCCGCCGTCGTCCGGCCAGGTCATCAGGCCAGGCAGCCGGTCGAGGTCGACTTCGTCGCCCTTGTGGACGACCTCCTGGCACGGGGCCGACTTCACCTTCCTTGGCGGCACGCTCTTGAGCTGCATCAACTTCCCGAGGCCCTCCCGGACCCCCGACCAGCCCACCGGGAGTTCGGGCTTGAGGAGGGCGCCGATCCGCTCCCCGATCTCATCCAGGCCGTCGACGCCGAGCGCCATCGCCATCCGCCGGGGCGTGCCGAAGAGATTGATCGCCACCGGCATGTCGCCTCGGGCGGGCCGTTCGAACAGCAGGGCAGGGCCCTGCTGGCGGATCACTCGCTGGGTGATCTCGCTGATCTCCAGGGTCGGATCCACCAAGGCGCTGACCCGGTGCAGTTCGCCTGCGCGCTCCAGCGCCGTCAGAAAACCATTGAGATCTTGGTACGGGAATCCGCGCGGCATCTAGCCAGTATCACTGGCCTCGCCAGCGCGCCATCGTCAGGGCCTGGGCTGACCCTGCCCGCGTCAGCCGACGCGGACGGCCTCGAGTAGGCGGTTGGGGCCTGCGGTTTGCAGCACCTCGAAGGGAACCCGGCCGAACATCGCCAGCTGCAGGTCGCTGGCGCTGCCGATCGCCTGGGCGTCGATCCGGTGCTCCTCGTGGAGCACCGCGCTGGTGTCCAGCAAGGCCACGCCGGCGCCGCGGATCCGTACCAGCCACTCATGCTCCACATCGGATGCCACCAGCTGCACCAGCCCAGCGGCGCCCATGTCGGCTCGCACCGACGCGGCCACCCCAGCGCTGAGCGGGCTCATGGTCATCGAGCCAGCGCCGACGGTCGCCAACGCGGGGGACGCGGTCTGTGCCTGAGGGCGATCGACGCGCCACCGCCGGCCCCCGGGCAGCCAGCTGTCCAGCACTTCCGCCACACCGTCCAGCGCCTGTTTCGCCTCGATGGGCTCCGGCAGCCCGCCCGCGACTTGAGCGTCCCAACGGCTCAGCGCGGTCTGGTGCGCCAGCCGCCGATGCCAGAACTGGGCTTGTTTCGGCTGCGGGGCCCAGTTCCACGCGGGCGCCTCGGGGTCGATCCGGTCCAGGACGGTCAGCAGCGCGTCGTACCGCTGATCCCACCACCCGATCACCGGCTCGCCTGAGGGTCCGTCATCCACCGGCGGGCCTGGGTCCGCGGTGACACCGCGTGTGATGTGATCCTCGACCCACTGGTAGACGACACCGAGGCGGCGCATCAGCCGCTCCACGGTCCAGCCTGGTTGACTCGGCACCGCCGCGCCCAGCCCATCGGGGGAGATCGCCGCCCGGAAGGCGGCGCCCTCGTGGCGCAACGCTGCTAACCAGAACTCCTTACCAGGCTTGCTGCCAACCCTGGTCATAAGTTGCCTCCCCGAGACGAGTCCCAACGGCCGGAACCATCACCTCTTCAGCCTAGGGTGAGTACGTGCGCGAAGTTAGGGGCAAGACTCTTTCGGCATATACCACCCTTCGCTTAGGAGGGCCGGCAAATCAGCTCATCGAGATAGATAACGCGGACGAGTCGGTCGCCACGATCCGAGAAGCAGACGCCAACAATCTTCCCATATTGCTGCTAGCCGGCGGGAGCAATGTGGTCATAAGGGACACCGGATTTTCCGGAACCGCGGTAGTGCTGCGCTCTGCCGGGGTGCGCGTGACCCACCGCGACGACACCGTGGAGCTCACCGTCGCCGCCGGCCACACCTGGGACGACGTGGTCGCACGCGCGGTAGCGGAGGGCTGGTCCGGCATCGAATGCCTCTCCGGCATCCCCGGATCCGCCGGCGCCACGCCGATCCAGAACGTCGGGGCGTACGGGCAGGAGATCGCTGAAACGATCACCGCCGTACGCGTGTACGACCGGCACACCCGCGAGGAACGCTCTCTCGGCCCGGCGGAGTGCGGGTTCGCCTATCGCGCCAGCATCTTCAAAGGCGTCGACCGGTGGACCGTGCTGGAAGTCACGTACCGGTTGCGGCCCAGCCGGCTCTCGGGCCCGATCCGGTACGCCGAGCTGGCGCGCGCCCTAGGAGTGGAGCTGGGCGAGGCGGCGCCGCTCGACCAGGTGCGCCAAGCGGTGCTTGCGCTGCGACGGCGTAAAGGGATGGTGCTCGACCCGGGGGACCCAGACACCTGCAGCGTCGGGTCCTTCTTCATGAATCCGGTGCTGGACCCGAGCCAGCACCGAGTGCTGCTGGAGCGCTGCGCCCGGCATCTCGGATCGGAGCCACGTCCGATGAGCTGGCCCGCCGCGGGCGACAAGGTCAAAGTCAGCGCCGCGTGGTTGATCGAGCGGGCAGGGTTCGCCAAAGGGCACGGGCGCGACGGGGTGGCGATCTCCAGCAAGCACACGCTCGCCTTGACCAATCAAGGCGGCGGCACCACCAAAGCGCTGCTGGAGCTGGCCCGCGAGATCCGCGACGGTGTGCACGAGAAGTTCGCGGTGACGCTGCGGCCAGAGCCAGTGCTGGTGGACGTCGCCCTCTAGCGGACATCGCCCTCAAGCCGGCCGAGCCCCACGTCGCCCTCTGGCTGGGCCGAGCCGGGCCGAGCCCTGCTCGGGAGCCCCCGGCGATCACCTCCGGCCGGCGCCGGCACGCGCCCGGCGGGGCCTGGCTTCCTCTTCTTCCTCTTCTTCCTCCTCTTCGTCCTCGTCCTCGGCTTCGTAGTCTTCGTCGCCGTAATCCTCGTCGTCCTCGCTGTCCTCGTCCTCGTCGTACTCGTCTTCGTGGTCCTCGCGCTCTTCGTCGTCGAATTCGTCTTCGTCGTACTCGCCGTCACCGCTCTGCGCGGCCACGCGCCCCTCCCCTTCGGTGGATTCTGGCTCGCCGGCCTCGGCGTCGCGTTCCTGCTCTTCCTGCAAGGCCTCTTCGTGAGTCTTCACGACTTCCCGGTCACGGACCTCACCACGCCAGCCTTCGACATCGTCCGGGTTCAGAATCGTTCGCCGCATCATGTGCCGCTTGATGTGTTTGAAGTCCAGGCGTGCCCGTCGACCTTGCGCCCGCCACAAGTTCGCGGTCTTCTCAAAGAAGCCCTGCGGGAAGTACTCGAGCACGAGCAGCACCCGGGTCAGCCTCGGCCCCAGCTCGTGGAACGTCACGGTGCCGTCGACGCTGCCCTTGCTGCCGGTGGAGGTCCAGACGATCCGATCGTCCGGCACCTGCTCGATGATGGTGGACTCCCAGCTCCGTTTAGAAAGGAAGATCTGCGCCTTCCAATTCATTTTTTCATCCGAAGTCCTATCGGCGCTGAGCACCTTCCGGGTCATCGTCGGGAAATCTTCGTACTCGGTCCACTGATTGTAAACAACGCGCAGCGGCAAGCCGATGTCGTTTTGTTCAATAATGTTGATAACTTTCGAGCTTCCGCTGCTCCCGCTACCGCCCCCCAATCCCAACGCTCCTTTCGCTAATCCGGCCAGGCCACCTTTGAATAGGGCCTTCACCGGAGACTTTCCCTCAGCCAATGCCTTGCCACCGGTCAGGGCAGCGGTGATGCCCGCCCCACCGTTCTCTGCAGAATCGTTCAACCGCTGTGTCACATCTTCAACCTTCTCGGTGACCACTCCGGTCGCTCGATCCAGGCCGACGGTGAGAAGGTCCTGAAAACCCTGCTTGAGTCGATCAAGCGGCAACTCTTGCAACAGCTCGCCGAAATCCGTGCCCTGCTTCTTCTCAGCCATGCTCCCCACCCCGATTCGAATCGGTCTGCTTTCGGGCCGCCCCGGCTCTCCGACTCACTGGGGCACGCTTCGCCGCGGCCGGCTTCTTACGCGCGGCGCTTCTGCTCTCCGCTGCGCCGCTGGCGCTGGACGGCTTGCCGGCTCGGCGCCGCGTGGCCCCGGCGGTTTTCTGTGCCCGGCTTGCCGCGGCGGCTTTCCTGGGCTTAGGGTCGCCGGCCTCTTCCCGATCGTCCGCGTCCGCTTCATCGTCCTCATCAGCTTCGGCGTCTGGTGAGACCGCTGTACGGGCGGACTTGGCGGCGTCGCCCGGCTCTGGAACCTGCAGTTGAGCCGCACGCTTGCTCAAGTTCTCCCCCAGCGAGTCGATCTTGCTGGCCGCTGCGGCGACAGCCGCTTTCCGAGCCGCGTCCAGCAGCCGCTCGCGTACCTCCCCGGTCAACTTGCGCAGTTCTGGCGACGAGTCGGCGAGCTTGTTGCCAGCGGCGAGCAGGTCTTGGGGATTCAGCTTCACCTTGCGCCCGGCTATCAGCCCACCCACCGTGATCGCGAGTTTCAACTTTCGGCTACGCCCGAGCACGTACCCGGCTACCACCGCTAACGCAACTTGTGCTGTCGGCTTCATACTCGCTTCCTCCACGGGAATAGCTTGGCCAAACCCCACTTTGGACACACCACCGGTCGACGCGATCGCAGCGGACGCGAATCTTCCGAGCACTGTCCGATTTGTTCCCAGTGAGGCCGCTACCACACAGGTGGCTTGCCTGGCATTTGGTTGGTTGCTTTCGCGAGCCCTACCCCGGTGGCTGGAGATCCACACCTCAGACTCCCGACCATTTCGGTTATCGGTCACGACGCGACCACCGAGCCCCGATATCCGGACCAGATTTGACGGCCAGGTACCCGCCAGAAACAACGGAGCGCATCGACGGCGTCAACCCAGAGGCATTTCTCAGTTCGTACGAGAGTCATATCCGAAAGGTGATCTGGAACCGAAAGCAAATTCACAAAGCCGAACCGGGCTCTCAACCCAGAAGAATCCGGGAAACAGATTTTCTGGACGATTTACTTATCGGTGAATATTCACGCCACGGACCCCAGACAGCCCCAGAAGCCGCTCCCCGATCGCCGCGACCGACTCGTTGGCCTGCGGCCGCGCGGTCACCACCAGCTCCTGATCGCCGTCCCGGTACTGGAGCCTCAAGACCCGGCTGTGCGGCAACGCCTCCGCCAAACGCTCCTCCATCGCGGACAGCGCCGCCTCCGGCTCCAGCGACAGCGTGACCTCCATCTGCCGCCGCTTGGGCAGCACCTCTCCCTCCAGCCACTTGATCGCGCCCAGCACCAACAGCGCCAGACCGGTGGCGGTCACCGCCGCGAGGTACGCCTCCAAACCGATCGCAAGACCGATCGCGGCCGACACCCAGAGCGCCGCGGCCGTGGTCAGCCCCCGGATCGACATGCCCTCCCGGAGGATCGCGCCGCCGCCGAGGAACCCGATGCCGGTGACCACCTGCGCCGCCACCCGAGTGGGGTCAGCGCCGAGCACGTTGGCTCCGGCGATGGTGAATAGCGCCGAGCCGAGCGAGACCAACATGTGGGTACGCAGCCCAGCCGGTTGCGCCGACATCTCGCGTTCCATGCCGATGGCAGCGCCGAGGGCACTGGCCAGCAACACCTGGAGCAGTATCTGAAGCCAGCCGTCCATGGGGTGACGGTACGCCCGCGCCGCACCCCGGGAGGGGCGCCGCCCTGAACCGGCTCAGCGAGGCTCGCGAGGCTCGTCCGCCACCGTCACGTCACATCGCAACGGTGTGCCCCTGATCTCAGCGGCCAGCGCGGTTAGCCGCTCCAGCCGCCGGGCAGCGAGCAACACGTGGAAGCCTTCGTTCGTCAGTTGTCGAGCGGTCGAGGCGCCGATCCCATGGAGGCGCCTGTCACCACTGCGATCGGCAGCAGATCTGAAGCCACTGCCTGATTTTGGCCCCCACGGGCTCCTGCTGGTCAGCGGTCCTCCCGGGATTTTCTGATGGCATCCGAGGTGAGGTTTGTCACCGAGGCGCGGGGTGCCGGGAAGAGGGCGGGAATCGGCTGGGTTGTGCTGTGCGGTTCAAGCCTGCGACTGCTTAAAGGCTGCGCGGCGTCGTTGTGAAAGGAGCCACGTGGTAATTGGGCTAGCGCAAGCGGGACCGACGGCGATACGCCGCCCCCGCCGGATCGCCACGCTGTCGATGCACACATCGCCACTGGAACAGCCCGGCACCGGGGACGCCGGCGGCATGAACGTCTACATCGTCGAAGTCTCCAAGCGGCTCGCCGAGGCAGGCGTGGAAGTGGAGATCTTCACCCGGGCGACGTCCAGCGAGCTTCCGCCGATTGTGGAGCTGACGCCGGGCGTGAACGTGCGCCACGTGATGGCGGGCCCGTACGAGGGCCTGGCCAAGGAGGACCTACCCGCCCAGATGTGCGCGTTCACGGCGGGAGTGCTCCGGGCCGAGGCGGCACGGCGCCCGGGGTGGTACGACCTGATGCACACCCACTACTGGCTGTCCGGCCACGCGGGTTGGGCGACGAAAGAGCGGTGGGGGGTGCCATTGATTCACTCTCCGCACACGCTGGCCAAGGTGAAGAACTCCTTGTTAGCTGACGGCGACACTCCGGAGCCACATGCCAGGTTGATGGGCGAAGAGCAGGTGGTGACCGAAGCCGATTGGCTGGTCGCCAACACCGACGCCGAAGCCTCCCAACTGATCAACCTGTACGACGCTGACCCCGAGGCGGTCGCGGTGGTGCAGCCAGGCGCCGACCTCAGCCGGTTCTCGCCCGGCTCCAAGGCAGCCGCACGCCGGAGCCTGGGCCTGCCTGAGCGGGGCTTGGTGCTGCTGTTCGTGGGCCGGATCCAGCCCTTGAAGGCGCCGGATGTGGTGATCCGCGCGCTGGCGGAACTCCGTGAGCAGGACCCGGAGCTGGGCCGCGATGTCACCGCCGTGATCTGCGGTGGACCCAGCGGCGCCGGGATGGCCCGGCCGACTCATCTCCAGGAGCTGGCCACGAATCTCGGGGTGGCTGAGTCGGTGCGCTTTGTGCCGCCGCAATCGAGCGAACGCCTGGCGCAGCTGTACCGAGCCGCCGACCTGCTGTTGGTGCCCAGCCACAACGAGAGCTTCGGACTGGTGGCCTTGGAAGCGCAGGCGTGTGGCACCCCCGTGGTCGCCGCCGCGGTGGGCGGGCTGGTGACCGCGGTCGCCGATGGCGTCAGTGGCGCCCTGGTGGAAGGCCACTCTCCGCACGCGTGGGGCGCGACGATCCGGCGGCTGCTCGCGGATCCGGCGCATCGCAGCCAGTTGGCGGCCGGGGCGGTGCGACATGCCGGGAACTTCCCTTGGAGCCGTACCGCTCATGGTTTGCTGGCGGTGTACGAGCGGGCGCTGGCCGACGGCCGCGACCGGCGACTGGACCTGGTGAGTTGAGGACGACATGCCTGACGCCTCCGACACCGTGGCTGCCCTGATCGAGTCCACACTGGACGACGCTGAGTTGACGTGGGAACGCACGGGCGACCACTCGTACGCGGTGACGCTGCCCGGGGTGCGCAAATACACCACGGTCTGCAACCTGATCGTGGGCGAGCACACGCTGCGGATTGAGGCGTTCGTGATGCGCCAGCCCGATGAGAACCGGCAGCAGCTCTGGGAGTGGCTGCTGCAGGCCAACGCCCGGATGTACGGGGTCTCGTTCGCGATCGACAAGGTCGGGGACGTGTACCTGATGGGACGGGTGCCGCTGCCCGCGGTCACCGAGGAAGAGCTCGATCGCCTGCTCGGCTCGGTGCTGCGGTACGCCGACGACAACTTCAACACCATGCTGGAGATCGGCTTCGGCACGTCCATCCGGCGAGAGTGGGAATGGCGGGTCAAGCGGGGCGAGCCGTTGGACAACTTGAAGGCGTTCAGCCACCTGATCGAACCGAGCCAGCGGGCCGGTCCGCCAGACGGCGGGTAGCCGGCTAGACCGCGGGGTAGCCGGCCGCTAGGCGGGTGAGCTCTTTTACGGTGGGCATCGGGTCGAAACCGTGGTCGCAGAGCCAGTCGATCGCGAGCAGGTGACGGCTCACCCGGTACGGCTCGTACAGGGCTTCGGCCCGGTTTCG
>JBOGDL010000075.1:0-27556 GCA_050701815.1 Micromonosporaceae bacterium | reverse complement strand
GCGTCGATCTCAGCCTCGAAGTAGCCGCCCTGCACCAGGCTGAACTGCCCGGGGTCGAGCTCGCCATCGGTCACGGTCACCGCTGAACGGCCCGCCATGGTCGCCGCGATCGCGTCGAAGAGCCGGTCGACCTGCCCGCGGTCGTACCCACTTCCGAAACGGCGCAGCTGGAACGTGCGCCGCAGCTGATCGAGCCGGGTCAGATCGTCCGGGGTGAACGGGGAATCACCGGCGGCGCCGATCTCTGAGGTCATGTCCGGCCTGCCGTGGCGCCCCGGGATCTCATATCCACCGCTGCCCGCGCGCATGTTCGGGATTTGCTGCGTCATGTTCGCGTCAGGCTGATGCGGCGGACGAGCGGCAGCGGCGTGCGGCGGCACCCCCCGCGGCATCTGCTGCGGGTCGGGCATCGGCGGACCGCCCTGCATTCGGGGGTCCTCTTGCGGAGGCTGTTGCCCTCCCATCGGCCCGCCCGTTGATCGGGGCGGAGACGCGGCGGCGGGCCGGCTGCGATCCGGACGACGAAGCATGGTGGGCTCATCCAGCGGCTGCCCGTACCCGGGCTCTTCACGCGGCCCGTACCCGTCGCCGCGACCACGGCCACCGCGCTCAGTCGGGAAGTCATGAGCGTTGCCGGGATCCGGCCCATAGCCGGCGTCTGGCTCCGCGCCGTAACCGTGCTCGGCGGGCATGCCACGTTCGCCGCCGTACCCGCGACCGCCACGCGCGTTCGGAGGCGGATATCCGGATTCTTCAGCGCGGGACAACCGGGAGGGCCGCTCCGGTTGGCGTGGGCCGCCCGGGTGACCTTCCTCTTCCAGCTTGGTGAGTTGGCGCTCCAACCGGTCGAGGTAGACGTCGACCTGCCACTCGTCGTAGCCCCCAAAACGGACCTTGAAGACGACGTCGTGGACCTCTTGGGCGCCGACGACCCCGTCGTCGGTCTCACCCGCAAGAGTCGCCTCAGCACGATCCAGGAATTCGTCGACCTCATCGACCTTGTACCCGCGACGCAGTGCCCGGCGGCGAAAACGCTGACCCTGAGTCGTCACTCACTCACCTCCGCTGCCGCGAGCTGCCCGCATGCGCCGTCAATCTCCCGTCCACGAGTGTCCCGCACCGTGGTGGTCACGCCAGCTGCCCGTAACAGCTGTGCAAACTGTCGCTCCACCGGCTTCGGGCTGGCGTCCCAACGACTGCCCGGAGTCGGGTTGAGCGGAATGAGATTAACGTGTGCCAGCCGACCCGACAGTAGCTGGCCAAGAAGTTCGGCCCGCCACGGCTGATCATTCACATCCCGGATCAGGGCGTACTCAATAGAAACCCGTCGCCCTGTCTGATCGGCGTACCGCCAGGCGGCACTGAGCACTTCGTCCACTTTCCACCGGGTATTCACCGGCACTAACTCGTCCCTCAGCTCATCGTCTGGCGCGTGCAACGACACCGCCAACGTAATCCGCAAGTCCTCATCGACAAGGCGTCGCATCGCCGGAACCAAACCCACAGTAGAGACCGTCACGTGACGTTGCGCCAACCCCAGCCCACGCGGCTTGGGCTCGGTGATCCGGCGAATCGCCGCAACGAGACGGGTGTAGTTGGCCAACGGCTCGCCCATGCCCATGAACACGACGTGCGAAAGGCGACGTGCCACATCGTCGTCGCCAGCGGTTTCACCGGCCGCGCTGGCCACGTCGCCGAGCGCCACATCTCGGGCGGCGTTCACTACTTGTTCGACGATTTCAGCGGTGGACAGGTTACGGGTCAGACCCGCCTGACCCGTCGCGCAGAATGGGCACGCCATGCCGCACCCCGCCTGTGAGGAGACACACACCGTGACTCGGTCCGGGTAGCCCATCACCACGCTCTCCACCAAGGCGCTGTCATGCAGCCGCCACAGCGTCTTGCGGGTGGCGCCATCGTCGCAGCTCTGCGCTCGGGCGGCCGTCATCAGAGTGGGAAACAGCGCCGCAGCCAGCTTGTCGCGCACGGTCGGCGACAGGTCGCTCAACGGGGCGCCCGACTCGATCCTGGCCAATCGGCCGAAGTAATGATGCGAGAGCTGGGCAGCTCGGTACGGCTTTTCGCCCAGTTCCAGGACCACTTTCCGGCGCTCGTCGGCATCAAGGTCCGCGAAGTGACGAGGAGGCAAAGCGGCGGCCTTGCTGGGGCGATCGGGGGTGAGGAGAGGCAACGTCTTCATGACGCCTGCCAGTCTCGCACGTTCGGCCGTGGCCACGTCACCAGGCGTGCCTGCCGGCAGCGCGGCGTCAGCGCGCTCATCCCGTCGGCGGCGCGAACAACACCAGCAGCAGGTAGCCGGTGGGCGCAGCTAGCAGAAGCGAGTCGAGCCGGTCCATCAATCCGCCGTGACCGGGCAGCAGCCTGCCCATGTCTTTGATCCCCAGGTCGCGCTTCATCAGAGACTCTGACAAATCTCCCAAAGTCGCCGAGAGCGCAAGCGCCACCCCAAACACCACGCCTTGCCACCATTCCTGGCCCAGCAACAGGCTCAGCATCAAGGCGCCGCCGATGCCGCTCGCCAGCAACGAGCCCCCGAAGCCCTCCCAGGATTTGCTCGGGCTCACCGTCGGCGCCATCCGGTGCCGTCCGAACAACGCGCCCACGGCGTAACCGCCGGTGTCAGAGAGCACCACCGCGGCGATGGTGATGATCACCCGGAGGTGCCCGTCCTCGGGACGCGCGAGCAGCACCGCGAAACCGGCCAGGAACGGCACGTACGCGGCGATCAGAGTGGCCGTCACAATGTCCCGCTGGTACCCCACCGGGCCCTCGCCGAGCCTCCAGATCAACACCGCCGTCACCGTGAGCACGAGCCCGAGCACCATCGCCTCGACACCGGCGAACCACGCGAGCACCACCATCGCCGGGCCGCCGATCAACAGCGGAGGCAACGGCGGTCGCGCCTGGATCGGCTCCACTGCACGCACCATCTCCCAGATCGCCCCCGCGATCACACCAGCTGCCAGCAGCACAAAAGCGAAGCGCCATGGCCACAGCGACGCGATCACGAGGACGCCGAGCGTGACGCCCACCCCGATCGCCGCGGGCAGGTTGCGCCCGGCCTTGCCACCAGGCTTCTTCCCACCCGAGGGAACGGCCCTGCTATCACCAGCGGCAGGCACAGCGGGGCTACCGGCGCCAGGGAAAGCAGGGTCGAGGGCGCGCTGACGAATGGTCGGCGGCGCCGACGCGGGCGGCGGGACGGCGTAGCCCGTCGGCGCGTCGGGCGCGGCGGGACGCCGCGCCCGGTACTGGGGGCCTTGCTGCTGCGGGTACGCCGGACGCGAGTCCGGTCGAAAACCGCCAGAGCTCGGCGATTGGTACGCCGACATCAGACCTCGAGTAGCTCGACTTCCTTATGCTTGAGGATCTTGTCGACATCGGCCACGAACCGGTGCGTGACGTCCTCGAGCTCCTTCTCAGCGCGGCGCACCTCGTCCTCCCCGGCCTCGCCGTCCTTCTGGATCCGCTCCAGCTCCTCCTTCGCCTTGCGGCGAACGTTGCGCAGCGCGACCCGTGCGTCCTCGGCCTTGTTACGAGCGACTTTGATCATCTCGTGCCGCCGCTCCTCAGTCATCTGCGGCAACACGATTCTGATCACAGTGCCTTCGTTGTTGGGGTTTACCCCGAGGTCCGAATCGCGAATCGCACGCTCCATGGCGCCGATCTGCGACGTGTCGTACGGCTTGATGATCGCCATCCGCGGCTCGGGGATCGCCACCGACGCCAACTGCGGCAACGGCGTCGGGGTGCCGTAGTAGTCAACCGTGATCCGGCTGAAAAGGGATGGAGTGGCTCGACCCGTGCGGATCGAGGAGAACTCCTCCTTGGCGTGCTCGATCGCCTTCTCCATCTTCTCTTCGGCTTCGAAGAGCGTCTCGTCGATCACGTCTGTCCTCGCCTCCTTCGGCGGTGCGGCCGGGGTGGCCTATCAACCTGACTGGCCAGCTCAATGGGTGAATCGCTAGGGGGACACTGGCGCGGCGGGCTCCGCCGCGGTGATCAGCGTGCCGATCTTCTCCCCCGTGAGCGCCCGCACGATGGTGTCCTCGCCGTCGGCGCCGAACACCAGCATCGGCAGCCGATTCTCCATGCAGAGACTGAACGCGGCGGCGTCCACCACCTTCAGGTTGCGCTTCAGCGCCTCTTCGAAGGTGACCCGGTCCAGCCGCTGCGCGGTGGGATCGTGACGTGGATCTGCGGTGTACACCGCGTCGACACCGTTCTTCGCCATCAGCACCACGTCGGCTTTGATCTCCAACGCGCGCTGCGCCGAGACCGTGTCAGTGGAGAAGTACGGCATCCCAGCGCCGGCGCCGAAGATCACCACCCGGCCCTTCTCCAGGTGCCGGATCGCCTTCCGAGGGATGTACGGCTCAGCCACCTGCCCCATCGTGATCGCCGTCTGCACTCGGGTGTCGACACCCTGTTTCTCCAGGAAATCCTGCAGCGCCAGGCAGTTCATCACGGTGCCGAGCATCCCCATGTAGTCGGCGCGTGCTCGCTCCATCCCCCGGCGTTGCAGCTCAGCGCCGCGGAAGAAGTTCCCCCCACCCACCACGATGGCGACTTGAGCGCCACGGTCGATCGCCGCCGCGATCTGCTGCGCCATCTGGTGCACCACGTTCGGGTCCACCCCGACCCGGCCACCACCGAACATCTCGCCGGAAAGCTTGAGAACCACCCTGCCGTGGGCCGGCCGCTCGGCGGACTCGCTGCCTGCGGATGCGGACAGCGAATGGACTGCGGTTCCCGTCATCTCCACGACTCTCTGTTCGGCGGCTGGGGGCACCAGCTCGGGCTCTTCGGCAGCGGACCAGGCCAGCGTGCGCTGCTCGCGACCTGGCGGCCATGCGCCGGACGGCTCCTGGCGCCGTTCAGCTCCGACTCACACGGCGAGGAGGCCATCGTGTCGCATACTGCCACCTCGACGGCCTCCTCGTCTTCGATGCTGGAGCGCTGTTGCCTGCTCAGGCTTGGCCCACCTCGAAGCGCGCGAATCGCGTGACGCTCACCCCTTCGGCGTCCAGAACCTGCTTGACGGTCTTCTTGGAGTCCGTGACCGATGCCTGCTCGAGCAGCACAAAGTCCTTGAAGAAGGCGTTTACCCGGCCTTCGACGATCTTACTGATCGCCTGTTCCGGTTTGCCCTCTTCACGCGCGGTCTGCTCGGCGATGCGGCGCTCACTGGCGACCACCTCGTCCGCGACCTCGTCCCGGCTCACGTACCGGGGACGCATCGCGGCGATCTGCATCCCCGTGGCACGAGCCGCCTCGGCGTTGTCGCCGCTGTACTGCACCAACACACCCACCTGGGGCGGCAGGTCCGGGCTCTTGCGGTGCATGTACACCGCCACCGGCTCGTCCAGCACAGCGAGTCGGTTGACCACCAGCTTCTCGCCGATCTTGGCCGCAGCCTCGTCGACGGCCTGCTGGATGGTCTTGCCGTCCTTCTCGCTGGTGAGGAAGGCCTCCACGTCGGCCGGACGGGTGGCGGCGACCTGCTCCACCAAGGTCTGCGCCAACTCGACGAAGTCGGCGTTCTTCGCGACGAAGTCGGTCTCGCAGTTCAGCTCCAGCAACGCGGAGCCAGCCTGAGCCACCAAACCGTTGGCGGCGGTGCGGCCGGCGCGCTTGCCCACGTCCTTGGCGCCTTTGATCCGGAGGATCTCGATCGCCTTGTCGAAGTCGCCTTCGGCCTCGATGAGCGCCTTCTTGCAGTCGAGCATCCCGGCGCCGGTCAGGTCTCGAACCTTCTTGACATCTGCGGCAGTGAAGTCAGCCATTTGTCTCTCTCAGGTCGTAACAGTGCTAAATGTCTGATAGGCCAGTGTCGGTCTGGTGTCAGCCCGAATCAGGACTCGCTCACCGCAACTGCCTCAGGGGCCTCAGTCGCGCCCTCGTCGGCCTTCTCAGCGGACTTGTCCTCTGACTTGCCTTGGGACTTGTCCTCAAGCAGCTCGCGCTCCCACTCGGCCAACGGCTCATCGGCGCCCACCACGCCGGGCTGAGGCTTCTCCTCGCCACTCACCGCGGCGCCGGCACGGGCGATCAAACCATCGGCGACCGCAGCCGCCACCACCTTTGTCAGCAGCGCGGCGGACCGGATCGCGTCATCGTTGCCCGGGATCGGGAAGTCGACCTCGTCCGGGTCGCAGTTGGTGTCCAGGATCGCCACCACGGGCAGGCCCAGCTTGCGTGCCTCGTCTACCGCGATGTGCTCCTTCTTGGTGTCCACGATCCACACCGCGGCGGGCACCTTCGACATGTCCCGCAGACCGCCCAGCGTGCGCTCCAGCTTGATCCGCTCACGTTGCAGCGACAGCCGCTCCTTCTTCGTGAGCCCCTTGTCGGCGCCGGTCTGCTCCAGCGACTCCAGCTCCTTGAGCCGTTGCAGCCGCTTGTAAACGGTCTGGAAGTTGGTGAGCATGCCGCCCAGCCAACGGTGGTTCACGTACGGCATCCCGACCCGGGCGGCCTGCTCCGCGATCGCCTCCTGCGCCTGCTTCTTGGTGCCGACGAAGAGGATCGCGCCGCCCTCGGCGACGGTGCCGCGAATGAACTCGTACGCCTTGGTGATGTAGTCAAGGGTCTGCCGCAGATCGATGATGTAAATGCCGTTGCGCTCCGTGAAGATGTAGCGCTTCATCTTCGGGTTCCAACGGCGCGTTTGGTGCCCGAAGTGAACGCCGCTCTCAAGAAGCTGGCGCATTGTCACCACTGGCATGGTGATTCTCCTTCTCGCGGGCGAGCCGCCCGCAGTCCTGGTTGCCGCGACGTCCGGTCGGCCGCCGCCCTAGCGCCTCCAGGCCCTCCGACCCGATGATCATCGGGACCAGGGAGAGCCCTCGCCGATCGCGGTCGCCACAGCACCGCAGCCGATCAAGGCGCGCGAGGTCAACCACAATGTGGTCGCCAGTCGTTCAGTGTACGGCGCGACCCGGTGATCCAGGTAGGCGGCTCATAACCCACCGCGCCCGACCGGCTCCGCACCCCGACGGGCGGACGTCAAGCCGGGTCCGGACTCCCAGTCACGACCGTTCCAGGACCGCGAGGTGGCCCTCGCTAACCCGCAGCTAGCGCAGCGGCGACCAGCAACACCAGACCCACCATCAGGTACACCGATGGCGGCCGGGACGCGAGCTGCCAGCCGTTCAACCGCTGCGGGGACCCGGCCGGCGGACGGCCACTGAGCATCGGATACAACCCGGCCGCGAGCATGGGCAACCCGATCAGCATCAGAGTCCCACCGATCACGCCAGAGGCGGAGACGCCAGATCCCTCGAAGCCGGTCTGATAGAGCAGCAGCACCGGCGGCGCTGAGGCGAGCAGTGTCAAAAGCACCACCGGGACCAACACCGCGGTGGCGCGAGCGGCCGATCCTGATTCGCCCGCCGACTGCCCACCCTGAGCCTGCCCGGCCTCGGGTCCAGCGCCGGATTGCGGCCCCGGCGGCGTCCAACCGGGCGCTCCCGGCGGCGCCCAACCCGGCGCTTCCGGCGGCGTCCAACCCGGCGACGGCGCGGCGCCGCCTGGCCCCTGCCCTGCCCCAGCGCCGTGGCCTGCGCCTGCTCCTGGCGGGGCCGCTGCCGCTGACTGTCCTGCGGACGGGTGGAACCCGGCGGGATCGCCCTGGTACGCCGGACCATAAGGCTGATGCCAACCGTGCTGCTGGTCGTGGCCAGTCAGCATCGGCGCCAATGATGACGGGATCCCTGCCTCCTCCGTTGTCGGGTGGCTTCCTGTCGGCCCCAGGGTGTGGAACGTGGCCGTGTTGTGGTCGGCTCCGGAAAGTCCGCCCGGCTCAACTGATGCCGGAGGACCCGACGCGACGCCGGACTGTCGCGGAATGGCGTTCTGTGGCGGCGTGGACGTCGCCGCGTCCGGTTGCCGCGTCTGACCCTCCATCGAGGCGGGCCCAGAGGTGATCGATCGCGGACCAGGTTCAACCTGTTGCGGGTACGGCTCCGCCTGGGCAGGCGAGCGGGACTGCCGGAGCGCTTCGGCGGCCTGCTCCTGGAGCGCGACATGCTCCTGAAGCGCGGCCTGCTCCTGAAGCTCGGCCAGGGTTGCTCTGGCTTTGCTCTCACCGGGTGGCATCGGCCCTGTCAACGGGTCGGCGTCGGGATTCCACGAGCTGGCCGTGTGGGGGTGCGATCTTCCCAACGCGGGGTGATGGTCAGCAGGTAGCCATTGGTCGGCCCCGTCGGGGTAGTCGCGACGATAGGTGTCCACAGTCCGGCACCGTATGACACCGGCCGCGGTGAACGCTACGCCTCACCGACGCGAAACCCTCGAACGCTTCACCTCGTCGAGGCGCACGAGGGTCGAATCCTCGATCAGCGCTGATAGCAGCGACGCGCGGCCTCTGGGTGGCTCTGCCCCTGGGCGCCCTGACGTCCAGCCCCCAGGTCAGCTCGCTTTGGCATTTTCATGGCGCCGACTATCAGATTGGACGACCGGCCGCCACCTCGTCCACAGCGACCCTTCGCGTCCACAACTCAGGCGACAGCACATTGCCCGCAGTCACGTGGCTGCCCACTATCTGCGCCATGAGTGATGGTCGTGACACCCACAGGCAGCAATGCGAATCTCCCGGACGACACCGACGGCTCTCGCATCGAGCTCGGCGCGGCAACGCACCCACGTGCCGGAGCGCACAGGCTTCACCGTCACACCGGCGCTTGGGCAACCAGCCGCAACCCCGGTCACACATCCGCCCGTGGAATGGATGGCTGAGCGGGTTCAGCCTCTCGTGCGGGGTGCTCGCCGGGCTCAGTCTGATCGCGGCGGCGGTGCTGCTCGGGGCGCCAGCAGGCGCAGAGGAGGCGGGCCCGAGCAACACTGCCGCGCCGAGGTCGGGGTATGTCTGGCCGATTCCGGGTGACCCTCCGGTGATCGGCCGACGGTTTGACCCGCCACCGGAACCGTGGTCGGCCGGTCACCGTGGAGTGGACCTCGTCGGGCGGGAAGGTTCACCCGTACGGGCCGCAGGCCCAGGCACGATCCACTTCGCCGGCCCGGTGGCGGGGCGCGGCGTGGTCAGTATCGAACACCCGGGTGGCTTGTTGACCACGTACGAGCCGCTGGAGCCGACCGTGGCCGAAGGCCAGAGCGTACGGGCGGGTGACGTGATAGGGCGGCTGAGTCCCGGCCACCATGGCTGCCCGGCTCGCGCCTGCCTGCACTGGGGGTTGCGACGGGCCGGTGACGTGTATCTGGATCCGTTATCGCTGCTCGGGATGACCAGGGTCCGTTTGCTGCCGCTCCACGACCGCCCCAGCTCCGAACCCGGGTGACCGGTTCAGCTGCGGGTCAGTGGCCCCGTCGCCTTGAGGCCTCGTCGCCTTGGGGTCGCGGCGCCAGGGCTCTGGGACCCTCCCGCCACGGACCGGGCACGCAACAACTCCCCAAAATGACGCTGCGGCCCTCCCGCCACGGGACCGGGCCGGCGGCCCACCTCGTATGGCGGTGCGGCCCGCATCGCCCCCGGCCGGAATCAACACCGCACTACTCGGCGCGAGGGTGTGCCTGCTGGTAGACGCGACGCAGCCGCTCCGCTGAGACGTGGGTGTACAGCTGGGTGGTCCCCAGACTGGCGTGGCCCAGCAACTCCTGCACCGACCGCAGGTCGGCGCCTCCTTCCAGCATGTGGGTCGCCGCGGAGTGACGCAGCTTGTGGGGTGAGACCTGCGGCGTGCCGGCTTCGGCCCCACGCTGCCGCAGCACCCGCCGCACGGCGCGGGGGTCAAGCCGTCGACCACGTGCGCCCAGAAGCAGAGCAGGGCCGCTGGCTTCGTGAGCCAACGCTGGACGCCCCCGGGTCAGATACGCCTCCAACGCGGCTTGTGCTGGCACCCCGTACGGAGTGGAGCGCTCTTTTTGGCCCTTGCCCAGCACCCGCACCACGCGCCGGGTCTGATCGACGCTGTCGAGGTCGAGCCCGCATAGTTCGCTGACTCGCACCCCGGTGGCGTACAGCAGCTCGACGACGAGTTGGTCTCGTGTCCCGACCGGTGACTCCTGCCGGGGCACATCCATCAACGCAGCCGCCTGGTCCGCGCGCAACACCGATGGCAGCTCGCGCGCTCCTTTGGGGCTGACGAGCAGTTGACCTGGATCCGAGGAAACCAGGCCGTCCCGATAAGCCCAAGCGCAGAAGACCCGCGCTGCCGCGGCACGCCGCGCCAGAGTCGCACGTGACGCACCAGCGGTCCGCAACCGCGCCAGCCAACTGCGTATCGTCCGCACGTCAAGCTGCTCGAGGTCTGTCTGACCTGACCGGGTCGCGTGATCGCAGAGGGACACCACATCGCCGATATAGCCCCGTACGGTGTGCGGCGACCTCCCCCGTTCCCCGGCCAGATGACGTTCAAAACCGAGAAGCGCCTGCCGCATCGATTCCGGCAACGCCGCTCGGGTCTGCTCAGTTGTGCGCCTGGCTGCTGGCATCCCCTTACGCTCCGGGGCGCCGGACCGCTCGTCAAGCAGGCACACCGCCAACCCAGCCGGCCGGTCACCGAGGCGCGGGACCCGGCCAAGCCCTTCTGGTCGACGACCTTCTGGTTGGCGCCGTTCTAGTGCCACATACCTGCCAACCCGCCCCTCGGCGGCGTCATGAGCAGGCACGCCGTGCGGGTCAGCGCAGTCGCGGACGCGGGTGTCGCCGCCCAGAACTCGGCGCCCGGTGCGCGGCAGTCAACCGGTACCCCTGCTCCGCCTCTTCGATCATGCCTGCCAACAGCAGGAGTGGTAACAGTCGGTTCACCTCGCTGATCCCCAAACCAGCGGCGATGGCGATGCTCTCGGCTCCCGCTGGCCGCTGTGCGGGGATGGCGTCCAGCAGCCGGACGGCCTCAGGTGTGAGCTTGTCTCGGGGTTGCTCCACACCCCGTGGCAGCGGCGCCAGATCCTCCCCGATCCGCCCCACTTCTTCCAGCACCTCGGCGGTGCTGGTCACCAGGCTGGTCCGGCCGTCTCTGATCTCGCTGTGCGAGCCGACACTCATCGCCGAGGTCACCGGCCCGGGCACCGCCATCGCCGCCCGCCCCATGTCCCGGGCCCGGTGCAGGGTGGCCCTGGATCCGCTGCGAGCGGCAGCCTCCACCACCACGGTCCCCCTGGTCAGAGCAGCGATCACGCGGTTACGCACCAGGAACCGGTGTCGCGCTGGAGTCACGCCGATCGGCCACTCGCTGACGAGCAGTCCTCCCGAGTCAACGATTCGCTCGAACAGACTGGCGTGCCCCACCGGGTACGCGTGATCAATGCCGCAAGCGAACACCGCCACTGTGGTTCCGCCGGCGGCGAGGGCTCCACGATGAGCCGCGGCGTCGATCCCGTACGCGCCGCCAGAGACCACCGCCCAGCCTCGGTCCGCCAGGCCATACCCGAGTTCGGAGGCCACGTGACCGCCGTACTCGCTGGCTGCGCGGGCGCCGACGATCGCCACCGAACGCGCGATCGCCCGCCGCAGGTTCGGCGTTCCTCGCACCCACAGGCACAGCGGGGGATGGCGATCTGTGGAGTCGGCACGACTCAAGGTGACCAGGTCGGCCAGCTGCGTCGGCCACTCATCATCCTCCGGGGTGATCACCCGTACGCCGAGCCGCCGCACGTGGGACAACGCTGCGCGCACGTCGGGCTCGTCCACCCGGCCCTGACCCGCCTGAGCCAACCGACCGGGCACGTCGCCGGCGCGTAGCCGCTGCAGCGCCTCGACCGGGCCGCACGCCGCGACAAGATCTCCCAGATCCCGACGCCCAGCCTGGAACAAGTGGGCCAACGTGATCCGCGCCAGCCGCGCGGCGTCGTCGCCCTGACCGAGCTGAGCATCCTCAGCCGGGGCTGTCGATTGAGCAGGTCTCATGAGACTCCCCGCAGTCGAAATTGGATTGCCTCGCTGACGTCACCGCCATCAGGACGATCCCGCCCTGCCAGGTCAGCGATCGTCCACGCGATTCGAAGCACCTTGTGATAACCACGCGCCGAGAGCCTGCCCCGGTCCACGTACCGCTCCGCAGGGCGAGTTGCCGAGGCTGGCAGCCGCCACGGCGCCGTACGCAGCAGCAGGCCCGGGGTTTCTGCGTTCAACCCCGATGCGGCTTCTGCCCGCCGCCACCGCTCCGCGGCCGATTCTCTGGCCCTGAGCACCCGCGCCGCCACGGCCGTCGAGGATTCAGAGAAGTCCGACGCGGCAAGGTTTGCGGCGGTGAACGGCATCAGCTCCACCTGCACATCGATCCGGTCCAGCAGCGGGCCCGAAATCCGGCCCAGATAACGTCGCCGCGCTGTCGCCGTGCAGGTGCAGGCCCGGTCTCCCTCCGGCGTCGCACAGGGACACGGGTTCGCCGCGAGGACGAGCTGGACACGCGCGGGAAACCGAGCCCCGCCTCGAGCGCGCGCGATGGTGATCTCGCCCTTCTCCAACGGCTCCCGCAGCGCGTCCAGAACGGATGGGGCGAATTCCGGCGCCTCGTCCATGAACAACACGCCGCGGTGCGCCAGAGTGAGCATGCCCGGCCGCGCCAACCCGGAGCCGCCTCCCACCAGAGCCGGCGCCGTCGCGGTGTGGTGAGGAGCCTGGTACGGGGGGCGCCGGATCAACGACGCGTCCGGCGGCAACAGCCCCGCCACCGAGTGCACCGCCGTGACCTCAAGCGCCTGTTCGTCATCCAACAGCGGAAGGATCGACGGCAGCCGTTCGGCAAGCATTGTCTTACCCCCACCCGGGGGGCCGAAGAAGGCGATGTGATGACCACCCGCCGCGGCGATTTCCAACGCTCGCCGACCGGCCAGTTGACCGCTCACCTCCGCCAGGTCAGGCCCCGGCGCCACTCTGCCCTGCGGCGTCGGCGCGGCAGGCGGCGCAGCGGAGGCGTCGCCTCGCAGCAGGGCGAGCAACTCGCGCAACGAGCTGACACCCACCGCCTCCACGCCAGGCACCAGTCGCGCCTCCCGAAGGTTCTTGGCGGGAACCGCCGCGCCTCGCACCCCCGCTCGGGCTGCGGCCAGCACCGCCGGGAGCACACCCTGCACCGGGCGCACGGAGCCGTCCAGACCAAGCTCACCGATCAGGACCACCGAGGCCAGGCGAGCTGACGGCAACGACCCGCTCGCGCACAACACCGCCGCAGCCACCGCCAGGTCGAAGCTCGATCCCTTCTTCGGCACGAACGCCGGTAAGAGATTCACCGTGATCCGCCGGTTGGGCCAGGACTCGCCGCTGTTGAGCACCGCGGAACGCACCCGGTCGCGGGCTTGGAACACCGCGATGTCCGGCAAGCCCGTGAGCACAAAACTTGGGATCCCCGAGGCGAGGTCGGCCTCCACTTCCACCAGGTGACCTTGCAAGCCGACCAGGCCGACCGAGAGCACTCGCGCGTACGCCATCAAAAGGCTCCCCGCACGTGCTCGACGCCTGCGGCGCCTGAGCGGCTCGGCACCACGCCGACCACGTCGAAGCGGATCTCGGCCGCGTGCTGGTCATTGGCGGCGAGCCACTCCGCGGCCAACCGCCGCAGCCGCCTCGCCTTGGCCGCCACCACGGCCTCCACCGGGCCGCCATGGCTGGTGCCGCGACGAGTCTTGACTTCGCAGAACACCAGGCTGTCAACGTCACGAGCCACAATGTCGATCTCGCCGGTGCGACAGCGCCAGTTGCGATCCAGAATCTGCATGCCCTCGGCCATCAGGTGCCGGGTTGCCACCCGCTCTCCGTACGCCGCCACGGCGTCTTGCGCCCGCTTCGCCATCGCCCCACCAATGTCGTCGCCCGGTCATCGTCGGTTTGCCACGATGGCGGAACAACCACGGATAGCGATAGCCCGATGCCTATGAGTGTGGACAGCGAGGGTGGTTGTGGATGAGCTGGCACTCCAATCGCACGTGTGGTAGCGAGCGTGTCTGTGCCGTCCGGCTGGGTTGCTGGCCACAGCGGCCGCGGGCTGGCTGGGTTCCGTTGCCGGAGCGCGCCTGCAGGAATATCAGGGGTGTCAGCTCAGTCCGACGATGCGGACGAACCTGGCCCGCGGGCGGCACGGCGCCGGCTGGGCAACGGACGATCGCCCTCATCAATCTCAGCGCCGCCAGGACCGACGTCGGGGCGGTACACCCCCTGCACCGGAGGCGCGTCAAGCGAGCTGCCCTCCAACGGCGGCTCGTCAGTCGCGGTGCCCTCCGGCACATGGCCGGGTCGCCGCTCGCCGGGATGGGTGCCCCGTCGCGCCTCCGCGGCTGAGTCCCAGGGCTCGCTGGGCTGAGTGTCTGGCTGATCTTTTGTCACGCTGCCGGACTTACCCCGGCAGCTTTCCCGCCACACGTGTCTGGAGCCGAGGCGGCGCCCAGTGGTGAGATGTCCGGGTCAAACCGCCGCCGGCCCGGTGAGCAGCCTCGCAAAGCGCCGTGCCTTGGACGTCACGCCACAGCGGCCGAGAACGTCACGCCACAGCAGCTAAAGACGTCGCAGGGCGCCATCCGACGTCAGCTACCGCCGAACCCACCATCGCCGGGAAGCGCGATATCGGGCTTGTCGAGTTCCTCGATGTTGACGTCCTTGAATGTGAGCACTCGGACATGTTTCACAAAACGGGCCGGCCGGTACATGTCCCACACCCAGGCGTCGGTCATCTCCACCTCGAAGAAGACCTCGCCGTCGGTGTCACGCACGTGAAGATCCACTGTGTTGGCCAAGTAGAAGCGCCGCTCGGTCTCCACCACGTACGAGTACTGCCGGACGATGTCCCGGTACTCCCGATAGAGCTGCAGCTCCATCTCCGTCTCGTACTTCTCGAGATCTTCAGTGCTCATTGGCGCGCCTCCGCGCTCGCTCGCTGCCGCGCCGCGCTCATGCCTCGGCCTCGTCACGCGGACCGTCCGTTTCACACTGACCTGCCCGATCACGCTGCTCGGGCAGGCCGACCACAGAGGCGCCGCGCCCTACTGGCTCACCCATCGCGCCCCCTTCCATGCCGCCATTGTGGCGCACCAACTGCTGAATCTCCTCGCCAGGACCCACCGCCACGCCGGTTGACACGGCGAGAGCCGCCGCCACATTCGCGTACGAATGGCGATGCTGTGGACACGGACCGTGCCTGAGGAGCGCCTTCGCATGCCCCGGCGTGACGTACCCCTTGTGCTCGTCGAAGCCGTACGCCGGCCACTTCTGGTGCATCTCACACATGATTCGGTCCCGGGTGACCTTTGCGACAACGCTTGCCGCCGCCACGCACGCAGCCACCTGGTCCCCTTTCCACACCGCGAGCCCTGGCGAGCCCAGCCCATCAACGGGAAACCCATCGGTGAGCACATAGTCCGGGCGTGGTGTCAGCCCGGCCAGTGCCCGACGCAACGCCACAATGTTGCACACATGCAGCCCCCGGGCGTCCACCTCCGCCGACGGCAGCACCACCACGACCTGCTCCACGGCCCGCCGCTGGATCTCGGCGTACACCCGCTCCCGCGCCACCGGGGTGAGCAACTTGGAGTCGGCCAGTTCGGGAATCTCACCCCGCCGACCGTCGGGCAGCACCACCGCGGCGGCGACCAACGGCCCTGCGCAGGCGCCGCGGCCTGCCTCGTCGGCGCCGGCCACCCGTCCGAAGCCGCGCCGGCGTAGGGCGCGCTCCAGCGCGTACAACCCGCCGTCGCGCCGCAGCAGGGTGCGTCCCGGTGCGAGCATCAAGCCTCCTCGGCGGAGAGCAGCCGGTGCAGCAGCGCCGGCAGTTCAATCGGATAGATCGCCTCGTCGGCAGCCTCAAGCTCGTCCACAGCCCACCACCGAAAATCATCGACGGTACGCCGCTCAACCTCGTCCCACAGCTCGCAGCTGACGTCCCAACGAGGCACCCTGAGCAGGAAAAACTCTTGTTCTTGTCGGTATACCCGGCCCTCAAACGGAAACTGGGCGACGTTCTGCCAGACGGGCGAGCCCAACGCATCCTCCGGTATGGACAGACCAGTCTCCTCGTACAACTCCCGTACGGCGGCCTGCCGGGTCGTCTCCGGCGGATCGACACCGCCGCCGACCGTGAACCAGTAACGACTGCCAGGCCGGGCCGGGTCACGTCCGCGGAACAGCAGCAGCCGCTGCATGTCGTCCACCAGCAGCACCCGAGCGGCCGGGCGGGAGATCGCCGCCGAACCGTCGCACGGCCTGGTTTCTTCGCGTAAAAGGGCGTCCACAGAAGCAGTCGGCGCCACGACACCCTCCGACCCCGCGACGGCTTGGCCCGCCGCAACTTGCCCGACGCGCTCCGACTCGACGTCCCCGGTCCAGGCCGGATCCGACGTCTGGCCCGAAGCAGGTATCCGCGGTCCCGAAGTCATAACTCGCAGACTATTGCGGCGAGGCGGGCACCGGCTCGTACGTCGGCGGTACCGAAAGCCAGTCAGCCCGGTCAAAGGGCCAAAATACGGCAAACGCCTTGCCCACCACGGCGCCCTCAGGAATCGTCGATGCCTTCGCGTTCTTGGTCTGCAGATAGTGCACCCGAGAGTCGCCAGACTGCGAACGGTGATCGCCCATAACCCACAGTCGCCCTTGCGGCACGACCACGTCGAACGGCCCGTTGCTCGCCTCGTCCGGCACCCCGTCGCCGTTGGTGTAGATGTACGACTCATCCAGCGGCACACCGTTGACCTCAAGGCGATGCTGCTTGTCGCAGCAGACGACCCGATCCCCGCCGACCGCGATCACACGCTTGATGAAGTCGGTCTCGGCGGGCGACCCACGCCATGATCTTGGGGCCACGAACACCAGAACCTCGCCACGCTCAGGACTCCGGAAGTCGTACACCAGCTTGTTGACCAGCACACGGTCGTTGATCTCAAGCGTGTGCTCCATCGACTGTGACGGTATGTAAAAGGTCTGCAACACAAAGGCGCGAACAAGGATCGCCACTCCGACCGCCACCACGATCAGGATGGGAAGCTCACGCCACAACGGCAGACTGCGTTTGGATTCCACTTCGGTCACGCAGAGAGCCTACGTGTTCGACGTTCCCGTGATCCTCGGCAACCCGTGAATGAGATCAACGTTGGCACTGCGAGCGCCCCGATCGGGTCGATCACGCTCACCGCTGGTCGGCTCGGCTCGCTGGCCGCGTACGGCTTGGGGACGTCCGAGAAGATGTCCGGTGGTGCCAGCGTGTCCCAACGATCGGTGGGCCACACCACCAGGAACGCCCGCCCGATGATGTTCTCGATCGGCACCGGGCCCTGGCAGCGGGAGTCCTGCGAGACCAAACGGTGATCGCCCATCACGAACACATGGCCTTTGGGAACCGACACCGGGCCGAACTCTCTGGATCGGCACTCGGTTTGGCTGGCCGGCACGTCGTCCGGTGAGTTCTCGAAGATGTACGGCTCGTCCAGTGGGTGCCCGTTGATCGTCACCCGGCCCTCCGCGTCGCAACAGGCGACGGTGTCGCCCGGCACACCGATCACACGCTTGATGAAGTCCTTCTCCCCTGGCTGGCTCAGACCCACCAGATCGCCCATAAACCGACCCACCCGGCTGGGCATGTCGCTGGGGGGCGGCTCATGCTCCGGGGCCCAACGGT
The DNA here is from genome assembly GCA_050701815.1 of Micromonosporaceae bacterium. GTDB lineage: Bacteria > Actinomycetota > Actinomycetes > Mycobacteriales > Micromonosporaceae > WHSM01. The sequence goes on along the minus strand of JBOGDL010000075.1, from coordinate 9,974 downwards.
CAGTCCCCCGGAACACCACGACTTCACCCCGGTTTGGCTCTCGGACCCCGTACACCACCTTGTTGACGAGAACCTTGTCTCCGATGTCGAGGGTGTGTTCCATCGAGCCTGACGGGATGTAAAACGCCTGCAACAGGAAGGTGCGGATCAGCACCGCGATGCAGAACGCCGCGAGCAGCAGGAGCGGCGCCTCCTGCCATAGCGGCAACTGCCTCCGCCGGCGGCTGGAGCGGTGCCGGGACCGACCCGGACGGGGCCCGTCGCCAACCGACTGCTCCGGATCGGCGTCGTGAACGGCGTCCGAATCCCACCGCTCCGGGCCATCCCCTGGGGTGCGGGTCGCGCCGGGGGCGTCCCAGGGCAGCGACCTCGAGACTTCGTCCGAGGGTGCGGGCCACCCAACCTGTGTCGGGTCGGAGGCGCCGGCTGCCTCGGACGGCAAGGCTGCGACGCCAGGGTGCCCGGCGGCGCCATGACCCCCGAGGGCTTCGAATCGGCCGCCGACTTGCGCGCCGTCGATGTGTTGGTTGCTGAAGTGCATCCAGCCGCCGTCGCCAGCCTGCTCGGCCGGCTCAATCCTCAGACCTGGTGACGGCACCCTCGCCCGCCCGCGAGCGACCGACGCCGGAAACCCCGCCGAACCATTCCCAGGTTGCCCGCTGGAGGCGCGGGGCTGGCGCGGGGGGAAATCCTCAGTGTCGGTTTCACGCTCCGAAGGCGATCCGTCCATTACCGAAAGCCTAGAGCCGGATGGCCGTTCTCAACAGCGACACATCACAAGCGACGGCATAGTGACCCACCGAATGGCGGAGTCAGCTAGCCGGCTTCTCCCGCCGCTCCTTGATTTTCGCGGCCTTGCCCCGCAGCTTGCGGAGGTAGTAGAGCTTCGCACGGCGGACATCGCCGAGCGTGGCGACCTCGACACGGTCAATCACGGGGCTGTGCAGCGGGAAGGTCCGCTCCACGCCGACGCCGAAGCTCATCTTCCGGATCGTGAAGGTCTCACGCAGTCCTGAGCCCTGCCGGCGAATCACCACGCCCTGGAAGATCTGGATCCGGGACCGGGCGCCCTCAACCACCCGGACGTGCACCTTGAGCGTGTCACCCGCCCGAAAGTCGGGGATGTCGGCCCGTAGCGACTGGGCGTCAAGGGCGTCCAAGGTGTTCATCGCAATGCTTCCTCATGCTCAAGGGCGCGCTGTCACGCCGGTGAATACGTGCACATCTGACTCGAACGGGGGGTGTCCCCCACACAGTGAAGCGCGGGCAGGGCAAGCCGCCCACAGCAATCTCCCTACTCTGCCATATCCGGATCCGGGACTTGAAATCCGCCCCCCCGCAAGGTCTCTCGATCTGCCCGATCCAGGCGATCCGGCGACAGTCTCGCAATCAAGTCCGGGCGACGGTCGCCGGTGCGCAGCAGACTCTGATCACGGCGCCAGCGCGCGATCCTCGCGTGATCACCGGAACGCAGCACATCCGGCGCCGCACGGCCACGCCAGACCGCTGGCTTGGTGTACATCGGAGCCTCCAGCAATCCCTCGGCATGCGATTCCTCCAACAGGGAATCCGCGTTGCCCAGCACACCGGGCAGCAGCCGCGTGATCGCTTCGATCATGGCGAGCGTCGCGACCTCCCCGCCGAACAACACGTAATCGCCGATCGAGATCTCCTGCACCGGCATCCGGGAGGCCGCCTCATCAAGCACCCGCTGGTCGATCCCCTCGTACCGGCCACACGCGAAGATCAACCAGGGCGCGGCCGCCAGTTGGCGAGCGACCTCCTGAGTGAACGGAGTCCCCGCCGGCGTGGGCGCCACCAGCACCGGGAGTGGCTCGGCCGTCCCGATGTCGGCGTCCGCCGGACCGGGAGCGCTGGACTCGCCGCTGGACTCGCCGCCGCCGGGCTCGCCGCCGCTGGGTTCTGCGCCGGCGGCTCGGGGACCGGCGCCCTCCCCCGCCGGCCCACCGCGGCGCAGGAGTTCGTCGAGTGCCTCACCCCAGGGCTCGGGCCGCATCACCATGCCGGGGCCACCGCCGTACGGGGTGTCGTCAACAGTCCGGTGCACGTCATGAGTCCACCGCCGCAGATCGTGCACTCGAGTGTCGAGCAGCCCTGTTTCCCGGGCTCGTCGCACCAGGGAAAGCTCCAGCGGGGCGAAGTACTCCGGGAAGATCGTGACGATCTCAATCAGCACAGCGAGCCCCTCTGGCGCCACGCCGCTCCGCCGTGGGAATCACAACTCAAACAAGCCGTCCGGAGGCGTGAGCACAATCCGGCCGGCCTCGAGATCCACCTGCGGCACGATCGCCCGCACAAACGGGACCAGGGCTTCATGGCCCTCCGGCCGGCGCAGCACCAGCATGTCGGCGGCCGGGGAATGCTCGACCCGCACCACCTCGCCAAGCACAGCGCTTTCGCTGTCAACCGCGGTCAGACCCACCAATTGATGATCATGGAATTCATCCGGATCGTCACTGGGTGTCGAGTCCGCCGAATCGGCCAGCAGGCGCACTCCGCGCAGCGCCTGCGCCGCGTTCCGGTCGGCCACCCCGCCGAAGCTCACCAGGAGCCGATCTCGACCCCCGCTGGTGTGGGTGCGGACGCTCTCCACTGTCAGGGGACCAGCGTCCGCTGGGTCGGCAAGCAACACCGACCCAGCGGCGAAACGCCGTTCGGGCTCGTCAGTGCGCACGTCCACAACCACTTCACCGCGTACGCCATGCGGACGGATCACGGCGCCGACGACCAGAAGCATGTGCGCCTCAGTAGTTGTCGATGATCTCGACACGCAAGCCGCGTCCACCCACGGACCCGATCACCTGGCGCAGCGCACGAGCGGTGCGCCCACCACGGCCGATCACAGTGCCGAGGTCCTCGGGGTGCACCCGCACTTCAAGTCGCTTGCCCTTGCGCGAGTTGACCATCCGGACGCGCACGTCGTCGGGGTGCTCCACGATGCCGCGCACCAGGTGCTCGAGCGCAGGACGCACCACGTCAGGACTCCGAGCCGGCCTTGGCACCGGCACTCTCCTCAGACTTGGACTTGCCCTCTGCCTTGGCGGAGGACTTCTTCTCGCTCTTCACGGCCTTGTCGCCCTTGGCGCCCTTGTCGTCGGCCGCTTCTTTGCCGTCGTCGGTGTCAGCCTTCGCAGCCTTGGCGGCCTTGGTCGCCTTCTTGGCGGGCTTCTTCTTCTCGGCCTTCTTCTCCGCCGCAGCTTCCTGGGTGGCCGCCGCGGCCTTGGCCTCGGCCTCGTACGCCGCGTGCTTGTCCGCTCGTGGAGCGGCGACCTTCAGCGGCTCCGGGGCCGGCAGGCCCTTGAACTTCTGCCAGTCGCCAGTCAGCTCGAGCAGCCGCTGCACGGGCTCGCTGGGCTGCGCGCCCACCGACAGCCAGTGCTGGGCCCGCTCCGAGTTGATCTCGATCCTGGAGGGGTCTTCCTTCGGGTGATAGAGCCCGATCTCCTCGATCGCCCGACCGTCACGCTTCTTGCGCTGGTCAGCGATAACGACGCGGTACTGGGGATTGCGGATCTTGCCCATCCGCATCAGCCGGATACGTACAGCCACAGTGGTCTTCGCTCCTGAAAGTCACACTTGAGTGTGAGCCCGAGGCAAGCACGTGGGGAAGTGCCGCTTCGATGCTCGATTGGACTGGCCGCGCCTCCGGGTTAGAGGGCGCCGAACGCGCGCCGACCAGCCTTTCATTCTGCCAGATCGCTTCGGACGAGGGCGCCGCGGCCCGCCGCCCCGCCGCAACGACCTACCGCCAAGCCGCGACGGGCCGTCGCCGAAAGCCTCACACCGCGCGACGGTACTGCTGCGGCCAGGTCGTCTCGACCCCCAAGGCCCGCGCCGCGCGCCGCGGCCAGTACGGGTTCCGCAACAGCTCCCGCCCCAACATCACGGCGTCGGCCTGCCCGGTGGAAACGATCCGTTCGGCTTGCTCGGGCTCGGTGATCAGGCCCACCGCCGCCACCGGAAGGTCGGTCTCGCGACGCACCCGGGCAGCGAAGGGCACCTGGTATCCAGGGCGCAACGGAATCCTCACGCCGGCCGCGTTGCCGCCGCTGGAGACATCCAACAGGTCCACCCCGTGCGCGAGCAGTTCCTTGGCCAGCCGGACGGTGTCCTCGGCGGTCCAGCCCGGCCGCTCGGCGTCCTGGTCCAACCAATCGGTGGCGGACACCCGGAAGAACACCGGCAGCTGGTCCGGCCAGATCCCGCGCACCGCGTCCACCACCTGCAGCGGGAGCCGGGTGCGGTGGTCGAAGGAGCCGCCGTGCGCGTCGCCGCGGTGGTTGCTGTGTCGGGAGAGAAACTCGCTGAGCAGGTACCCGTGCGCCCCGTGCACCTCAACCACCTCGAACCCCGCGTCCAGGGCACGCTGAGCCGCGGCGGCGAAATCGGACACCACCTGCTCGATCTCGGCTGCGGTCAACTCATGGGGCGTGGGGTGCCGCTCGTCGTAGCGGATCGGACTGGGCCCGACCGGGCGCCAACCGCCCTGTTCCGAGCTGAGCGGGGCGCCGCCACGCCATGGGGTGTCGGTGGAGCCCTTGCGCCCGCTGTGGGCGAGCTGGATCCCAGGGGTTGCCCCGTGCTGCTTCAGGAAGCCCGCGATCCGGGCATGCGCCTGCTGCTGCCGCGAGTTCCACAAACCCAGGTCGTACGGGCTGATCCGGCCTTCGGGTGACACCGCTGTGGCCTCGACCATGATCAGCCCGGCGCCGCCGATCGCCCGGCTGGCCAGGTGCGCGAAGTGCCAGTCGGACGGGCTCCCCACATCGGGGCCTTCCGAGGCAGCGGAGTACTGGCACATCGGCGCCATCCAGACCCGGTTCGGGATGGTGAGCGACCGCAGCGTCATCGGCTCGAACAGGGCGCTGCCGCGGCTGCTGGTCGGTTCGCTTGGCTCGCTCACGTCACTCCTCAAGGTCATCCTTAGTACGAACTTCATCGTACTACGATGTCTGTCGTACGATGTGCGGGGAAGAGGAGGCGCCGTGCCACAGGAAGCCGAGCCACAGCCAGCCACGCACCGGCCGCCGGGTGCTCGTGAGTTGCACCACCCCACCACGGAGGAAATCCGGCTGGAGTCGGTGCTGCACGCGCTGTCTGACCCCACCCGGCTGCACATCGCGCGCACGTTGCGTGATCTGGGGCGGCCCGTCGCGTGCTCGGTGATCGACTTGGCGGTGAGCAAATCCACCACCACCCATCACTACCGGGTGCTGCGGGAGGCCGGTGTGATCAGTCAGGTCTACCGCGGGGCTTCCAAGATGAACGCGCTGCGCAGCGACGATCTCGACAAGCTCTTCCCCGGGCTGTTGGACAGTGTGCTGAGCGCCGCGGCGCGGCAGGAGTCGCGATAAGCCGGCCCTGCCGTGTCAGGCGGCGACCGGCTCAGCACCCGACCGACTCAGCACCCGACCGACTCAGGACCGTGCGGCCGGGGCCCCCGAACTGGAGCGGACCCATGCGGCCACAATCGACGCGTCAATGGGCTTCGAGGTGTCAACCCGGTGAACCGGGCCTAGTGCCAACGGCTCCGCCACCGAACGTAAAAACTGCCAATCGTCCTCACTGACCGGTTGATCACCGTGCAGCGGATGGCGATGCGGGGCGTCCTGTTCATAACGCTGCCGGGCCAACTCCACTGGCACGTCACACCAGATCTCCAACGGCCGCTTCACTCCCGCGCGATGCAGACCTGCGATCACCACCGGACGCAAATGGGCCAGCCAGGGGCTTTCCAGCACGGCGCCACAGGGCGAATCGGCCAACAGCGTCCATAGCGTCTCCCCCGCGGCGGCGCCCAACGTGTGGCTCCACTCCCGGCCGTCGCGCCCGAAGGGCACGATGGCGCCGAGCACGTCAGCGTAGGTCTCCTTGATGGCGTCCCGGCTGAGCATCGGCAGGTCCAGGGCCACCGACAGGGCGCGGGCGAGGGTGGTCTTTCCGGAGCCAGGCAGGCCATTGACAAGCACGACGATACGAGTCACACACTGAGCATTACCACGACACGGCGTTCCGCGGGGGAGATGCCGGCAGACGGAAGTGACGCCTATGCGTCACAAAGCTGGCTGCGGCTCTCAGTGGGCCCGTTCGGCAGACCGCGGCAAGTCCACCTCAGTCGCGAATTTGGGCTCAGCGCGACGCGGCCGTGGAGGGACCACCGCAGCACCCCCTCGCCGCGAGGCCGCCACCACCCCCACCGTCGCGTTCACCAGGAACAGGGCGCCCAGACCCCCGGCCAGGACCGCGTACGCCGGCGTCGCCACCCCCGCCAGGAACGCCACCGCCAGCACCGCGATCCGACCGTCCCACCCCAGTGCCAACCAACGCCACGACACCGGTGAGCCTTTGCGCTCCAGGCGAGCGGTCAGGTCGTAATGGAAGATCACCAGGACCGCGGTCAACAGGTAGATCAGCGGGTACGGCACACCCGCGTAGAGTCCGAGCAGGGCCACGATCGCGAACTCGCTCATCCGCAACGCGGCCGGAACCAACCAGTCCAGCGGCCCGTCATGAGGGTGGCCCGCCGCCAACCCCGCCAGGCACGCCGCGACCGCGACCAGCGCCAACACCCAGGTCGACCACGGCGCGTCAGGCAGCGCGGCGGGCAGCCCAGCCGCCACCGCGACAGCCACCGCCGCCGCAACCGAGGCGATCAGAGGTGGGACCATGCCTGCGCCGACCCGCCCCAACAGCCGGGCGATCACACCATCGTCACGGTGCAGCCGACGGTCGGCGCCCGCCATCACGGGAACCCGCAGATGCAGCGCGCGCAGGGTGCGGCCACCGAGCACGTACGCCGCCGCGATGACACCCCAGCCCAACAACACCAGGAAGGTGACCCGCGCCCCGAACAACGGCGCGGTCAGCCCGATCGCGAGCCACCGCTCGCCGATCGGCGCCGCGATGCTGCGCTTCAGCCAGTACCAGGGGGACGCGTCGGCCGGCCGCAGCCGCTGCGAGGAGTCGGGGAGCATCGCGCCGATTCGAGCGATCACACCGTCTTGGGCGCGCTCGGCGCCGGACTCGCTCGCCGGCCCCGCCCCCGCCGCAGCCGGCGGTGGCAGCCCGGGCTGCCGCGCCTGGTTGGTGATCATCTCGTCCTGCAGCGCGCCGTACCAGGCGTCGGCCATGTTGCGGGTGGTCAGCAGCACCATCGCGGCCAGCGCCAGCGGCCACACGTCACCCACGTCGGACCGGGCGGCGCCGACCGCGAGCCCGGCGTACACCAGGTACTCCTTGGAGCGGTCGGCCATCGTGTCCAGCCAGCCCCCGTACCGGCTGTATCGCTGCAGATAGCGCGCGAGCTGCCCGTCGACGCAGTCGAGCACGAAGCTCACGTACAACAGCACCGAGCCGATCGCGAGCCACGGCCGTCCGCCCTGCGCGAAACCCAGCGCCGCGAGCAGCGCCACCGCCACCGAAATCCAGGTCACGGCGGTCGGCGTGAGACCCAGCCGAGCGGCCCAGCGCACCACCCAAGGCGAGTACGAGCTGACGCAGTACGTCGCGAACAGGTCGTCGCTGCGCTTGACGGCCAGCCGCATCCGCACCTGGTCCTGGTCGACGTCACGCTGCGCACCCGCCAACGCTTCGGCGGTGTCCGGGGCAGCCGCCCGACCGGAGGGCAGGCCATGGGTGCGGTGAGCGGACACCGGCTCCCCGCTGATCACCATCGCCTGCAGGATCAGCCCCAGCGCGTCCGGCGCCTCTTCACCCTCGGCAACCGGCTGCTCCGCCGCGCACCCGCGGGCAGTTGCGGACAGCCGCTGCGGGTCCGCCGCCAGCAGCCCGCGAAACACCGTCCGGGCCGGGTACGACGGCGCTGAGTCCAAGTCCACCTGCGCCACCCGGCCGCGCTGGACCACCACCGGCGGCTGCAACGGCGACAGCCGCCCGCCCGACGCGGGCGAGCCCACCAGCACCGAGCCACGCAGCGCATGGGCGAGCACCAGGCCGAGCGACGTGTCAGCCACCACCAGGTCCGCGGCGCACAGCAGCATCGGCTCCGCGCTCTGATCAGCGAGCAGGGCGAGCGTCCGCAGGTCTTCAGCCGGGTCCGGGGACTCCTGAACCACAAACCCCTCGGCACGCAGCCCCGGCCCGTCCGGCGGACGGGCGATCACCACGATGTCCTCGACGCCACGAGCGGACAGTTGGTCACGAAGTCGACCGACCACGGTGCTGGCTTCCAGCGGCGTCAGGGCAGCTGGCCCTGCCGCGCCCGGTTGGGCACGCCTACTGGCGAGCAGCACCGCGCGTGTCAAGCCCCCGCTCCGTCCTGGTACGCAGCCATCGCCTCGTCAAGCGTCCCGTCGACGGTGAGCCGTCCGTGATCCATCAAGAGGCCCCGCTTGCAGAACCGGGTGAGATCCGACTCCCGGTGCGAGACCAGCACGAGTGTCCTTCCCTCACTCAACATGCGCTCCATCTCGGCGTAGCACTTCCGGCGGAAGGGCTTGTCGCCGACAGCGAGCGCCTCGTCCACAAGCAGCACCGGGCGCTTGATCTGAGCGGAGATGGCGAAGCCGAGACGCACCTTCATTCCCGATGAGTAGTGTCGCACCGGGGTGTCGATGAAGTCGTCGATCTCAGCGAAGTCGATGATGGCGGGCAGCTTCTCCTTCAGCTCCGCGGGCTTCAGCCCGTACATCGCCCCCACCAACTGGACGTTCTCCCGGCCGGTGAGGTCCCCGGCGAAGCCGGCGCCGACCTGCAGCAGCGGGGCGACGCTCTCGCGGCACACCACGGTGCCCTCGTCAGGCGTCATCACACCTGCGATCAGCCGCAGCAGCGTGCTCTTGCCGCTGCCGTTGCGCCCGATCACCCCCACTGCCTCACCTGGGTCGATCTTGAAAGAGACGTCCCGCAACGCCCAGAACTCGTTCTTGGACATCTTCCGCCGCCCGAGGTGAATCACGAGCTCACGGAGCCGCAGCTTGCGTCGGCGCTGTTTGACGAACTTGATCCCGAGCCCCTGCGCCTCGATGACCGGCTGCACGATTTCCTCCACTAGAGCTCCTTCAGCACGCTCGGCTCCAACCGCCGGAACGACCACCATCCGAGCAGCAGCATGCCGAAGCAACCGACCGCGGAGGTGATCCACATGTACGGCGGGAGTTTTACCTCCGAGAACCAGGCGGCGTGGTGCAGCTGGAACACGCCGACCAGGGGATTGAGTTCGTACAACGTCATGACCCAACCCGGCAGGCTGTCGGCTTTCTGGACCAATTCGAGCGAATAGAGGATCGGGCAGCTGTAGAACAACACCCGATTCAACAGTCGGGTCATCCGCTCGATGTCGCGCATCATCACGTTCAGCGGCGCCACCAGCAACGCAAACCCGATCAGCAGGGCGCTCTGCAAAATCAAGGCGGGAATCAGCAAGAGCGTGTTCCAACCCACGTCGCCGCCGAAAATCACCACGAAGATCAGCAACACCGGAAAGGCGGCGAGATATTCGATGAACCGACCCAGCACTCGGCCGATCGGGTAGACCTCCCGCGGCACCCGCACTGTCTTGATCATCTGCGCCTGACTGGTGAGCGCCCGGGTCGCCTCGGTGATCGTGGAGTTGACCCACAGCCACGCGAACAGGCCGGAGACCAGGAACAGGGGGTAGCTTTCGGGGCCGCCCGGGCTCACCCTGCCGCCAACGAGCACCCCGAAGACAAACCAGTAGATCGCCGCCATCGCCATCGGCTCCACCAGCGACCAGAGATAGCCCATCATGGACTGCTGGTACTTGATGGTGAGGTCTCGCTGCACCAGCACTTTGATGGTGCTGCGGCTGCGCCAGAGGGCTCGGAGCCGGGATAGGGCCGTCGGCCCCGTCACTGTCTCAAGCACCGGCGCCGCCCTGCAGATCGGGCGGCCAGACAGCGGGGATCATCAAGTTTTGCACCTCCGTTGGGAACACAGACGCCCAGCCAGCTCTGATTCCGCCAATCGGCCTC
>JBOGDL010000074.1:0-4859 GCA_050701815.1 Micromonosporaceae bacterium | reverse complement strand
GTCGACGCGGCGCCGGTGACGCATGTCGGCGCGGACGGCGTGCACCTCGCCCGAGACAGCCACCGCCCACTCGCCGAGCTGCTGGCTGACACAATCTGCAGTCTGACCCCGCCGGGGAACGTGACTGGCGGGGCTCCAACCACCTCGTGACAGCAGGTCCCTGCTGTGGCTCGCTTCGCAACTCTGCTCGGCAGCGCGTGAGGCTCGACGCGGCTACTCTCCGCTGCAGGATGGGGTCGGCCCAGCGAAGAGGCGTTCCTCGGTGCGCCTGACGTGATCGAGTAACACATCTTGGGCCTTGGTGATTGCCGTATGGACCGGGTGATCATCTGGATATCGCTCGAGGATCTCCACAATCCGGTTCTCGGCTGACACAAGTTGTCCATCCGGACTAGTGGTGAGATCAGCGCTGACCAGAGCGTCCATGACGGGACTGTTCTCGCAGGGGTACGCCGCAAGCGCCCCGCCAAGACCTCGTTCTTCGGCCTCGTAGCGAGCGCAGGTGTGGTGCGCCACGAGGGCAACGACTCGGCCGGGCCACCCTTCACGCTCAAGGTATCTGGCCCCATCCAGGGCGTGGAGACCGGTCTTGGCGGCAAGTGGTGAGTAACCGATGTCGTGCAGCCAGGCAGCAGCAACCAGGATTCCGCCATCGTCTCCAGCCACAGCGGAACATAATTCGGCCGCCCGCCGTCCCACGCCCCGCACGTGTCGCCATCGGCGCACGAGCGATGGCCCAACGAGCGTCCGTTCGGAGAGTCGCTTAGCGGCCGTGACGAGGTCTGCCATGGCCCGAGGTTAATGGTCGGCCAAGCGAACGCTCGATGTCCTACGCGGAATAGCACGGGACGTCCCGATGGGCGTTATGACGTCCCCTGGCGTCAGCCGATATAGGGCTGGGGCAGACTCGCCAGGGCGTGACTTATTCTCAGTCGCATTGATGGGTGGATATCCAGTTCGTCCAGGTAGGTGGGGTCGAGCCAGATCACTTCGCACGATTCGCTGGACGTTCTGGGCGCACCGCTGATGTAGCGAGCGGCAAAGCACAGGGAAAACTGCTGCCGCACCTCACCGTCGTCGTAAGCCATGACGTGCCCTGGGTTGGTGTAGACGCCGACCAACCTGGTGACCTCGACGTCGATCCCCGTTTCCTCACGCACCTCTCGGATGACGGTGTCGGAGATCGACTCACCGATATCGTGACCGCCGCCGGGCAACGCCCAGAAGTCGTTGTCGGTGCGGTGGATCATCAGTAGTTCACCGGCGTCGTTGCGCACGGCTGCCACCACCGAGGGGACAACGCTGTTGGCAGGCGGCGCGTCTGGGTCGTTGAGATAGTCCTTGCGAGGCATACCTCTACCGTGCCCGTTCGAAACGTTTGATGATCTCGTCGACGTTGCCGAGGGGTTCAGCGGCCTCCCATACCTTGTCGAAGCTGGCTTGGTAGCGGTCTGCAACCCGGCCGCCAGGCACTCTGCGCAAGTGCAACACGGGATTGTGAGCTGCGGTTGAGCCATACACATGGGTGTTCACGAGAATGGTCTCATCGGCACGGAAGATCGAGGCATACAGCGTCGTGCTGTGCAGCCGCAGTTCAAGTCCGGGTACAGGACGGTTTGGCTGGTAATAGCGCAGCCCCAGTAGCACCCGATGCGCTAGGCCAATTCCAAAGCCTTCCTCATCGCCACGCTGGCGGACAGCATCACTGTCGGGGTCACCAAGCAAGATTCTCACGCGACACCCTTGCCGCGCGCGTTCGGCCAGACGATTAGCGTCGTGAAGCTCGGCGAGAAAGAGCCCGGCGTAGACAAGGATGTCGACACACTCAACCGCGTGGTCGATCATCGTTCGCCAAAGCTCTGGCGGCACCGCCGAACGGGATGGATAGAACTCCACCAGCTCCGCGCGTCCAGCAGAGACAGCTAGTGGGTCACCGATGGTCGAGGGCCAGAGATAGGACTCCTCAACGCCAAGCAGTTTGGCAGTTGCGATGCGGTGAGCACGTTGGGGCAAGCGGTCCCTGGTTATCCACCGTTCAACGGTCTTCGGGTCTACGCCAACAAGCTCAGCTGCTCGCGTTGCGGACAACCCACGCGCTGTGAGTGCTCCCCTAAGTCGCTCGTTGCTCATCGGATACATCTATCTCGACCAGGACGCATGGGGACTTCTTATCAGCTCCTAGACGTCCCGTGAAGTCCTTTGTAGGCGGTGCTGGGATCCCTTACCGCCGAGGTCTGATCACCGAGAACAACAAGGGATGACAGGTGCCACTCCTTTGCCGCTACTTAACACGACCCATGGGAGATCCATTCATATGCTGCTGCTCGCGACGTGGAGCCTGGCCGTGCTCGGGCTTGGCTTGATCACTGGCCTGAAAGTCGAACGCGCCAGACGTGGCTGGGCGGACCTGCGCGCCACCAAGGCTCAGATCCCGTTCCTGCGCGCGGCTGCCCGCACACTGTCGATCAAAGCTCTCGGCGCCACAGCTCTGACCATGGCCGTCGCGGTCTGGTCGCTGTGGACCCTCAACCAGGAGACGCCACAGTGACTCGAACACCGACGTGGTCACCGCGCGGGCGGTGTGCATGCTGCTGCACGAGGCGATCTACACGTCCTTTGGATCCCACCGGACCGTTCTTGCGTTTGGAGCGCCACACCGCCGCGGGTTGGGCGCCCAGAGGCGAGGGGCGGTGAGGTCCATGGATGCGACGCAGTTCGTCGCCTACGCGTGTGACCAGGTCCGGGTCGCGGACGTGATCCTGACCCAGCACCGGGAGCTCATCTCGGTGTGCTCATGTGGCCGACCGTTGCCATGCAGCGCCGCCGGATCCGTTGTTCGTCGTCGGCGGCACTTCGTGGAGCACCTTGCCCAGTTTGACGCGCCAACCCTCATCGGCAGCGCGCCCGTCAACAGGCTAATGAGCGGCCAGATCATGCCCAGACGGCGCAACGGGTTGTCAGAACGTAGGCCCGCGAGGAGGGCCTCGATGATTAGCCAAGACCCACTGATGCCCTCCGAAATCATGTTCCCCACGAGTCCTTTGCGTATCCCCCACAGCGATGAGCAACCAAGCGGCGCGACGCGGCCGTTCGCGCTGCGCGGTGCGGTTCAGTCGGCTTCGGTCGAGGTCAAGCACCGGACGCCGTACACGAACCGGCCACAGAAGACCACCTACACGAACGACAGCAGGGTGATGACCGACTCCTACGCCACCCCGGACACATGATGACACCCGAAACCGACCCGTTCGTGTTGATCGTTGGTGACCGGGATGACTGGTCGATCGAGGTGGTCGCCGCGGCGCTGCGGGACAATGGCACCCGGCTTGCGGTGTTCGACACTGCTGATTTTCCGCAGCGAACGACGCTTCATGCTCGGTATGAGTCGTGCTGGGACACATGGCTCACCATCGATGGTCAACAGGTGCGCTTGGCTGAGGTGACTGCGGTGTATTACCGCAGGCCCGGCGATTTCGATCTTCCAGAGGGACTGTCGGCGCCGGAGAGCCGGTTCGCGCGTGCCCAGGCCCGGATCGCCCTCGGCGGTCTGATCAACGGTCTGGGGACTCGCTGGCTGAACCACCCGGTCGCGATGGCGGATGCCGAGTACAAGCCACGTCAGCTTCAGGTCGCCGCTTCAGTCGGATTGCCTGCGCCAGCAACCATCATCACCAACAACCCAGCAGCGGTACGACGCTTCGCTACCCGGGTAGGGCCGATCGTGGTGAAGCCGCTGGCAGAGCCCGTGATAGCTGAAGCGGGCGGGATCTCGATCGCCTACACCCGGCTGCTCGACACCACCGAACTCACAGACCTGTCGGGGGTGTCGAGCACGGCGCATCTGTTCCAGCAATGGATTGACCTCCGACACGCGGTACGCCTGACGGCGGTCGGAGGCAACCTGTTCGCCGTGGCGATCCACCCGCAATCTGAGGCGGCACGCGTGGACTGGCGCGCTGATTACGACGCCCACCGCTATGAGCTGATCCAGCCTCCGATTCCGATCCGGGACGCCGTCCTGGCTTACCTGAAGGAGTTCCGTTTGGCATACGGGGCATTCGACTTCGTCGTCTCCGCCGACGGCGCATGGTGGTTCCTGGAGTGCAACAGCGCAGGTCAGTGGGGCTGGGTGGCGGAGGCTTGCGGGCTGCCGATCGCGGACGCGATCGCCGACTATCTCACTGGCGACGCGGTCTCGCTCACAGGAAAGGCGGTCTCGCGATGACCGAGGAATGGCGGTCGGCGGCGCAGCGACTCACCCAAGCTCTGATCGACTCCGGCCACCTGACCGAGCCGGTGTGGCAGGACGCGTTCCGAGCCGTGCCGCGTCATGCGTGTCTCCCCGCCCGGACACTCGACGAGGCGTACGCCGATGATGTGGTGCTGACCCAGACCCGTACGATAACCCTCCCCTCAGGCGCCACGGTGGAGGTCCCCACCTCTTCGTCAAGCGCGCCATCGCTGATGGCGGTGATGTTGGAACGGCTCGATCTCAGCGACGGCATGACAGTGCTGGAGATCGGCGTCGGCACCGGGTACAACGCCGCACTGCTGTGCCACCGCCTCGGCGACCACAACGTGACGTCGGTCGATATCGACCTTGGGCTCGTGGACACAGCCCGCGAGGCTTTAGCTCGGTTGGGCCGGCGGCCGACCCTGGCCACAGCCGACGGTTACCACGGGCACCTGCCCCGCGCCCCGTATCACCGGATCATCGCCACCTGCGCGGTCACCCATGTGCCGCCGGCGTGGATTCGCCAATTGGCGCCTGGCGGGCGGATCGTGGCGCCGCTGGCGATGGACGGTTACCCGCTGGCAGTGCTCGACAAGACCAGCGACGACGAGGTGACCGGCCACTT
>JBOGDL010000073.1:0-10969 GCA_050701815.1 Micromonosporaceae bacterium | reverse complement strand
AGGCCGCGGTCGCGTCGCTGCAGGCTCACAGCGGGTACCTCGAAGGCCTGGGCGGCGAGCACCCGATGGCCGACGCCCGAGGGTTCCTGGAGTGGTCGTACGCGATCAGCGCGCCAGACTTCGGCGGAAAACTGTGCGCCACCTTCCAGCTCTACCGGATGTGAGCCCGTCTTATCGCACCGGATCCTGCCGCCGCATTGATTCGCTGAGCGGGAGGTATTCGGCGGCGGTGGTGGTGTGGCGGACGATGTCGGCGGCCACGATCCGGCCGGAGATGGGCAGCGCGGCGAGCGCCAGTTTGCTGGCCGGCGCCAGTTGCTCGTCGGTGACCCGCATCGCGAGTGTGGAGTGCGGGGTCCACCTGCCGGGCAGGTAGTGGGCCCAACTCGCGACGCCTGCCGCGTTCAGCGCGTCGTGGAACGCCTGGTGCAGGTCGATCAGTTCCCTCGTCACCACCACACCCAGCCAGAACGGCCCGGTGTCGAAGTGCCCCACGAAGGAGAACTGGACCGGTAACGGGCCCGGCCACGCCACGGCCGCGGTCGCATCGCGTACGGCTGTGACTTCTAGCCAGTCAGCGACCACAACCGTGAGATGCGGACGGTGCTGGCGATGAGTGTGAGTGGCGATGTGGCCACCCCGACTTCTTCCAAGGGTGCCCATAGCGCGCGGATCCGTTCCTCGGTGTCCACGTCGAATGCCAACTCGATCCCGGCGCTGACCCGTTCGGGGCTCATGCTGGTGCTCCCCGGTCGCGGCCGAGAGTGCTTTCTCGTTTCACGAGTTGATGCCCGGCGAACACCTCCCGCGGCGGGGGCTGGCGGCTGGGCGTCATCCGTTCGGCCAGCAGCTGCACCGCGAGCTCGCCGATCTGTCGCTTGTCGGGCTGGATCGTGGTCAGCGTGGGGGTGCTGAACCGCCCGTCCTCAATGTCGTCGAACCCTGCCAACGCCACGTCCTCGGGCGCGCGCAGCCCGCGTTGCCACAGCGTGCGCAGTGCGCCCAGGGCGAGCAGGTCGTTGAAGCAGAACACCGCGTCCGGTGGCTCGGGAAGGTCAAGCAGGTCGGCCATCGCCTGCGCGCCGTCCGCCCGGTGGTACGCGGGGGCGGGCCGGATCAACTCCGGATCCACTCCGAGCCCAGCGTCCTGCAGCGCCCGCCGGTAACCCCGCAGCCGGAGCCGGGCGGTGACTCCGGCCGGCACTTGCTGGGCGCCGATGGCGGCGATCCGGCGGCGACCCAGGTGTGCCAGATGGGTGGTCGCGGTGTGGGCGGCGGCGATGTTGTCGACCATCACGTGGTCTGCGACCAACGGGTCGCCGCTGTCGCCGCCGATCCGCTCGCCCAGCAGCACCATGGGGGTGGAGTCACGCCGTTCGGCCAGGTCGGCCCCGGTGAGGGCGAGCGGGCTGAAGATCAGACCGTCGATCAGCTCGCGACGGATCCCGGCGACCACCACCCGTTCCCGCGCCCGGGAGCCCTCGGTCTGGTCGATGAGCACCGTCCAGCCTCGCCGCTCGGCGGCGGCCACGATGTGCCGGGCCAGCTCGGCGAAGTACGGCACGTCCAGCTCCGGCATGGCCAGCGCGATCACTCCGGAACGGGCCGCGCGCAGGCTGCGGGCCGACAGGTTGGGCTGGTAGCGCAGCGCCTCAATCGCCTGTTCCACCTTGTGGCGGGTTTCCTGCCGTACGTGAGGGTGCCCATTCACCACGTTGGAGACCGTCTTGATTGAGACGCCAGCGCGCTCTGCCACGTCTTTCAAACGCGCTCGCATCTGTGCCAGCCCTCCTCCGTCATCGCGGGCACATCGTCGCACGGCTCTTTACAACGTTGAAAGCTGGCTGTACAAACTAGCGGCATGGCACCTCCCCCCACGGCTCACGTGGTGCTGGACCCGGCGTTCCGGATCGCTGATGTGAACCGTCGCCTGTTCGGCTCCTTCGTCGAGCACATGGGCCGATGCGTCTACGAAGGGGTGTATGAGCCGGGCCACCCCACCGCCGACGCACGGGGGCTACGGGGCGACGTGCTGGAGCTGACCCGCGAGCTCGGAGTCAGCGTGGTGCGCTACCCCGGTGGCAATTTCGTCTCCAGCTACCGCTGGGAGGACGGGGTCGGGCCGATCGAGGAACGACCGAAACGGCTCAACTTGGCGTGGCGCAGCCTGGAGAGCAACCAGTTCGGGTTGAACGAGTTCATGGCCTGGGCCGACGCCGCCGGCGTGGAGCCCATGGTGACCGTCAACCTCGGGACCCGCGGCGTGGAAGCGGCCTGCGACCTGCTCGAGTACTGCAACTACCCGTCCGGCACCCACTACTCCGACCTGCGTCGCAAGCACGGCGTCGAGTCGCCGCACGGCGTCAAGTTGTGGTGCCTGGGCAACGAGATGGACGGGCCCTGGCAGGTCGGCCAGAAAACCCCGACCGAGTACGCGCGGCTCGCCGCCGAGACCGGCAAGGCGATGCGGCTGATCGACCCGTCCATCGAGCTGATCGCGGCCGGCAGCTCCAACTCCGAGATGCCCACGTTCGGGGAGTGGGAAGCGACCCTGCTGGAGCACACGTACGACGTGGTCGACTACGTCTCGCTGCACCACTACTTCGACCCCGGCGATCAAAGCCGTGGGGATTTCCTGGCATCCGGTCAGGTGATGAGCCGCTTCATCGAGTCTGTGGTCGCGACCTGCGACCACATCGGAGCGAAGCTGCGCAAACCCAAGCGGATTCAGCTCAGCTTCGACGAATGGAATGTCTGGTACAACAGCAGGTTCACCGAGCCGAGCGACCGGGGTTGGCTGCTCGGTGACGGCGCCGACGTGGCCGAGCAACCGCTGATCGAGGACGACTTCACCGCCGACGACGCGGTCGTGGTGGGTGACCTGCTGGTCAGCCTGCTGCGGCACGCGGATCGGGTCACCGTGGCCAACCAGGCCCAGTTGGTGAACGTGATCGCCCCGATCCGCACTCTGCCCGGTGGCACGGCGTGGCGGCAGAGCATCTTCCACCCGTTCGCGCTGACCTCGCGGCTGGCCCGCGGCGCGGTGCTGCGGGTGCGGCCGGACTCGCCCACGTACGTCAGCGAGCGGCACGGCGAGACGCCGGTGCTCTCCGCCGTGGCCACGTACGACCAGGCGGTGTCGACGGCTGTGTTGTTCGCGGTGAACCGCGGTGAGCAGACGCTGCGACTGAACATCGACGTGCGGGCCCTGGACGGGTTCGCCCTCGCTGAGCACGTGGTGATGGCCGCCGAGTCGGCCGGGACCGACCCTCAGGCGGCGATCAACACCCCAGAGCAACCGGATCGGGTCTGCCCCCGGAGCCTGAAACCTCCTTCCCAAGAGGCGGGGAGGACAACGGTGACGCTGCCCCCGGTTTCCTGGAACGCCTTGACGTTTCACCAGTGACACGAGAGAGAGCTGAGTTGCGATGACAGACGCGAAGCGCGCAGGGTCGCCGTCCATCCAGAATTCCGCCCTGTCACGCCGGGGCTTCCTCGGTCTGACCGGCGGAGTCGGCCTCGCGATGGGTCTGACCGCCTGCGGCGGCGGCAGCACCGGCGCTTCGGGCAGCGGCGCCAAGTACACCGGCCCGAAGGTGAGCCTGGACTTCTGGAACGGCTTCACCGGCGGCGACGGGCCCGTGATGAAGGAACTGGTGCGCAAGTTCAACGCCGAGCACAAGAACATCACAGTCAAGATGACGGTGTACGAGTGGGCCACGTACTACGAGAAGACACCGGCGGCGGTGGCCAGCGGCAAGGCCCCCGACGTCGGGATCATGCACGTGGACAGCCTGGCGACCAACGCCGCGCGCGGCGTGATCCTGCCGTTGGACGACCTGTCACAGACCTTGAAGCTGTCGGCCGGCGACTTCGCCGAAGCGGTGTGGACGGCAGGCGAGTACAAGGGCCACCGGTACGGCATCCCGCTGGACGTGCACCCGCTCGGCTTCTTCTACAACAAGACGGTGATGGAGAAGGCCAAGCTGGATCCGGAGAGCCCGCCGCAGACCGCCGACGAGTACGCCTCCGCGCTGGACGCGCTGCAGCAGGCGGGCATCGAGGGCATGTGGATGACACCGCACCAGTTCACGGCGTCGATGACGTTCCAGTCCTTGCTGTGGCAGCACGGCGGCGAGCTTTTCAACGCCGACGCCACCGCCGCGAGCTTCGGCGAGGACGCCGGGGTCAAGGCGCTCACCTGGATGGTTGACCTGGTCAAGGATGGGCACAGCCGCAAAGACGTCGGTCAGGACGCGGACGTGACCGCGTTCCAGAACAACAAGACCGCGTTCAACTGGAACGGCATCTGGGCGATCAACACGTACCGGGAAAACAAGGATTTGAATTGGGGGGTCGCCCCGCTGCCACAGATCGGTCCGGAGAAGGGCGCCTGGGCCGGATCGCACAACTTCGTCTTGTTGAAGCAACGGGAGCGCGACGACAACAAGCTCTCGGCCGCGAAGGTGTTCGTGAACTGGATCAGCCAGCAGTCCCTGGAGTGGGCGAAAGGCGGGCAGGTGCCGGCACGTAAGAGCGTCCGGGAGTCGGACGGTTTCGCGGCACTTGCCGAACAGGCGGCGATCGGGGAGCAGGTCGACTACCTGCGGTTCCCGCCAGCGACCCCGGGAATCGGGGAGGCGATCGAGCCGATGAACGACGCGATCAACCTGGCGGTGCTGTTGAAGAAGTCGCCCAGCCAGGCGCTGTCCGAGGGCGCCGAGAAGGCGTCCCAGATCCTCGAGGAAAACGCCAAGAAGTACCAGTGAGCTCCGTTGACCTCAAGCCACCACGTGCCGCCGGGCGCCGCCGCATGGCGCGCAGCAGCGCCCGGCGGGCTGGGCGGTTCACGCCGTACTTGTTCCTGGCGCCGTACCTGATCCTGTTCAGTGCCTTCATGCTCGCCCCGATCGGGTACGGGCTGTGGATCAGCCTGCACGAATGGGACTTCCTGCTGCCGGACAAGCCGTGGGCGGGGCTGTCCAACTACACCGAGCTGTTCGACAGCTCCTCGTACGTGGCCGACGACTTCTGGAAGAGCATGAAGGCCACCGGCATCTTCACGGTGGCGAGCGTGCCGTTCCTGCTGGTGGTCCCGTTGGGGATCTCGCTGATGCTGAACCGGAACTTCCCCGGCCGCAACCTGTTCCGGGGGCTGTACTTCCTCCCGTACGTGCTCGGCGTGGCCGTGGTCAGCCTGCTGTGGCGGTACCTCCTCGACACCAACGTGGGAATGGTCAACTACCTGTCAGGACTGCTCGGCCTGCCGGACGGGATCCCCTGGACCAGCGGCCTGCCTTGGGCCTGGATCGGCCTGGTCGCGGTCACGGTGTGGTGGACCCTGGGGTTCAACGCCGTGATCTTCCTGGCCGGCCTGCAGGACATCCCCCGCGAGCTGTACGACGCGGCCAGAGCTGACGGCGCCGGCAAATGGGACGAGTTCTGGCACGTCACGTTGCCGGGGCTGCGCCCGGTGATGGCGTTTGTCGTGACCATCACGATCCTGGCCTCGGCGAACATGTTCGGTCAGGCGTACATGATCACGAATGGCCAGCCGGGTCAGGAGACCCGCACCGCGATCATGTTCATCGCCCAGGAAGGGCTGCGCGACTTCCGGATGGGCAACGCCGCCGCGATGGGCTTCGTGCTGGCCATCTGCCTAGCGTTGGTGAGCGTGGTCAACTTCCGCCTGCTCCGGTACCGGGACTGATGCCAATGTCCACGTCAGACCTCACCTCCGCCGAACCGCGCCAGCCCGCGGACAGCGCCAGCCCGGAAAAGCCGGCTGCCAGCAGCGGTGGCAGCAGCGGTGGCAGCAGCGGTGGCAGCGGCCGCGGTCGGGGCCGCCGCGATGGCGGCCGAGCCGGGCTGGGCTGGTACACCGGCCTGTTCGCGCTGTCCGTGGTGTTCACGGCGCCGCTGCTGTGGATGGTCCTCACCTCGTTCAAGGCCAAGAGCGAGGCGCTCCGGGTGCCACCCACCTGGTTGCCCGAGGAGATCTCGTTCGAGGCGTACCGGAAAATCTTGGGCGCTGACTCGCAGGCGCCGGTGCTGACCTGGTTCCTGAACAGCATGATCGCGGCGGCTACGCACACCGTGCTGGTGTTGGTGGTCGCCTCCTGTGCGGCGTACCCGCTGGCGCGGATGGACTTCGCCGGGAAACGGGTGATCTTCGGGGTGATCATCTCCACGCTGCTGGTCCCCGGGTTCGTGTTGCTGATCCCGAACTACATGATCGTTGACTCGCTGCGCTGGATCGACTCGCTGTGGGCCCTGATCGTGCCCGGCGCGGCCAGCGCGTTCGGGGTGTTCTTCCTGCGGCAGTTCTTCCTGTCACTGCCGCCGGATCTGGAGGAGGCGGCGCTGCTGGACGGCGCCAACCACCTGCAGATCTTCCTGAAAGTGGTGCTGCCGTTGTCGAAGCCGGCGCTGGCGACGCTGGCGGTGCTGTCCTTCCTGTCCAACTGGAACGAGTTCATCTGGCCCGTCTACGTGGTGTTCAGCCCCGAGAACATGACACTGCCAGCGGGGCTGGCCACGTTGCAGGGCGCGTACCGGATCGACTATTCGGTGCTGATGGCGGGCGCGTTCATCGCCAGCGTCCCGGTGATGGTCCTTTTCATGTTCACCCAGCGGTACGTGATCGAAGGCGTCTCTCGCAGCGGCCTGAAAGGCTGAAGTCTACGAATGGCTGTGACCCGCCGCTGGTTGCCCGGTCCGCTGCTGGCGTTCGCGCTGGCCGCTGGTTGCGGCGGGCCCGGCACGGACGACCGCTCCGGCGGCGACGCTGACAACACGGGAGCTGCGGTGACCTTTTCCAACCCGGTGCACGACTCGAACTTCCCCGACCCAGGGGTGCTCAAGGTGGGTGACACCTACTTCGCGTACGGGACCAACGACGGGGTGCGCAACGTGCCGGTGCTGACCTCGAAGGACCTGGTGCGTTGGTCGGGGCCGTCAGAGGCGATGCCGGAGCTGGGCAGCTGGGTGACGGCGGGCTTCAACTGGGCGCCCGAGGTGTTGCGGGTCAACCCCCATCGGTACGTCATGTACTACACCGCCAAGTCCACAAGGGTCGATCTGCAATGCGTGGGCGCGGCGGTGGCGGACAACCCGCGCGGACCGTTCGTCGACTTGTCCGATAAACCGCTGATCTGTGAGGCGGACGAGGGCGGGTCGATCGACGCCAGCCCCTTCACCGACGCCGACGGGCACTTCTACCTGCACTGGAAGAACGACGGCAATCACATCGGAACGGCCACGCACCTGTACGGGCAGCGCCTGTCCGCCGACGGCGGCACGCTGGTCGGCAAGCGGGCACGCCTGCTCACCAACCACGCGGACTGGCACCGGCACGTGATCGAGGCGCCGCAGATGCAGTTCCGGAACGGCCGCCACTATCTCTTCTACTCGGCGAACGCGTACGACGAAGCGGAGTACGCCGTCGGGTACGCCAGCTGTGACGGGCCGCTCGGCCCGTGCCGCGACGCGCCTGAGAACCCGATCCTGGTCAGCGGCCCGGGCGCCGCCGGGCCGGGGCACTGCTCCGTGGTGACAGGCCCGGACGGCAACGACTGGATGCTCTACCACGCCTGGCGGCCGGACGCGATCGGCTCGGCCGAACCGGGACGCACCATGTGGCTGGACCGGGTCGACTGGGAGGACGGCAAGCCTGTGGTGCGCGGCCCCACCAAGAAGCCGCAACCCAAGCCTTGATCACCAAGGCGGCCACGCCGAACGTGTACGATACGTGTATGCCGAAGCTGCGGACGAACATCGAGATCGAGGACGATTATGTCCAGACGATCATGCATCGGTACCACTTGCGCACCAAGACAGAGGTGGTCGACCTGGCGCTGCGCAAGCTGGCGGCGGAGCCGATGACCCGCGATGAAGCGCTGGCGATGCGGGGCTCGCGCTCCATTGATGAGGCGCCCGCCGATCAGGCGCCTCGCGGCGTCACGGCGCAGTGATTCTCGCGGACACCTCGGCCTGGGTGGAGTTCGACCGGGCCACGGGCAGTCCGGTCGACCTGCGACTGACAGAACTCATCTCAAGCAGCGACGACGTCGTGGTCACCGAGCCGGTGATCGCCGAGGTGACCGCTGGCGCCCGTAGCGATGATCGGGAAGCCGAGCTTCGGCGGTTGCTCGCTCGGTTCCCGTTGCTGACGTTCGACAGCGTGGCCGACTTCGACGGCGCGGTCCGCGTCTATCGGCGTTGCCGACAGGCCGGGATCACGCCGCGGGGGCTACTTGACTGCATGATCGCGGCGGTAGCGCTGCGACACGACGCGGCTGTGCTCGCCCACGACGCGGACATGGCGCGGATCGCGGACGTGATGCCACTCAGGCTCGACAAGGCAAGTTTCCGGCCGTGACCGCACGGCGGATCGAACCGCACGTCATGTGATGTGCGGGGCGATCGTCCGCGCGCATTCCATTGGCGCTGCGTACGTGCTGTCCACCTCAAGGTCGTACTCGACGCCCTGGTGGGCCAGTTCCGCCTGAGATGCGGCCATTCCGGTCGCCCGGTCGCCGCGTGCGGACTCGCGGGCTGCGGCGACCGCGCTCTCGCATCTGACGCCGACCCAGAGCACCCGCAGCCGGGTCAGCGGTCCCCGCCATCGCTGCTGGGATTCGGCGCCGCCGAGGAAGACGTCCTCAACAATCACCCTTGCGCCGGTACGGGCCATCGCGGCCACGCCCTGCATCCAGGCCGTCTCCAGCGCCCGGAACTCCGACCCGACCAGCACCGCGCCGTCGGGGGCGAACTCGATCCCGGTCTCCACCGATGTCCGCATCCGCTCCGGCATCGCGTCGATCAACGTGTCGACCCCGAGGAACAGCCATGGGTCAGGCGACACCTTCTGCAGGCAGCGCGCGATCGCGGACTTGCCGGAGCTGGAGCCGCCGTTGAGAACGATCACCTGGACGGTCATGGAGCGACCGTATGGCCGGGCCGCGCCGGGCCATAGCGAATTTCGACACTCACGCGCGCCCCGCGATCCCTGGAGCGACACCGCGGCTTTATGTCTGACATAACGTGGTTATGCTAGGCATATGACCGGGACACGACAGGCTAACAGGGACGCCAGCCGGACCGCGGCGGTGAGCATCGCCCATGAGCTTGTCTCCCGGATCGAAGCCGGCGCCGTCCAGGTGGGCACGGTACTGCCCGCCGAGGCGGAGCTGGCCGCGGAATTCGGGGTGAGCCGCCCATCCGTACGTGAGGCGCTCAGCGCGCTGCAGTTCGCGGGCTACATCGAGCCTCGCCGCGGTAGGGGCACGCTGGTGCTCACCGCGTCCCCGGTGCCCGGGAAGGCAGCGCACGTACGGGCGGCCGGCTCCCTCGCGGAAGTGGTGGACCTGCTGGAGGCCCGGCTGGTGGTGGAGCCGGAGACGGTCGCGCTGGCGGCGAGCGACCCGGACCCGCAGGCGCTCGACCAGGCAGCCGCGATCGCGCAGGGCATGACGCTCGCCGTGGAAGACAACGCGGTGGCGGCCGACACCGATCATCGGCTGCACATCGCCATCGCGAACGTGTGCCGGAACACCGAGCTGCGCGAACACCTGATATCGCTGCTCAACCGAGCATCCGGCCCGTGCTGGCGCACCGCCCAAGAGGCCGCGTGGCGCGACCGCGCCGACCTGCCCCAGCAGTGGGCCCGGCACCATGCCGTCATCGTCGACGCGCTCGCCCAAGGCGACCATCAGCGCGCCCGAGCCGAATCCCGGGCGCACCTGCTCACCGCGGTGCAGAACGCGGCTGGATGTGCTGCGATGCCGCCGTCGCTGCGCCGGCGGCTGCGCCAGATGCACACGTACCACTCGGCGATCTGACCGTGGCGCGACTGAGACATGAGCCTCGGCCTGTTCTGAAGGAGCGGACATTGGCAGCAGCGCACGTTGACTCACCCCCGATCGAGCACGGCCGCCAGGGCGCAGAGCCCAGCCTGGCGGGAGCGCTTGAGGAGTACCCCCGGGTGAGGTTGGCGCACACGCCGACGCCGCTCGACCCGCTGCCGAGGCTCGGCTCGCGCCTAGGCACCCAGGTGCTGCTGAAGCGGGACGACCTCACCGGACTGGCGCTCGGTGGCGACAAGCCACGAAAGCTGGAGTACGAGCTCGGCCGCGCCCGTGCCGAAGCCGCCGAAGTCGTGGTCACCGGCGGGTCGATGCAGAGCAACCACGCGCGATTGACGGCCGCGGCGGCGCGGCGGTTGGGCATGGACTGCGTGGTGGTGCTCAGCCGCGACTCGTACGCGCAGCTGCAAGGAAACCTGCTCACCGTCCATCTGATGGGCGCCCAGGTGCGGGTGGTTGCGGCCCGAGACCACTGGGATCTGCAGCCGCACCTGCTCGCCGCCTGCGACGAGGTACGGGAGAGCGGGCGCCGCCCGTACCTGATCCCGGTCAGCGGCACCACCCCGCTCAGCTGCCTCGGGTACGTGCGCGCCGGCCTGGAGCTGGCCGCGCAACTCCGCGACCAAGGCGTCGAACCCGATGCCTTCTACACGCCGTGCGGCACCGGCGGCATTCTCGCTGGCCTGCTGACCGGGCTGCGTCACGAAGGCTTCACCGCGCCCGTGATCGGGATCAGCGTGAACCAGAGCGTCAGCGTATGCGAGAAGAACCTGGACACCTGGTGGGCCGCGATCTCCGAGCTGACCCGCCTTGACCCGGGCCGGCCCCGCGGCGACGTCGAGATCTACGACGAGTTCATCGGCGCCGAATACGGTGACCCCACCGCCGCGTGCCTGGACGCGATCCTGCTGCTGGCGCAGACCGAGGGTGTGCTGCTCGACCCGGTGTACAGCGGCAAGGTGGCCGCGGGGTTGATCGCGCACTGCGGGCAGCGGCGATGGACCCAGGACCACACTGTGGTGGTGTTGCACTCCGGGGGTGTGCCCGCGTTGTTCGCGTACCAGGACGCGATCCGTGAGCACCTGACCGCCCGGGGCGTCCCG
>JBOGDL010000072.1:0-4777 GCA_050701815.1 Micromonosporaceae bacterium | reverse complement strand
CGGGTAGCGTACGTGAGAGTCGCCGCCCCGCTGTCAGAGGCCGAAGAAGAGCGTCTGGCGGCGAATCTCAGCCGGATCTACGGCGTCGAGGTGTCGCTGAAGGTCACCGTGGACCCCGAGGTGCTTGGCGGGGCGAGCGTTCAGATTGGCCACGACCTGTACGACGGCACGATCCTGCGTCGTTTGAACCAGGCGCGAAGCGCCCTGGCCGGCGGGGCCGGAAGGTGACTGTGTCACCAGATAACTTCGAGAATGCGGCCGTCGTCCGGGTGGCCGAGATAGCACTGCCAGATGTCAGACACGACGAGGGACGAGGACTGCCACGATGGCCGAGCTGACCATCTCCTCGGAGGAGATCCGTGGCGCGCTTGAGCGCTACGTCTCCTCCTATACACCGGAGACCTCCCGTGAAGAGGTCGGCATCGTCACCGTGGCCGGTGACGGCATCGCCCAGGTCGAGGGTCTGCCCTCGACCATGGCCAACGAGCTGCTGGAGTTCGCTGACGGCACGCTCGGCATCGCGCTGAACCTGGACACCCGCGAGATCGGTGTGGTGGTCCTGGGTGACTATGCGGGCATCGAGGAAGGCCAGAAGGTGAAGCGGACCGGCCGAGTGCTCTCGGTCCCGGTGGGCGACGCCTTCCTGGGCCGCGTGGTCGACCCGCTGGGACGGCCGGTCGACGGTCGTGGCGACATCGCCGAGGAGGCCTTCCGCGAGCTTGAGCTGCAGGCCCCTTCCGTGGTGCAGCGCAAGAGCGTGCACGAGCCGCTGCAGACCGGCATCAAGGCCATCGACTCCATGACCCCGATCGGTCGGGGTCAGCGGCAGCTGATCATCGGTGACCGGCAGACCGGCAAGACCACGGTCGCGGTCGACACGATCATCAACCAGAAGGAGTACTGGGAGACCGGCGATCCGACCAAGCAGGTGCGTTGCATCTACGTCGCGATCGGCCAGAAGGGCTCCACCATCGCCTCCGTGAGGGGTCAGCTGGAGGCGGCTGGCGCGATGGAGTACACCACCATCGTGGCGGCGCCGGCGTCCGACCCGGCTGGGTTCAAGTTCATCGCCCCGTACACCGGGTCCGCGATCGGACAGCAGTGGATGTACGACGGCAAGCACGTGCTGATCGTGTTCGACGACCTGTCGAAGCAGGCCGAGGCGTACCGCGCGGTGTCGCTGCTGCTGCGCCGCCCGCCGGGCCGCGAGGCGTACCCGGGTGACGTGTTCTACCTGCACTCCCGGTTGCTGGAGCGGTGCGCGAAGCTCTCCGACGACATGGGCGCTGGCTCGATGACCGGTCTGCCGATCATCGAGACCAAGGCCGGCGACATTTCGGCGTACATCCCCACCAACGTCATTTCGATCACCGACGGGCAGATCTACCTGCAGGGCGACCTGTTCCACTCCGGCGTGCGCCCCGCCATCCACGTCGGCACCTCGGTGTCCCGGGTTGGTGGCGCCGCGCAGGTCAAGGCGATGAAGACGGTGTCCGGCCGGCTCAAGCTGGACCTGGCGCAGTTCCGTGAGCTGGAGGCGTTCGCGGCGTTCGCCTCGGACCTGGACAAGGCCTCTCGCGCCCAGCTGGACCGGGGTTCCCGGCTCACCGAGCTGCTGAAGCAGCCCGAGGGCTCGCCGTACCCGGTGCAGGAGCAGGTGGTCTCGATCTGGGCTGGCGCCACGGGTCGTCTGGACGATGTGCCGGTGGGCGAAATCCAGCGGTTCGAGCGCGAGCTCCTGGCGTACCTGCGGCACTCGAACGAAGGCCTGCTCACCGATATCGCGACTTCGGGCAAGCTCTCCGACGATGCGATCGACGCGCTCGATGAGGCGCTGACCCACTTCAAGCAGATGTTCCTGGCCAACGAGGACGCGGTCACGCTGCACGAGCCAGCCGAGAAGGCGATGGACGAGGGCGCCGAGGGCAAAGAGAAGGTTCGTAAGGTCCGCACCGCCCCAGTGAAGAAGTAGTCGAGGTAGGCCGTGGCAGCACAGCTTCGAGTTCTTCGTCGGCGGATCAACGCGACCCGCTCGATCAAGAAGATCACCAAGGCACAGGAGCTCATCGCGACCAGCCGGATCGGCAAGGCGCAGGCTCGGGTGGAGGCCGCCAAGCCGTACGCGGGGGCAGTCACCAACGTGTTGACCGCACTCGCGTCCAGCGCGAACCTGGATCACCCGTTGCTGCAGGCGCGCGCGAACGTCGAGCGTGCCGCGGTCCTTGTGGTCACCAGCGATCGGGGCATGTGCGGCGGTTACAACGCCAACGTGCTGCGTACCGCTGAGCAGTTGATCTCCCGGCTCCGGGAAGACGGCAAAGAACCTCAGCTGTACGTGATCGGCCGCAAGGGCGTGACCTACTACCGGTTCCGGGAGCGGGAGATCAAGGAAAGCTGGACTGGCTTCTCCGAGCAGCCCAGCTTCGACAACGCCCGCGAAACCGGCGACTCGCTGTTGACCGTCCTCGAGCACGTGATGGACGATGCCGAGGGTGGTCCCGGCGCCGATGGGGTGCATGGCGTGGACGAGGTGCACATCGTGTACACCCAGTTCAAGTCGATGATGAGCCAGGAAACGGTCGCCAAGCAGATCGCGCCCATGGAAGTGGAAGAGGTCGAATCCGAACAAGTCGGCCTGCTTCCGGCGTACGAGTTCGAGCCAGAGGCCGAGGAGTTGCTGGCAGCGTTGCTCCCGCGGTACGTGAACACTCGGATCTACGCGGCGCTGTTGGACGCGGCCGCGAGCGAGTCGGCGGCACGTCGACGGGCCATGAAGAGCGCCACCGACAACGCCGAAGAAATGATTCAAAACCTATCGCGGGAAATGAACGCGGCGCGGCAGGCCGCGATCACCCAGGAGATCAGCGAGATTGTCGGTGGCGCGGACGCGCTGGCTGCGGCAGGAAGTGAAGAGTGATGACTACCGCTATTGAGGAAACCAAGGCCGCCGTGGGTCGTGTGGCACGGGTGATCGGCGCCGTCGTCGACGTGGAGTTCCCGCGTGACGCGATGCCTCCGATCTTCAACGCGCTGAAGGTCGACATCGAGCTCGCCGCCGGTAAGCAGACCATCACCTTGGAAGTGGCGTTGCACCTCGGTGACAACATGGTGCGGGCGATCTCGATGCGCCCCACCGATGGTCTGGTGCGAGGCGCGGAGGTGCGTGACACCGGCGAGCCGATCTCGGTTCCGGTGGGCGATGTCACCAAGGGGCACGTGTTCAACGTGATCGGCGAGTGCCTCAACCTCAAGGAGGGTGAGAAACTCGAGGTCAAGGACCGGTGGGGGATTCACCGGAAGGCCCCGGCGTTCGCGGATCTGGAGCCGAAGACCGAGATGCTGGAGACCGGCATCAAGGTGCTCGACCTGCTCACCCCGTACGTGAAGGGTGGCAAGATCGGCCTCTTCGGCGGCGCGGGTGTGGGCAAGACCGTGTTGATCCAGGAGATGATCATCCGGGTGGCCCAGAACTTCGGTGGCACCTCGGTGTTCGCCGGGGTGGGGGAGCGCACCCGTGAGGGCAACGACCTGATCCACGAGATGCAAGAGATCGACGTGCTCAAGCAGACGGCCCTGGTGTTCGGCCAGATGGACGAGCCGCCGGGCACCCGGCTGCGGGTGGCGCTGTCGGCGCTGACCATGGCGGAATACTTCCGGGACGTGCAGAACCAGGAAGTGCTGCTCTTCATCGACAACATCTTCCGGTTCACCCAGGCCGGCTCCGAGGTGTCCACGCTGCTGGGTCGGATGCCCTCCGCGGTGGGTTACCAGCCGACCCTGGCCGACGAGATGGGTGAGCTGCAGGAGCGGATCACCTCGGTGCGAGGCAAGGCCATCACCTCACTGCAGGCGATCTACGTGCCCGCGGACGACTACACCGACCCGGCCCCCGCCACCACCTTCGCCCACTTGGACGCGACCACCAACCTGGAGCGTTCAATCTCTGACAAGGGCATCTACCCGGCCGTGGACCCGCTGGCGTCCACGTCCCGAATCCTGGCCTCGCAGTACGTCGGCGAGGAGCACTACCAGGTCGCTCAGTCGGTGAAGGAGATCCTGCAGCGCTACAAGGATCTGCAGGACATCATCGCGATTCTGGGTCTGGACGAGCTGTCCGAAGAAGACAAGGTGGCCGTCAACCGGGCCCGTCGGATCGAGCGCTTCCTGTCGCAGAACACCTTCGCGGCGAAGGCGTTCACCGGCATGGACGGCTCGTTCGTCCCGGTCAAGGAGACGGTCGAGGCGTTCAAGAAGCTGACCGAGGGTGAGTACGACCACTTCCCCGAGCAGGCCTTCTTCATGTGCGGCGGTCTGGAGGACCTGGAGCGCAACGCGCACGAGCTGATGAAGGGCTGACCTTCACGCAGTCGAGAGTCGGCGCCGCTCAACTGTGGGCGGCGTCGACTTTGTCACGTACGTGCTCAGCCCGCAGCACGACCGGGTCGCCAGCGTCAGGCGCCGCACGACTCGAGCGAGGCGTCCAGCCGCCGCTCCTGTGCGGTCGACGCGCCGTGGCGGCAACAACCAAGCGGGCTAACTGATTGTTTGCTAGAAATATCGGTACGAATTGCATCGGCGGTTGCGATGCGGAGCCCAGGCCCGGACTCGATGAGGCGCGGGGGAGATCGAGATTCGTCTCTCCGAGGCGATCTCATAGTTGGCTCAAGACCTGGCCCCCGCCCCGCGGCGTCGAGCAGGCAACCGTTTAGACTCCAAAAACAAGTCCATGCCTTCCCCCTCGTAGGAGTTCAAGTGGCGGAGCTGCATGTGGAGATCG
>JBOGDL010000071.1:0-11313 GCA_050701815.1 Micromonosporaceae bacterium | reverse complement strand
AACGTGTACGCCCCGCCCCGGATCGGGGATCGCAACGCGACCCCGGACGTCGCCTCCCGTACCACCGGGGTGGATCCGTTCTACTGGACGCTGCGGGAGTTCTGCTCCGAGAAGCTGCTGCCGTACGTGTTCGCCGACGCCGATGACGAGCGGCAGCAGTACACGATGGTGGTGCACCAGGTGACGGCGAAGCTGGCGCGGGAGGCGATCCCGGCTGACGGCGGCGCGGTGCTGATCGACGGGGAGATCATCCGTGACTACGCCAACCTGGTGGAGTTCCTGGAGAGCCGGCTCACTGACGACGGCACCCGCGCGGAGTGGACCGGCAGCGCGGTGGGGCTGGGCACCGCGAACGCGTTCCTGCGGCGGCTCTCGTCCAGCAGGAGAGATCTTGCCCGGCTGATCCGGGGCGACCTGCCGGAGCGCCGGGAGCACCGGATCACCACCGAAGGCGGCGCCCAGGTCACCGTGGCTGACCTGCACAACCTGCCGGATCGGGCGCAACGGTTCGTGGTCGGCGTGACCTTGAAGAACGAGTTCGAGCGCAAGGAGCGCAGCGGCGCCGCCCGCCCGCTGCTGTTCGTGGTGCTGGACGAGTTGAACAAGTACGCGCCCCGCGACGGGTCCAGCCCGATCAAGGAGATCCTGCTCGACATCGCCGAACGTGGCCGCTCGCTCGGGGTGATCCTGATCGGCGCTCAGCAGACCGCCAGCGAGGTGGAGCGGCGGATCGTCGCGAACTCCGCGATCCGGGTGGTGGGCCGGCTGGACGCGGCGGAGGCGTCCCGCCCCGAGTACGGCTACCTGCCGACCGCGCAGCGGCAGCGCGCCGTGCTGGCCAAGCCCGGGACGATGTTCGTGGCGCAGCCCGACATCCCGGTGCCGCTGGTGGTGGAGTTCCCGTTCCCGGCGTGGGCGACCCGTCCGTCCGAGGCGGGGGAAGCCCCGGCCGGTTCGTCACGTTCCGCGGTCAGCGGCGCGGACCCGTTCGCGGTGGTGGGCGCCCCAGGACCCTCCGACGACGAGATCCCCTTCTGATCCCGGGCGGTTGACGTCGGGCGTTGGTTAACGAGTTGCGGTGAGGTAGAGCGCGAACGCGGCGAGACCACCGGCGGTCAGCACGGTGAAGGCGGCGCCGCGGGTCAGGGCGCGGGCAGCGGCTCGTAGCACCGGGATCTGGGCTTTCGCGGCGCGGTAGTCGATCCAGGCGCGTGCGGCGCGTTGGGCTTGCCAACCGGCGGCGGCGCCGAGCGCGATCCCTGCGGCCATGGCGAGGGCGTGGCTTGTCACGTTCATGCGATGGCGTGGCCGGGGTGCGGTGGCTGGCTGCGGCGTGCGGTACCGGGGATCGGGGTGGGGCGCTTTCGTGGCGTGGCGGGCAGCGGGGCGGTGAGTGGATCAGCGGTGGAGTGTGGCTCGCTCGCGGGCCGGGCGATCGTCATGTGGGGCGGCGGGCAGAGCCAGCCGAAGCCGACCTCGCTGCTCTCGACGTGGCTGAGGCCGGCGTCGGTGTTGATGATCGGGTGCCCGCAACCGCCGCATCGCAGTGGCTCGTTCGCCGAGTGCCGGGGCGCGGTCAAGAGCTGTTCCCTTGGCTGGTCTGGTGCCGCCAGATCCGGTGGATCACCCCTCGGTCGTCGATTTCAAGCCGGCGGTACGCGGCGCGCAGCACCGCCCGCCGATCGGTGAACGAGCAGCTTTCCCAGCGGCGTACCTCATCGGGGGCCGGGGGCAGGGTTTGGATGTTGTCCTTCAGGAGCAGGCCTGCGCAGTCGCTGGGCGCGGTCGAGGTCCGGCCGATGCGGTGCAGCACGGTGTACGCGCGGATCAACGCGGCGAGCGTGGCGGTCTGCTCGACGGGCACCGCTGGAGTGTCCGGCACCGGGCAACCCGGGAGGCACGCGTAACGGCGGGCGCCGGCTCCGTCGGGGGCTGGCTCTCGTACCCGGGCGCAGCGCCGGCACCACAGCAGCCCCCCGTCCAACAGGTACTCGCCCGCGTCGACAGCCATCACCCGAGGACCGCCTGCCACACCAGGAACCCGGCCGCGACCAGCAGCAACGCGCCGGTGGCGACGAGCTGGCCGATCGTGAACAGGTCATGGCCGAAACGCGGCGGCGCCGCTGGCGAGTCGCCGAGCGCCGCGTCGGCGCGCTGCCGCGTGTCACACGGAAACCGTTCCTGGCACGCCCGGCAACGCCGCGAGTAGCTGCCCCGAGCGTGGATCGCCTGATCCAGCCGCGCCACCTCCATCGCGCCCCCGTACGGCACAACGCTCGTGTGTTCTCGTCCGTCCATCGCCTTCTCCTGTGTGTCGGCCGGCCACCGAGGACGCGCCATACTGCGCGTTAGCTCTGGCTGCGGATTGAACGTGCAGCCAACTCAAGACCCCAGGGACTCCGCCGCTAGGTGCCCACAGCGCCAACCTAGGGGGCCCAACGGCGAAGCCGTAGAAAAGTTAGAATACTAATTCTTATGAAGTCAAGGCCAGATCACACTGTGTAGGAAAGTTGGCATACTAACTGGCTTCGTGATCCGATGGACGGGCCAACCTAGGGAGTGCCCGTGCCCAATGATGAGCTGCCCGCGTACTTGACGATCGCGGCGGACTTGCGTTCGCGTATCGCGGCGGGCGAGTTCCCGCCCGGCTCGCGTCTGCCGACCGAGGCCGAGCAAGCTCGGCATTACGGCGTCTCGATACAACCGGTCAAGATGGCCAGACAACTGCTGATCTCTGAGAGTCTGGTAGAAGGACGCCGGGGCTCAGGTGTGTACGTCCGCCAAGTTCGCCGGATGGTGCGCCTCGGGCATGGCTCTAACCAGCGAGCGCAGCCCGGCTCGACGTCTCCGTTCGCCCGTGACGCCGCAGCGGCGGGTCTGGCACCGTCCTGGACCCACGAGTCCAGCCGCACGACCTGCCCGCCCGATGTCGCCGCCAGGCTGCAAGTCGAGCCCGGTGAGCCGGTGATGCAGACCAGATATCAGTTCTTGGCAGATAGCGACCCGATCCAGCTCAGCACCAGTTGGGAACCTCTGAGCCTGACTGGAGGGACCGATGTCGAGCGGCCCGAGGACGGCGCTGCGATCGGCGTGGTGGCGCGGATGGATCGCATCGGGGTGCGGATTGACGAATCGGAGGAGCGGGTCACGGCTCGATCGGCCATGCCGGATGAGATCGGGGCTTTGAAACTGCCATCCCGAGGCGCCGACGTCTTGGTGGTGCGGCGCACGTACTACGCCCAGGGCAAACCGGTGGAGACCGCCGACATTGTGATCCCATCCGAACGGTACGAGCTTGTGTATCGAGCACCAGTGCACGTGGACGCTGAGGGACAGGGACGCAGGGTTCACCCCGAATGATCCAAGAGATCGCGAAGATCTACGCGCCCCTGGTCTTGTCTCGACTCGCGTCGGCCCGTCCAGCCGAAGAACACGGCAGCGGTCAGCCCCAGTGCGATGGTGGCGATCGCGCAGGTCAGCAGGGTCACTCTGGCGCCGAATAGGACGACGAGCGGGCCGCCGAGGATGGTGCCGATCGGCACCGCCGGGATGATCAGGGCGCTGTTCGCCGCGAGCACGCTTGAGAGTTGACCCGGTTCCACCCGCCGTTGCATGAGGGCCCGGCTCAGCGACATGTAGGGCGCCCAGATGAAGCCGCCGATGCCCAGCGCGACCAGTGACACCGGTGTCCGTGCGCCCAGCCCGATCGGCAGCAGCGTGAGCCCGAAGGCGACGACGATGCCGATCACGGTTCGCCACAGTGGAAGGCGCCCGGCGTAGCCGGTGGCCACGGCGCCTGCCAGGGAGCCGATCCCGAATGCCGCGTAGTAGAGACCGAGCAATGCTGCGGAGCCGACGTCGTCCATGTAGATCGGGAGTGCGACGTAGACCGGTCCGAAGAAGGCGAAGAAGGCGAAGGTCAGCAGCATCAGGCCGAGGATGGTGCGGTCCTTCGCGACGACCCGTAGCCCTGCGGAGCGTTTCTTCGGTGGCGCCTCGGCGGGCTTGTCGGCGACGCCCGCCCGCAAGGCGAGCAGGTAGGTCACTGCGAGGATGAGGAAGCTGAGCGCGTCGAGCGCGATCACCAGGACAGCGCCCTGCCAGCCGATGAGGAGACCTGCGACCGGCGGGCCGGCGATGGTGGCGGCCCCGCCGAAGATGCTGAGGAGCGCGTTGGCAGGTATGTGCTGCCTCTCCGGCAGCACCTCGGCGATCAGGGTGAACCGGCCGGCGACACCCCAGGAGTGCAGCAGCGAGGAGATCGCGAGCAGCGCGACGAACAGCGCCGGGTTGAGGACCCCGGCGAAGTGCGCCACGGGAATCAACGCGAGAACGACGCCGCGCAGCGTGGCGTCCCAGCACACGAGCTGCGCGCTGCCCCTGCCGGCCAGGAACCGTCCAAAGATCACGGCGCCGAGGGTGGCCGGAAGCGAGTACGCCGCCACCGCGAGCGCGACCCAGGTCGCTTCACTGTGCGCGGGGGAGAGTTCAAGCGCGAACCAACTGATGGCTACCACGGCCATGCCGTCGCCGAACGCGGACACCGCCATTCCTGGCAGCACCCGACGGAGCAACCGGTGGCTGATCACCGGCCAATACGGCGAGGACCGGGGGAACCTCCGCTTGCCATCCGGAAGGGCCCCCGGAATCTGTGACCCCGACTGGCACGGGGGGCCGCTGATCTTCTCGCTCATCATTTCCCCGCGACCTCCCCAGCGGTGCACGTAAAACGACACACAGTAATAACCGGGACCAATCCTGCGTCACGTTTCAGCGCAGAACAAACCGGGGCTGGTCGCCGCGAACCGGCGTCGGCGGGCCCGGACGTCGGCGGAGATTTTTTGTCGGAACCTCGGCATAACGTCCCGGTGGCGTTGTGGACTGGGTGTGACGCAGTGAGCAACGTCCATTCGTCAGCACCACGAGACAGTCACCGCTAGTCAAGGAGGGGTCGTGGCAGAGAACAAGCAGCCGAGGCAATCAGTGGTGCCGTACCTGACCGTGAGGGACGCGGACGCCGCGATCGACTTTTACAAGAACGCGTTCGGCGCCACCGAGACGGGCCGGATGCCGACACCTGACGGCAAGAAGCTGATGCACGCCGCAATCGAGATCAACGGCGAAGCTGTGTACCTTTCGGACGACTTCCCGGAGATGACCGGCGGCAAGTCGAACACTCCCCAGGCGTACGGCGGCTCGCCGGTGACGATCCACCTGCAGCTGGACGATGTCGACGCGGTGTGGCAGAAGGCGGTCGACGCGGGGGCCACGGTGAAGATGCCACTCGAGGACCAGTTCTGGGGCGACCGGTTCGGTGAGCTGGAGGACCCGTTCGGCCACCACTGGTCTCTGGCGACCACCAAGAGCACACCCAGCGACGAGGAGATCAAGAAGGCTGCCGAAAAGGCGTTCGGCTAGCCACCAGGAGCCACACACCTCGTCCCAAGCGGCGCCGCGGGAGCTATCCTGCGGCGCCGCCCGTGAAGTTCCACGACGTGAGTCGCAACGGCGGCGCGCTCACGTGGTATTCGCCCCAATGGGCGGGGATGACGCTGGCGCGGGCCCCGACAGCCGCGACGTTCCCCGGCCCCAGGGCGCCCGGGTAGGACTGCGTGAACCTGAAATTGGTCACCGGCCCCACAATCTCGCCCCGCTCCACCAGCCACACCCCGTTCCGGGTCAAGCCGGTGACCACCAGGGTGCGGGGGTCCAGCACCCGGGTGTACCACAGGTCGCTGACCAGCAACCCGCGCTGCATTCCCTGCAGCAGCCCCGCGGTGGCCTCGTCCGCCACCGGGCGACCGGCCGCCGGAGCGGTCGGGGCGTCAGCCGGCGCCAGCAGCAGACTGTCCGGGGTCGGCCCGGTGCGCCATCCCGGAGGCTGGGCGTGCCCGGTGCTCTGGGCGCCGTCCGCGTCCGCCGCGGTACGGCGATCGTGCGCGACAGCCACGCTGACACCGTCCTTCACCAGCTCCACCCGCCGCCGCTCGACCCCCTCAGGGTCGAAGGGCAGCTGCGGCGAGTCAGCGCCGAGCGGGTTGTCCGCCAGGTTGATCGCCGGGTCCAGTTGCGGGGCGCCCACGTCCACGAAGCTGCGCCGTTCGGCCACGGCCTTGCCGTTGTAACCCCACATTCCCAAGGTCTGCAGCAGATCGCTGACGGCGTTGGGCTCCAGCAGCACCGGATAGCGGCCTGGCTCCAGGTCGACGGGGTCCGCGCCGGCTCGCGCTTTGGCGGCCGCGACGGCGCCCAGCGCGGCGCCGTCCACGTCCGACAGCCGGGCGCTTTGAATCCGGGCCACCCCGTCCGCGCCGGCTGCCCGGGCCATCCCGTCCACCGCCACGTGGGACGTCGCGCCGGCGCAGGTCTGGCCCGCCGTGTTGCCGAAGCTGGCGATCGTCCCGACGGTGCGGCAGTAGCCCGCCGCGACCAGTCCCTCGGTGGCTTCGGTGAACGCGCGCACCACCGCCGCTCTTGTCGCGGGGCTGGCATCAGCGACCGCGGGATCCCAGCCCCGGGTGGGCGCGGACCCGGCAAGCCCACCTGGCGGGGTGAGGCCGGGCCAGGCTTCGTCGACGGGCAGCAGGCTGATCGCCCGCAACGTCCGCGCCACCAGGCTGGCCAGCCCGTCCGAGTCGGCGGGCCCCCCGGCCACCGTGGTCGCCCCGGACGCGGTGCGGCCGTCGACGTGAAGCCGAAGCTGCACCGTGACCGTGGTGTCCGAGACGTTCTGATGAATGAACGAATTGGCGAACCGGGTCAGCGCCACGGTCTCGGTCTTCGCGTTCACCTCGGCCTCTGCCGTTGGCGCCTGCCGGCGCACCAGATCCAGCACCTGCTCGACAAGTCGATCGGCAACGCTCATGGCCGGTGCGCTCATCCGCGTACTCCCACTCGAACTCCGGTGAACCGGGCCGGGGCCGCCGGGTGGCCGGTGTGGCCGATCTGGCCGGGTTGGCCCTTGCCGCAGTTCGGGGTGCCCCACGGCACGATGTCGTCGGAGAGCATGTCCATCGACCGCCAAAACACCGGCCCAATCCCCGTGTACGTGGGGTTGCGGAGCATCCGACCCAGCTTGCCGTTCTTGACTTCCCAGCCGATCTCACAGCCGAACTGGAAGTTCAACCGCTTGTCGTCGATCGACCAGGAGCGGTTGCGATCCATGTAGACGCCGTCGTCGGTGGCGGCGATGATCTCGTCCACGGTGTGGGGGCCCGGTTTCAGCCCGACGTTGGTCATCCGCACCATCGGCATCCGGGACCACCCGTCGCTGCGCACGCTGCCGGCGTAGTCCAGGCCCGCCATCGCGGCTGAGTCGCGGCCGGCGAGCACACCCACCCAGATGCCGTCCTTGACGATGTCACGGGCCTGCGCCGGGGTGCCCTCGTCGTCGTACCCGAACGAGCCGAGGGCGCCCTCGATCGTGGGGTCGGCGGTGATGTTCATCAGCTCCGACCCGTACCGCAAAGAGCCAAGCTGAGCCAGATCGAGCCAGGACGTGCCCGCGAACGCCGCCTCCCAGCCCAGGATCCGGTCCAGCTCGATGGCATGACCCACCGACTCGTGGATCTGCATCATCATCTGCGCCCCACCCAGGATCAGGTCCGTGGTCCCCGCCGGGCACGGCGGCGCGCTCAGCAGCGCGCGAGCCTCCTCCGCGAGCCGGGGCGCGTTGCCGAGCAGGTCCAGCCCCTCGACCAGCTCCCAACCCGCGGTGCCGGTGTCGCCGAGGCTGCGGCGCTGAGTCTCGTGCTCCCCGATCACGGTGGCGCTGGCGGCGCCGCCGCACTGCCGCCGCCGCTGGTCGATCCGGTGGCCTTCGCTGGAGACCAGCCAGATGCCGATGTCCCAGGTGACGTAACTCGCCTCCGCCAGATCGGCGCCGTGCTCAGTCATCAGCTTGGTCGCGGCGACCAGCAGATCGCCTTTGTCGGAGATCGCCACGCTGTCCGGGTCGATCCGGAACGGGTTCGCCCAGCTGTCCGTACGTGCCGGCGTCGGAATCAGCCGCAGCGGCGGGCCAGCCACGCTGGCGCTGGCCGTGGCGATCTCGGTCGCCGTACGGCCGGCCTGTGCCGCCCCCGCAGCGGTCAAATCCGGGGTGGCGCGGAACCCCCAGGACGACCCCACCAGAGCCCGCACGCCCAACCCGGAGCTCTCGTTCTGCGCCAGGTCCTCCACCTCGGAGTTGCGCGCCGACATGGTCTCGGAGCGGCGACGGATCACCCGGGCGTCGGCGTAGGAGGCGCCCGCTGCGAGCGCCGCCTCCACCGCGGCCGTCGCCAGATCGAACTCAGTCACGTCGCCCAGCCTCGCACGTCAAAGCGCAGCGCTCCCAGCAGGACACCCCCGCCAGTCCCCGCCTCGGCCTCCAGAACCATGACAGGTTAAATCGAACGTTCACTCCGGATAGCCGGTGTTGTTACCCTGTGCACCTTTACGGTCGATCAAGGGAGGATTACGGGGTGTCGACGTACCAGGAGGCGGCCAGCAAACTACGGGCGGGCGTGCGCCGAGTCGCTTGGCCAGGGTGGCGGGCACGCCGCCGGTGGCGCGGCTGATCTGGACTCGATCGCCGGTCGGCTCGAGAGTGTGGGGCACAGCGCGGGGGCGCAGGCGGCGGCCGTGATGAAGAGCGAAGTGGAGTCGTACGCCAATCAAGTGCAGGCTCTGGTGTCGACAGGCAATGACCTGGCGAGCCGGATCGCGGGGTTGGGCGAGGGATGAAGAGCGGGCGGCTCCGCCGGCCCCACCACGGACCGGCGAGGAGAGCCGCCACGCGAAGCTTCGCGCAAGCCGAGGCAGACTCCGGCCGGTGAGGATCTTGTCGCGAGTGCGCAGGACCGTGGAAGGCGGCTGGATCGCTTCTCTCAGCTCATGGCGAGAAAGGCCGATGAACAGAAGGATCTCGGTAAAGAGCTGACGACGATCGCGGAAAGGGGTTTCACGGTCGGCCGGCGGCCACCGGGATCTGCATCCACTGAGCCGCCCGCCTCGGGTGGGACCGTTCAGGTGCCGCCGCAGCCGAAGGCTGCTCCCGCCGATATCGTGAGCAACGCGGTCGTTCTGGCAGTAGGACTGTGGCTTGGTGGCCGGTGGGTCAACAGCAAGGTCCGCAACGCGTTCAAAGAGAGGCGTGGGCCACGTGGCAAGAAATGATGTGATGGAACTGTTCCGTGCTGCTGTCCGACATGACTGGGACGACGTCAACAGACTTACCGCCACGCTGGACAAGCAGGGATGGCCAGGCGGTGTTCAGGGCATAACAGCAGTCTTCGCGCTGACAGTGGACCGCCGCTTTACTCCAGGCTACGACGTACGGCAGATTTCTGAGTTCGTTGCGGAGGTCCGTGGTCAGTTGTCTAAAGAGGACGACGTTGACCCGCTCGCTGCTGAAGGGCTCATTCGGTCGGTGCTTGGTGAAACGGAGCTAGCCGAAGGCATCCCCGCTGATATCGCGATGCACGCGCAGATCGTGCTCGCATTGAAAATGATCGAGGCCGAGGGCTTGTCCGACCTGGACCTGGAGAGGTTCTTGGACGAGGCCGAGACCCTCGTGTCGCGATGGAGCCAGAGCGGCTCCTAACGTCTTCTCGGACATGTCCAGGCGTAGCCGTCAGCTTGATCTTGCTCGGCGTTCGAGTTCTAGCTTCATTCCGGCTGTGGGATGTTGACGTCGTAGTCAATCTCCAGGCCCTCGGCCGGGAGAACGATGTCGGCGAACTCAACCGGGCGACCGTCTGCAAACATGCGGCGCACGATCGCGAAGACGGAGTCCTCGGCGCCGAGGCGGAGAAGATCGGCCTCTTCCGGCTCGGGAGGGCGGTTGGTGACTTGCTCGGTCACCCGAGTCACAGAAACTCCGAGCGTGCGCAACTGCGCGATGTTTCCGCCGGGCCATGGCTCGTTGATGGGATCGGCTACCCGGGTGCCTTTGACCAGGTCGTACGGATAGCAGGAGACCGAAAGCTGAGTTGCCTCTCCCTTAGAGCGGAAGACGAAATGGCGCTCTAGGACTTCCGTGCCTTGTGGAACACCCAGCAACTCTGCGCAACGCGCGGACGCTGGCACCACCTTGTAGTCCCTGTCCAATGTGTAGTCGTCCCAGTCGATTCGCTGGTCCCGTGTGTATGACGTCTCACCGCGCTGCGGGTTGGCGTCAGCTAGATAGCGAGATGTGCTCCGACGAGTTGTGGGGCGACGCTCGCGGACAAATGTGCCACGTCCGTGCTCTGTCACCACGAGCCCCTGACGTCGCAGATATCTAACGGCTTCTCGGACCGTCAACCGGCCTATGCCGGTCTCTCGCACCAACTCCGATTCCGACGGCAACAGAGCACCCGGAGCAAGCTCACCGGACTCGATCCGGCGTTTCAGGTTGTCAGCGAGTGCACGGTATTTGGCGCGATCGCTTCGCGGGCTGATCACGACGCCACCGTACCGCTCAAGAGTTATCCACAGGGTGGATAGATGTGTTGAAGCACATGTAGATGTGTTGCTACTGTGCCAAACGCACGGCCGAGATCACCGGCCGTGCCGGGGTGGTCGGGATGGGTGTCTTCGCGGGCTGGTCCTTCTCGGCCGCACTCAAAGGGCATTCGGTCGAGACGCGATTCCTTCGCGGCTGACCGTCTCGGCCGAATGTCCACATAGGAGTCAGGGAGGACTTGATGGACAGAGAGGCGACACCTGATGCCGCACAACAGCGCACATCTGCGGCGAAACCTCCAGTGACGGCTGTGGACGATGGTGAGTTTCTGTTGGACAGCGGTCTGTTCTGGTGTCGGAGCTGTCAGCGGTCGCGGCGTCGGGCGTTGCGGGCGAACGGGGATCGGCGGTACTCGTGTGGGTCGGGGTGCGCGCAGCTGGACACGGCGGCGGTGCCGGTGGAGCAGGCGGCGTTGTGCTTCCGGCGACAGTCGCGGAGGTGCGGCGTTGGGAGGGCTGCGATCTGGGTGATCGGCGGGCGGTGCTGCGCTTGGCGTACACGAGGATTGAGATTGACCGCGAGGGTGTGATCCACCGCAGGTGGCGGCACCACAGCGAGACCGGGCAATGAGCGGCTGCGGGGTGTGCGGGGCGAGGATCGCCCGGCCGGAAACAGTGTGGACCCACGATGACCCCGACCGGGGTGTGCACGGTTGGCTGTGCCCCGAGCCGCACATGGCCCTGGCCGCGCCGGTGGTGGCGGACCGCTCAGCGACCCCATCGCTGCCGGCGCGGTGGTGTCGCGCGGGCGGCCGACTCCGATCCCGGGCACCGCGCGTCGCAGCCACCCCCCGCACCCTGGTGAGGCGATCGCGTGAGCACTTG
>JBOGDL010000070.1:0-3652 GCA_050701815.1 Micromonosporaceae bacterium | reverse complement strand
GGACCCCGGCTTGAGCCGCGAGCTGGCGTACGGCTGCGATCATCTCCAGACCCTGCGGGTCCCTCTCCACACACAACGTGTTGACCACGACGATCGGGTCGGCGCCGGCGCACATCACCTCCAGGATTGGCACCCGGGCCGCGAAATGCGCTGTTGTCGCCGCAGGGACCGCCACCGAGTCGGCCGGTTTGGGTCCAATGCCGCCCACCGAGTCGCACGCCACCACGAGACCCTGATACGGGCTGCCCAGCACGAGCAGATCTCGGACCGCCCGCGCGG
This sequence comes from Micromonosporaceae bacterium, assembly GCA_050701815.1. Lineage (GTDB taxonomy): Bacteria > Actinomycetota > Actinomycetes > Mycobacteriales > Micromonosporaceae > WHSM01. The sequence goes on along the minus strand of JBOGDL010000070.1, from coordinate 3,373 downwards.
CGGAGGGGACGGGCGCAGCGGTCACCCGTCTGCCGCCGATGCGCTCCGCTTTCGTGGCTTCGGCGCCAGCCCGGCCGCGACCAGCGCCTGGGCGGCCAGAACCGCCACCACGATGTTGATGGCGCTACCCACCGTCAGTGGGACGACCAATGCCATGAACAGGCCTAGGCCGCCGACGAGAATCATGGTGGCCGCCCCGATGACGCCGTTGAGGAAGACCCCCACGACGATCGCGACCCACAGGTTCAGGTGGCGAGCCACGATGCCGAAGATCCACACGAACACCGCCATCTCGGCCGCCACGATCAGGTGCAGCGGCAGGCCCTGCGGGAAGCCGGCGGTCGCGGCCGAGATCAGGTGTCCGATCGCCCCGACGATGGCGCCTTCGCCCGGTGAGAACGCCGCCGCGGCCACGTAGCCCGGGGCGGAGTCGAGCCCCACAGTGCCGGTCGGGCTGGGGATCTTGATGAACGCGCCGACCGCGCTGAGAGCGACCAGAATCGCCATCCGGGCGACCCGGCGCGGAGTGAAGAACGAAGTCTTGAAGGGGGTGGTGGCGGAGTCCGAACGCGTCATCGATCTCTCCTGACGTGGGTGCTCAGATCGGCGCTGGCGAACCAGTTCGCGTGAGGTGGTGACCACTCGTGCAGCGTCCGACCCGCGGCCCGTTCGACGAGCATCGCAGAGGGAGGCAGGCGTTGAAAACGCGAACCTACCGAGGAACCAGCGAACTGTCATCAAGATTGAGGCACAGCTAATGAAGGCCCAGCGCTCTGTCGAGAACGCGCGGAGCCATTCGAATGGCCTGCCTCATTCGGGCGCCTCGGGAATGTCTATCCGCAAGCAGCGGTTGGGCCAGCTGTCGTTGATCCGACCATTCCTGTCAGGTTGACAATAAGCATATAGACTGAGGCGCATGACGGACAGTGATTGGTCGCCTCCGCCCGTCCTGGTCGCAGTGGATTTGGTCATTCTGACCCTGCGCGAATCACGTCTTCAGGTCTTGCTCGTCGAGCGCGGGATCGAGCCGTACCAGGGAGCTCTGGCTCTGCCCGGTGGTTTCCTCAACCACGCCAACGAAGACGTTGTCACCGCAGCCCACCGTGAATTGTCGGAAGAGGCCGGACTTGACGCGTCAACACTTCACCTGGAGCAACTGGGCGCTTACGGCGCCCCGCACCGTGATCCGCGGGGCCGGGTCGTGTCAGTGGCCCACCTGGCCATCGCGCCGCGACTGCCTGAGCCCGTCGCGGGCACTGATGCGGCCGAGGCTTTGTGGACGCCCGCCGAAGAAGTGTTGTCGGGGACGCGACAGCTCGCCTTCGACCACTGGCAGATCATCACTGACGGCGTGGAGCGGGCGCGAGCCAAGCTCGAGCACACGGCACTAGCGACTGCCTTCTGTGGAGAGAACTTCACGCTCGCCGAATTGCAACAGGTGTACGAGGCGGTGTGGGGCGTAGAGCTCGACCCGCGGAACTTCTACCGAAAGGTGCAGAGCGTACGCGGGTTCATCGAGCCCGCGGGTCCGACCCGCAAGACGGCTGGCCGGCCAGCACGGCTGTTCCGGCCGGGCCCATGCAGCGCGCTCTACCCGCCAATGGTGCGACCCGAGCAGGCGACAGGGGAGGAGTACAGGTGAACAACAGTCAGGTGGTCATGCTCACAGCCTTGAATCTGGAGTACGAAGCGGTCCGAGAAAGACTCCACGACCCACAACTGCACCGTCATTCCAAGGGCACGAGGTTCGAGGTGGGGCGTCTCCCCGGCGCCGCAGGAGAAGTGGTGTTGGGCCTGACCGGCAAGGGCAACCACGCCGCGGCGGTCCTGGCCGAACGTGCGATCGATGAATTCTCACCGATTGCGGTGCTGTTTGTCGGTGTGGCCGGAGCGCTGTGGTCGAGCACCGCGCTGGGTGATGTGGTGGTCGCGACGCATGTCTACGCGTACCACGGTGGAACTAGTGAAGACGACGGATTGAAGGCAAGGCCCAGAGTCTGGGAGGCGCCGCATGGCACAGATCAGCTCGCCCGCCATGTGGATCGCGCCGGCGACTGGAAGAAGCACCTGACACCCGGCGCCAAGCGCCCAGCAGTTCATTTCGGAGCAATCGCCGCTGGTGAGATCGTGCAGGACTCGCGGCGCTCGTACGAGGCCCGCTGGATCCGGCAGCACTACAACGACGCTCTAGCGATCGAAACCGAGGCGGCCGGCGTGGCACAGGCCGGACACCTGAACGGCTCACCGGTGGTCATTGTGCGCGGGATCAGTGATCGCGCCGACGGCAGCAAGACCACCACGGATGCGGCCGACTGGCAGCCACGGGCAGCCAGCAACGCCGCCGCGTTCGCCACCCGCCTTGCCGAGAAACTCATCAAGGAAGGACCGGCAACCCCGATGCTGAATTCGCACGCCACACCCCAGTCCAGCGGCGTCCATAACGTCGCCACCGGCACGGTCGGGATCCAAGCCAGCCAGGTCAGGGACAGCAACGTGTGGATCGGCGGAACAGCGCCGGAAGCCCCGACCAACGACATCACGGCCGAGCTGGAGACGCTGCGCGACCTTCTCGTGCGGGCGCGCAGCGAAGGCGCGCTCGATAAGGAGACCTACACCGCCGCCCAGGAGGAATGGGAGCTCGCCAGCAAAACGACCCCAGAGACGCCGGAGGGCAGGAAGTCCCTTCTCGTTGCGCTGAAGCGCTTCTGGGGACTCGTCGTTGATGTCGCTGAACTGGCGGCCAAGGCCGCCGCTCTGATCGCCATGGTGAAGGGCCTGTCATGACCGCGCCGGCTGCCACGGTCACAAATTCCGCTGGCCCGTCAGCGACCGTCGGCGTACAGGCCGACACAGTGGAGAACTCTACGGTGCACATTTCCACGATCTATCAGGTGCATCCCAATGACCCACCACCCAGAAAGTACGAGGTCGGGGTCAAGTACTTGCGCAACGGCGTGCCCGGCAAGGCCCGCGAATTGATCAGAGACGCCATTGTGCAGGGACACGATTCCTCGAAGGTGCGGTTCCACTGGTTGCTGGCGATGCTCAGCAAACGGACGTACCAACAGCTCAGCCCAGAGGAGCGTGAAGAGCTACGTCGCGGGCGGAGCGAGGACCACCCGCACACCGACAAATGGACGCATGGGGTGCATGCCATCCACAAATTGGTGGAGTGCTTGGAGGACCCCGCCCTCGACTCTGACCCCGCGCTCAAGGAACTACGCGCTCTCGAAGAAGATCAACGGGCACAGGTGAAACGGCACCTGGACGCGTTCCTCACCGGCCCCATCAAGGACAAGCTGTGGGCCGAGACCCGGGACGCCGCCAAGAAAGATCAGAGACGGAACGACCGGGCTGGCCGGGTGTGGGCCTA
>JBOGDL010000069.1:0-5163 GCA_050701815.1 Micromonosporaceae bacterium | reverse complement strand
ACGTCCGGCAACGGCTGGGTCGGCTCGTCGGTGAAGTCGTGACCCGGGACGGCCAGCGCGTACAGCGCCACATCAGACGGCAACGCCGCTGCCAGCGGCCCGTACGCGAGGCTGTTGCCAGCCCCGTACGGCGTCGCGACGACGCTGTGCCGGGGCCGGGGCGAGCGGCGCAATGGATCCAGCACCGCCCGCTGCGCGACCGCTCCAGCCCGCTGCGCGACCACGGCGGCCCGCGGGGCCAGGCCACGTACCGTCGGATGGGTGAAGATCGCGCTGACCGGCAGCGTGGGGTGGAACTCACGCACCGCGCGGATCGCGGTGAACGAGTCGCCGCCGATGTCGAAGAAGTTGTCGTGGGCACCGACGGAGTTCCGTCCCAGCAGCCGGCTCCAGATACCCGCCAACCGCTGCTCGGGCCCGGGCGCTGGCGGGGTCGAGACAGCGGCGCCGGCCTCCTCCGCGATGTCCGGCAACGACCTGCGGTCGACCTTTCCGTTGGGGGTCAATGGGAACGAGTCCAGCACTGTCAGCGCCGCCGGGGTCATCGCAGCCGGCAATCGCTCGGCGAGGCGTTCCCGGACCGCGGCTGGGTCCACGACGCGGCCCGGGCTGGCCAGCAGGTAGCCGACCAGCCTGCGCTCGTCCCCGGCGTTGCGGGCGACCACGATCGCCTCAGCCACGTCGGGGTCGGCGCGCAGCGCGGCCTCCACCTCACCGAGCTCGATCCGCACACCGTGCACCTTCACCTGCAGGTCGGTACGGCCGAGCAGCTCCAGCAGACCGTCGGCGCCGTGCCGCACCAGGTCGCCGGTGCGGTACATCCGGTCACCTGGGCTCCCGGAGAACGGGTTCGGCACGAACCGCTCCGCGGTCAGCGCCGCACGCCGGTGGTAGCCCCAACCAACGCCGACACCGCCCAGGAACAGCTCGCCCGGCACACCCACAGGTGTCGGCTCGCCCGCGGCGTCAACCACGTAGCACAACTGGTTGGCCATCGGCCGCCCGTACGGGATGCTGCGCCAGGCAGGGTCGACCTCTCCGATCGTGTAGATGGTCGAGTCGATCGACACCTCCGTGGCGCCGCCGGCGCTGACCGCTGTCGCGTTCGGCGCCACCGCGCGCGCCCGGTCGGGCAGGGACACCGGGATCCAGTCCCCGCCCAGGTAGATCAGCCGCAGGTCAGGAAATCGGAGACCGGTGCGCTCTGCCTCCTCGATCAGCAACCCGAGCAGCGCCGGCACGGAGTGCCAGATGGTCACCTTGTGCTCGACCAGCAGCCGGGCCCATGCCGCGGGGTCGTTGAGCTGATCGGGCGTCGGCAGCAGCACTGAGCCGCCGGCGGCAAGGGTGCCGAACACGTCGGCGACGCACATGTCGAAGCTGGGCGAGGAGATGGCGAAGATCCGATCCTGGGGCCCCACGCCGTAGCGGCGGTTGTAGTCGGTGACGTTGTTGACCCGTCCCCGATGGTCCAGCAGCGCGCCTTTCGGCTGGCCGGTGGAGCCGGACGTGAAGATCAGGTACGCCAGGTCACCCGGACCAGCAGCCGCCCCTGCCTCCCGGCCAGCCGAGGCCCCCGGGCCAACCGGCGCCGCTTCGGCGCCGACCTCGACGATCTGGGCGGCGGTCGCGGGCAGCGTGTCGCGCAGACCCCGCCGGGTCACGATCACGGACACCCCGGCGTCCTCGATCATGGCGGTGAGCCGGCTGGCGGGGTACCCGAGGTCCAGCGGGACGTACGCCGCGCCCGCCTTCAGGATTCCGAGCATCCCGACGACCAGGGCCGGGGAACGGTCCATCGCGAGTCCGACCACATCCCCGCGACCCGCGCCCAGCGAACGCAGCCGCCGGGCCAGCCCGCCAGCCGCCTGGTCCAGCTCGGAGAAGCTCGTCCCCGCCCCGCCGAACAGCAGCGCCGGGGCGTCTGGCTGCTGCGCCGCGCGGGCTTCGAAGAGCCCGTGCAGGGTGGTGTCGGGGAACCCTTCCTGGGTGCGGTTCCAGTCGTGGATCGCCCGGTCGCGTTCCGGCCCGGTCAGCAGCGGAAGGGAGAAGACGTCGACGTCCGGGTCGGACAGCATCCCGTCGAGCAGCCGCATGAAGTGCCCGAACATCGCGGCGATCCGCTCACCGCTGAAGATCTCAGCCCGGAACTGCACGTGCCCCTGATAGCCGCCCTCGTGTTCATGCAGGTCAACGAGCAGGTCAAACTTCGCGGTCTGGGAGCGCACCTGGAGCCGTTGCGCGGTGACCCCGGTCAGGCGCGGCAGCACATCGAGCCGCTGCGTGGTCTGCATCAACACCTGAACCGGTGACGTGGCGCCGACCTGCCCGGCGGGGCGGAGCTCGTCCGCGATCCGGTCGAACGGCAGGTCCTGGTGGTCGTACGCGCTCAAGCAGGTGTCCCGGACCCGGCTCAAGCAGCTCCCGGAACGAGGGTCGGCCAGTCAGGTCGGTGCGCAACACCAGGGTGTTGATGAAGAAGCCGATCAACTCATCCAGCTCACCTCGGGAGCGACCGTGCCAGGGGGCGCCGACAGCGACGTCGCGGACCCCCGCGTAGCGGGCCAGCAACACCTTGAAGACGGCCAGCAGGCCCATGAAGGCCGTCGCGCCGACCTCCGCGCACCGCAGCCGAAGCCGGGCGGCCAGCTCGTCCGGGATCGTGAACACGTGCTCTGCCCCGAGGTGGTTGGCGACCGCCGGTCTCGGCCGGTCGGTCGGCAGATCGAGCGGGGTGAGCCCACGCAGCCGCTGCCGCCAGTACCTCAGCTGCGACTGCTGTCGAGGCCCCGTGGCGCAGGCGGCCTCCCACTCGGCGAAGTCCGGGTACTGCACCGCGAGTTCAGCCAGCTCAGGTTCTTCGGCTTCCAGCTCGGCGTCGTAGCAGGTCTCCAGCTCGGTGTAGAGCACCTGCATCGACCAGCCGTCCACCACGATGTGGTGGATCGTCACCAGCAGAATGTGGTCGAAGGCCGATAGCCGCAGCAGCCGCCACCGCAGCAGCGGCCCCCGCGTCAGGTCGAACGGCCGCAACGCCTCGTCTGCCGCCTCGGTCAGCGCGGCCCGCAACCGCTGCTCTGAGTCCGCGCCGGCAACCGGCTCCACTGTCACCGGGACCTCGACCACGGGTTGCACCACCTGCACCGGCTCGCCGTCGCGGAGCTGGAACGTGGTGCGCAGCGCGGCGTGCCGGGCGGTCACCCGGCCCAGCGCACGCGTCAGCGCCGCCACGTCGACAGGACCGTGCAGCCGGTACGCGAAAGCGCAGTTGTACGCCGGGTCACCGGGCCGCATCTGGTCGAAGAACCACAGCCGGCGCTGCGGCGAGGACAACGGGGCCACCGTGCTGCCGGCGCCGCGAAGCGGGGGGTCCGTCCGGTCCGGGTCGGCTGCCGGCACCGGGCCGTCGGCGCCAGGACGGCTCTGGGTGGCGACACTGCCGCCTAGACCAGCGTCATTGGCTGTCAATTCGTCCTCCCGATCGGCGAAATGCGCGGACGGCGAGCACGTCAAATCTTCGCCGGGCGAGCGCGGGTAGAGCTATGACAACCTCGGCAGATTCCTGCCACACCCGTGTCAGCTATTTCGGCGGCGGTGACGCGAATCCGCCGTCAGGGTTTGCCAGGCTTCCGCGAATCAGCAGGTCAGCGAATTCTCGAAGCGGCCCGCGGATTCCTGGACGTTGTCGCTTTCGGATCACCCCTGATATCAAATCCGGAGGCTGCGGCACACCATTTCAATCGGGCGCCGAATACGGAGGAGCAGATGCGGACCCTGCTCATCGACAATTACGACTCGTACACCTTCAATCTCTTCCAAATGCTGGCTGAGGTGAATGGTGAAGAACCGGTCGTGGCGCCCAACGACGCGATGACCTGGCCGGAGTTGTGCCGCGCCGAGTTCGACAACATCGTGCTCTCGCCAGGGCCCGGCCACCCCGCCCGCCCGCACGACTTCGGGGTGTGCGCCGACGCGCTGGCTCGCGCCGAAGTCCCGGTGCTCGGCGTGTGCCTGGGGCACCAGGGGATGGTGGTCGCCGAGGGTGGCGTGGTCGGTCGGGCGCCCACCCCCATGCATGGCCGGCTGAGCCGGGTCTGGCATCACGGCCGCGACCTGTTCGCCGGTCTGCCGCAGGGGTTTCAGGTGGTCCGCTACCACTCCTTGATCGCGGCCGAGCCGCTGCCGGCCGCCCTGCGGTGCAGCGCTCGCACCGCCGACGGTCTGGTGATGGCGCTTCGGCACCGGCGTCGGCCGCAGTGGGGGGTGCAGTTCCACCCCGAGTCCATCGCCACCGAGCACGGCCGGCGGCTGCTGCGGAACTTTCGGGACCTCAGCAGGCGATCGGCGCGCCCCCGGACGGCACGACGCCCCGCGACACCGGTGACGCGCACCCAGCCGTCACTGGCGGGCCCCGTACGGCGCGCATCTGCGCGCGTGGGACCGGTGGCACGACCCGGAACACGTCTTCGCGGCGCTGCACGCTCACTCGTCCGTGGCGTTCTGGCTGGACAGCAGCCGTACCGGCCCCGGCATGGGTCGGTTCTCGTTTCTCGGGGCTCCTGACGGGCCGCTGTCGCATGTGCAGACCTACGACGTGACACGACGCGAGGTGTCGGTGCGCACCGCCGCCGGGACCACCCGGCACCAGACGACCATGTTCGACTTCACGCAACGGACGCTCGCCCGAGGCGTGGCACGCCCGTCGCTGCCGTTCGACTTCGCCGGCGGGTACGTCGGCTACGTCGGGTACGAGGTGAAGGCGGACTGCGGGGGCGACGCCGCGCACCGCTCCCCGCACCCTGACGCCACCCTGGTCTTCACCGACAGGTTCATCGCCTTCGACCATGAAGAACGCCGCGTCTACTTGTTCGCGTTGATCGACGACACCGTCCTGGGCGCGGGGGTCGCCGAAGCCGAGGCGTGGTTCGACCGGGTGGAGGTCGCCGTGGCCGCCGTCCCGCCGCCGGCCGAGCCGGCCCTGGAAACCACGCCCCCGGCCGAGCCGGATCTGGGAACTACGCCTCCGGCCGCCGCCCCGCAGCCGGTCGCGGACCGGGCGTCCTATCGCGACGACATCGCCGCGTGCCTGGACGAGCTCGCCGCGGGTGAGAGTTACGAGATCTGCCTGACCAGCCGGGTGCGTTCTCACCCCTTGCGGGTCGC
>JBOGDL010000068.1:0-3726 GCA_050701815.1 Micromonosporaceae bacterium | reverse complement strand
TCGGAGTCGACGTCACCCGAGTCGACGAGCAGATCACCTGCCGCCACCCCACGCCTGAGGAGTCGGGCCGGCTCCATCTCAGCGCGGACGATCTGGTGATGGCGGTGGCACGCCGCATGTTCGCCGGTGACCGCCCGGTGGAGATCGCCGACATCGTGCTGCCCGCCGAACAGGTCGAGATCGACTACCAAGTGGACATCCCGCAGCCCGAGTAGCCGCGCCGGGTCACCGGTCTCGCTGGACCTCGCGCCGATGCGCGATGACGAGCACGAGGACGCGGAGCACCCGATCCGCTATCTCGTACACGACGCGCCAGTCGCCTACTCGGATGCGGAATTCTCCGGGGCGCCCCGTGAGCGCACGATATCCGCGGGGACGCGGGTCAACAGCCAGTTGCTGAATTGCCGGCGCCAGCCGCCGGGCGTCCTGCCGGTCGAGCTTCCTGAGCTGCCGCTCTGCGGCGGGCGAAAGATCTATCCGGTAGCGGTTTGTCACAGGTCAAGATCTCGCAGCACGCTGTCCAACGGCACGGCCGGAGCACCCGCGCCCATCTCGGCGCGGGCTTCGTCCGCGAGTCGGCCGAGTTCCTGGTCCTCCCATCGGGCAGCTGCCTCCACTACCTCTAGCGGCACAACGGCAGCGACACGGCCACGGCCGCGGCGGATCAGGTATGTCACCTGATCGGCGTATTCCGCCCGGTTCACCATGTCAGGAAGCTGGGCGCGGGCCTCACTTACCGACAGCTCGGAACCTGCCGGCAGCTCAGAAGGCATTGGATTAGCCACGGGACAAACGTGGCCAGTTGTACGACTCGTACAGTTGGATCTGTTCTCTTGCCAACTGAGCCGGGGTTGATGCGCGAGATTGGCATGAGCCGAGTAGCCAGCCACGGCGGCCCGCCCCACCGCATTCAGGCGCTTTTGCGCGCGCGCTTTTCCGGCTGCGTCAGAGGCTGAACACCACGCCGCCCAGTCGGCCTCTTGGCCTGCAGGAGTTGAGACGCTCGCTGGGGGGAGACGCGGAGCACGGCGGCGATCTCCGTACCCCGGTACTTCTTCTGGTGCAGCCGTTGGGCGACAGCGCGTTTCATCGCCGCCGCGCGTTCTTGCGCCCGGAGCGCCTCCTCCTCTGCCTGCCGAGCCTTTTCGATCTCTGCGTCCAGGTCGCCGCCGGCCTTGAAGTCAATGTCGACTTTGAAAGGGCCCTTGACCCCTTCCAAGCGGAGGTAGTCCCGGACCATCGCCTCAGCGTCGCGCACATTGCGGGACTGGGTCACGCCCACGCCGTCGATGTGGAGTTCCCAACCACGCTCCCACCGTCGTGCGACCACCTCGAAAGCTCTCACTGCAACCACCCCCCTGGCAAACATTCCATTCGCTTCATGAAATCGCCGACGACACCCGGCGAGAGGTCGACGTGGCGCGGAACGTTGACGGAATGCGCTCCGCAGGGGCAGCGCCACTTGTGTGCCCGCCACGCCCAGACCCTGCGGACGGCACACATCCGTGCTGCCTGAGCGCCCGTTCCATATCGCGCCTCTTCATCGACTTGGGCATCACTCCAATCTAGGCCCCCTTTATTTTTGCGATAAAGGGGGCCTAGATATTCTTGGCGTCGGGGTGGCGGTGAAGCATGCGGCGGGCCGCGTTCAGCACGGTCGCTGGCTACCGCGGTCGCTGGCTACTCGGAGCCTTTCCAGTCGACGAGCTGCACGATCACGCCGTTGGGGTCGCGTACCTGGAAGGCTCGCTCGCCCCATTCCTCGACGGTGAGCGGCATGGCGATCGTGACACCTTCGGCCTGCAGCCGCGCCAGCTCGCCTTCCAGGTCGTCCACCACGAACGCCAGGATCAGCCCGCGAGCGTGATCGTCACGCTGATCAGCGGGCAGCGTGGGCAGGCCGCGACGTAGGAACACCACGTTCATCCCGACGTCATCGCGGGTGAGCGAGGCGAAGCCGTCGGCGGCCATCTCCTCGCGGAACCCGAAGTGCTCGACCAGGAAGCCGCTGGACGCGGCGACGTCGTCGACGTTGAGCGACACGGCGGATGAGCTGATCTTCACGGGCGTTCTCCTATGGTGGAAGGCTGAGGCAGAACCTCGTACAGTGTACGTCGTATGCCGTACGAGGTGCCATCAGCGAGAATCCCCTAGTGCCGAACGAACAGACCAGCGCCGGCGACCCGGCCCGGACACTCGCCCTGCTGTGGCGCGACCCGTCAGCCGCGCCGCGACGCGGCCCGCAACGCGGGCTCAGCGTCGACGCGGTGATAGCCGCCGCGGTCACGCTCGCCGACGACGAGGGCCTGGATGCGTTGACCATGCGCCGGGTGGCCCAGGTGCTCGGGGTCGCCCCGATGACCCTCTACACGTACCTGCCCGGCAAAGCCGAGCTGCTTGACCTGATGCTCGACACCGCGTACCGCCAAATGCCACGCACCGACACCACCGGACGACCGTGGCGGCAACGCCTGACCGCTGTCGCAGCGGAAAACCGGGCGCTGTTCACCACCCATCGCTGGGCGATCGCGGTCTCCACGCTGCGCCCGGTGCTCGGCCCCGGCGCCATCGGCAAGTACGAGCACGAGCTGTCCGCTCTCGACGGGCTCGGCCTCAGCGATGTCGAGATGGACGACTGCCTCACGTACCTGCTGACGTTCGTGCAGGCCAGCGCACGCGCCACGATCGACGCGCGCGCCGCCCAGAAACTCACCGCCATGAACGACGAGCAGTGGTGGGCCGCCGCCGGGCCGCTGCTGGCGCGAGTGATCGACCCGGCTGCGTACCCGCTCGCGAGCCGGGTGGGGTCCGCCGCCGGCGCCGCGCACGGCAGCGCGCACGACCCCGTCCACAGTTACGAGTTCGGGCTGCGACGGGTGCTGGACGGCCTGGCCACCCTGATCGACGACCGGGCGCCATCAGCCGACGAAACCGGCCCTAACCAGGTTTGAGGTCGTCCCGGATCAGCGAATAGATCCGAAGATCGGTGCGTCCACTATGGAGGATCCCGGCAGACCGCGCGACGCCCTCGTACGTGAAGCCCGCCTTCTCCGCCACCTTCTGCGAGGCGATGTTCCCGGGCGCCGCGGTCAACTCCACCCGGAAGATCTTCTCGTGGCGCAGCGCCCACGCGGCCAGCGCGCGGCAGGCGGCCGTCGCCACCCCGCAGCCACGCATCCTCGGCATCACCCAGTAGCCGACCTCGGTGTGCCCGTGGCGCCAATGCGTCTTCTTCAAGCTGACGTCGCCGAGCAGCTGATCGTCCCGATCTGTGATCGCAAGGTGCAGGCCCGCACCGTCCATGCGCAGCTTCTCCGCGCCGATGGCGCACCAGGCGGTGGCGAGTTCCTTGGTGTAAGGGGACGGCAGCGGAATCCATCGCTGCAGCTCGGGGTTGTTGCAGCCGACGATAAGGCGATCAATATCGGATGTTTTGAACGCCCGAAGCACAAGGCCGTCGACTTCGATACGCGGGTTGGGAAACATTGGTCCTTCCTCCGGTCGAGGAAACCGGTCACACGCAGACTCTCCGGTCCACTCCACGCCGCCTATGCTGTCGACGGTCGCGAAACCCCAGGCGCGAGGAGGTGAATCGTTGGCGGATCATCCTGCATCCTCCAGCAACCGGCCCGCCGAGGGCACCCTTGAACGCGCGTTGAAAGCGCCTGGACGCGCGATGTCGAAGATCCTGCCGAAGCCGGAACGCCCCGAGCCGAAGCTGCCACC
>JBOGDL010000067.1:0-5676 GCA_050701815.1 Micromonosporaceae bacterium | reverse complement strand
GGGGGACGCCACAGGGTGTGCCCGCAGCACAGCAACGTCAGCAACGCGGTGAGCGTCACCAAGGGCCACGAGATGCCGTCCACGCCCAGGTGGAAGCTCAGGTCCAGACCGGGCGCCCACTCCAGGTTGACCTGGTGCCACGGCTCGATCGCGGCGCCCTGCCCCGGGGCTGGGCTGCTGAGCACTGGCCCGCTGGCGCCAGCCAACAGCCCCAGGCTGGCGAGCAACGCAGCCGCCGCGAACCCGGTCGCGACGACCCGGCCCGCCCGATCCAGCCGGGACGGCAGCGCCGCAGCCGCCACGGCGCCTGATGCCGGGATCACCAGCGTCCCGACCAGCAGCCACGTCCCCAGACTCATCGCAGCACCCCCGTCAGCACCGCTGCCGCGCCGATCAACACAGCGCCTGCGAGAGTCGCCGTGGCGTACCGGGGAAGGCCCTTGGCGTGGGCCGCGCCGACCAGCTTGCCCAGCCCCAGCGCCCCCGTGCCGGCACCCTCGACGGCGCCGTCCACCAGCTGCTCGTCGGCTCTGCGCACCGCCCGGGCCAAGGCGGTCACCGGTCGCACCACAGCCGCGCGCTGCAGTTGATCGAGGTAGAACGCCTGAGCGAACACCGGACGCAACGGGCCCCACGCCCACGCCGGGTCCGCGGCGATGTCCCGCCGCCAGGCCAGCCAGGCGCCACCGACACCGACCCCGGCGAGCGCCGTGGTCAGCACCGTCAGCCCCAGGTCGAACGCCGGGAAGCGGGCGCCCGGCCACGGCCACGCCACCACAGCCGCGCCCAGCAGCGCGCTGGGCCCCGCCAGGGCGATCAACGGCCAGCGCATCAGCGGCGGCGGGTCATGGGGGCGGAAGTCGGCCCGGCGGGCGCCGAAGAACGTGCGCAGCCACAGCCGGGTGGCGTACCAGCCGGTGACCGCGACGGTGGCCAGGCCGCTGAGCAACACCAGCCAGCCAGTCCATTCGGCGGGGGCGAAGTGGATCAGCTCACCGCTGTGGCCCGCGGTGCAGCAGGTCTGCGGGCCATGCCCCCAGGCCGCCTCCGCGGCGGCGCCCAGCACGCTCTCCTTGCTGAAGAACCCGGAGAACAGCGGCGCGCCCACCAGGGCGGCAAGCCCGATCGTCATGGTCCAGTACGTCGCCGGGGCGCCGTCCCGCGCCCCACCCATCGCCGAGAGCAGGTTCGACCCCACCGCGTGGATCACCGCGCCGGCGGCCAGGAACAGCAGCGCCTTGAACGCGGCATGGCTGAGCAGATGGAACGTCGACGCGCTCACCGAGCCCACCGCGAGAGCGCCGGCCATGTAGCCGATCTGGCTCACCGTGCTCCAGGCCAGCACCCGTTTCATGTCGTCCTGCGCGGTGGCCGCGAACGCGCCCAGCAGCATCGTGATCGCCGCGATCACGGCGAACACCGCCAAGGCGACCGGCGCGGCGGCGTACAGGGGGAGCAGTTGGCCCACCACGTACACGCCGGAGGCCACCATGGTGGCGGCGTGGATCAGCGCCGAGATCGGAGTCGGGCCGGCCATCGCGTCCGGCAACCAGGTGTGCAACGGGAACTGCGCGCTCTTGCCCACCACCCCGGCGAGCAGCAACAGGCAGGCTGTGGTCGCCACACCGACGCTGATCTCACCGTTGACCGCGGCGTCCAGCACCCGATCGATCCGGAAGCTGCCGACCTGCAGGCCAAGCAGCGCGATCCCGAGCCAGAACCCGACGTCGCCGACCCGGGTCACCAGGAACGCTTTCACGGCCGCCGCGGGCGCCTCCGGCAGCCGGCGGTCATGGGCGATCAGCAGGTACGAGCAGATGCCCATCACTTCCCAGCCGACCAGCAGCTGCACCAGGTCGCTGGCGACCACGACGGTGAGCATCGCCGCCGTGAAGAGAGAGACCTGGGCTGCGTACGGGGGGTAGCGCTCGTCGCTTGGAGTCTGTTCGGGAGCCCCCGGCCAGGCTCTGAGGTAGCTCACCGAGTAGACCTGCACCGCGGCGGCGACCGCGGCCACCGCCACCGCCACCAGGGCGACGACCGGGGTCACCCGTACCCCCACGGTGACCGCGATGCCGCCGAAGTCGACCAGCTGGAACGAGCCGGCGTGCCCGTAGCGACCGCTCGGGGCGCCCTGGGCCAGGAACGCCAGGCAGACAGCAGCCAGCAACGTCACCGCCGCGGCGGCGACCGCCAGCACGGCGGCGCCCTGGCGCCAGCGCAGCGGCATCAGCAACCCCGCCAGCGCGGCGGCGAGCATCGTCAGCGGCAGGCTCGCCGCGAGCAGCACGCTCATCGACTCCCCGTCCCGCCATTGGTTTCAGCCGGGCCGAGGTCTGCCGGGCTGGCGGCTGCCGGGCCGGCGGCGTCGATGCCGTCGGTGACCACCGCGCCCCGCAGCCGGTACAACTGCAGCACCAACGCCAGTCCCACACCCACCTCGGCGGCGGCGAGCACGATCACGAACAGCGCGAACACCTGCCCGGAGTGCGGCACACCGCGGATCGTGACGTCGGCGGTCACCAGCACCAGGTTCACGGCGTTCAGCATCAGCTCGATCGCCATCAGCACCAGCACCGCGTTGCGGCGCACCAGCACGCCGTACACCCCGATGCCGAAGAGCAGGGCGGCCAACAGGTACGGGATCACCGGGTGCATCAACGGCCTCCCGCGCGGTCGGGCCGTTCATCCCCAGGGCGGCTGGCCGGGTCAGCCGCACGGGCGCCTCCTGCCGCGTCCGAAGGCGGCCGGGACACCGCATCCGAGGGCGGCCTGGACACCACGATCGCGCCCACCAGAGCGGCCAGCAACAAGACCGAGAGCACCTCGAACGGCAGCGCCCACTCCCCGAAGACCCGGGCGCCGATGGTGTCCGCGCCGCCGGGCTCGTCCAGTCGCACCCGGCTCCAGCGGTACGCGTGCACCAGCAACGCCGCGAGCCCACCCCCGGCGCCGACGCCGATCAGCACCGCTGGCCAACGGGCCCGGTCCACCTCGTCGCTGGGGCCGATCGGGGCTCGGGTCAGCATCACGGCGAAGAGCAGCAGCACCACCACGGCGCCGACGTACAACAGGATCTGCACCCACGCGATCAACTCGGCGCCCAGCACCAGATAACAACCGGCGAGCCCACCCAAAGCCACCACCAACCACAGTCCGGCCCGGACGATGTGCCGAGTGGTGACAACAAACAACCCGGCGCCGAGGGTCACCACACCGAGGGCGAGCAGCAGGATGTCCGCGATCGTCACAGCGCGACTCCGGGGTTGCTCATGGCGGACATCCTGCCGTGTGCGACACCCGGACGCGAGCGCCCCTCCAGGCGGGCCCGTCACGTGGACGGCGCCGCGCCGGCTGCCGCCCGTCGACCGTTCGGGAGCGGGCGGCGTGCTGCCGTGGCTCGGGGCGGCGTGCCGCTGCGGCTCGGGGCGGCGTGCTGCCGTGACGGGAATCAGACACCACCCGGCTTCCCCTTGCGCTGGTTGAGGAGATCTATGCCTCAGCGACCCTGGCCACCGGACGGGCTGGGACACACCACCGACGGGGGTGCGGCTACGTTTGACCGGTGGCACACCCCAAGATCATCGCACTGATCGGGATCGACGGCGCCGGAAAGAGCACTCAGGCCAGCGAACTCGCGGAGTGGCTCGCCGCAGGGGGGACGCGTGCGATCTTCTGCAAGAACCCGGGCGGGCGGCTCCGGCTGGACCGGCTCGCGCACCGCCTCGGGCGTGCCAACGCGGTCGACCTGCTGGGCGTCCGGACCCTCTCGATCGTCGAGTCGGTGGTGCGTTGGCTGACGGTGACCCGCGCGGTGCTTCGGTCCCGAATCTGGCGAAAAGTCGCCGTGATGGACCGCTACCTGGACTGCCAATACGCGGTGCTACGTGCGCGCCAGCAGGAAAAGCAAGCAGACCTCGACGGCAGCGACGCCGGGGAATCCGGGACCGGCGAATCCGCGGCCGGCACGAACCCGGGCCCCCCCACCGGGGCGCCGCCCCCGCGCTCTGAGCGGCTGGCGCGGGCGATGTACTCGGTGCTTCCCCGCCCGGATCTGGTGTGCTTTCTGGCGGTCACACCGACGGCTGCCCAGAAGCGGATTGAGGGACGCGGGTACGACAGCGAAAAGCTGTCGTACCTGGTCGCGTTGGACGCGGCGTATCGCTCGCTTCCCGAGGCTGAGGAGTTCGTCACCATCGACGCCGACGGTTCGGTGCCGTCGGTGCAGTCAGCGTTGCGGGACGTGGTGGCAGCCCTGCCGCTCAACGACGCCAGCGTGGCGCCGCCGCCCTAGTGCCCTGTCCAGCAACGTTGGTGGGGAATGGGCGAGGCCGCGCAAGATCGGCGGGACAGACCCTAAGCCCCGGCTGCGGGACGTTCTGCCGCCGCACGCTTGGCCACGGCGGCCACCTCCTTGGACGGCTCCCCGTTCGGGTCATGCGCCGGCGGCGCGGGCACCGTCGGCATCCAGTCGCCGAGCCGCTCCTTCTCGTGCAGCAGGTTCCGGATGTCGTGCTCGGCGTACTCAAATTCCGGGGACCAGAAGAGCGCGTCGAACGGGCACACCTCAATGCAGATCCCGCAGTACATGCACAGCGAGAAGTCGATCGCGAACCGATCCAGCACGTTCTTCTGGCGGGGGCGGGACGCCCCGGGCGGGGTGTGCTCCTCCTTGTGAGAGTCGATGTAGATGCACCAGTCGGGGCACTCCCGCGCGCACAGCATGCAGACCGTGCAGTTCTCCTCCAAGAGGGCGATCACGCCCCGGGAGCGCGGCGGCAGCTCAGGCTCCACGTCCGGGTACTGCCGGGTGTGGGCGGGACGGGTCATGGTCTTGAGGGTGACCGCCAAGCCTTTGGCCAGCCCCAAGCCGGGCAGACTCTTCTCCGGCACGCTGCTCATGCCACCCATAGTGCAAGGCGAGGGCCGTCCAGGGCGAACCCGGCGCCGGCACACCTGTTCAAGATCACCGTTTTAGGAGCAAAAGCGACACTGCGCATTTGTTCCCAGAACAACGATCTTGAACGCGCCGAGCCGCCCGGCGCAGTCATCGGACGTCCCGTCGACCGCGGCGCCGCACCGCCGCCAGCAGCAACGCCGCGATCCCGCCGACCGCGAGCACCGCAGCCGACACCACGAGGCCGGTGGCGGGCGGCCAACTGTTCCCAGCGGCCTGCACAGGTGCGGCCGACCTGAGGCCAGCCCGGGCCGCGGCACGGCTGGCTGAGGCTTTGGCGCGCTCCAGCTCACCGCGTTCCACGAGCCGGCCGACCGACGCGTCCGCAGGCTGCGCGAACCCCCAGTCGAGCAGGGCCGCGCCTTGCTGCCATCCCAGTTTCGGCCGGTTCTCGGCGCCCAGCACGGTCACCACCAACCGCCGGCCGTGGCGTTGCGCCGCGCCCACGTACGTGTGCCTCGCCAGGTCGGTGAAACCGGTCTTGCCGCCGATCGCGCCCGGGTATTCGTACAACAGTTGGTTGTCGTTCTGGATCTGGTACTTCTTGACGCCCTTGGATTTCTGGGCGGGCAGCCAGGCCCTCTTGGAGGCGGTGTATCGCTGGAAGTCCTCCCTGGCGAAGCACGCCCGAGCGATCAAAGCCAGGTCGTACGCGCTGCTGAACTGGCCCGGCCCGTCCAGGCCGGAGGGGGTCGCGGCGTGAGTCTGGTACGCGCCCA
>JBOGDL010000066.1:0-9538 GCA_050701815.1 Micromonosporaceae bacterium | reverse complement strand
CCGTGGCGCCGCGTACCGACACGGAGCGGGCGGTCGCGCGGACTTGGGCCGAGGTGCTCAAGTTGGAGCAGGTCGGCGCCCTGGACAACTTCTTCGACCTGGGCGGTAACTCCCTCGACCTGGTACGGCTCGGCCGCGCGCTCCGCACCACGTTCAGCGTCGAGCTCGACCCCCGAAGCCTGTACGCGACGCCCACGGTGGCGGCGATGGCGGCCGCGGTCGACTCCCACCACGAAGCGACGATCAACACCAGCGTGCCGAGGAGTGAGGTGTCGCCGTTGGCGCCCATCACCGTCACCGGGACCGCGGCGCCGTTGTTCTTCGTGCACGCGGTGGGCGGTTCGGTGGTGCCGTACCTCCGGCTGGCTTCGTTGCTCGGCGCCGATCAACCGTTCTACGGCCTGGAGGACCCAGCGCTGCGCGGCGGGGCGCCGATGTCGAGTGTGGCCGACGCCGCGGCCAGGTACGTCGCCGCGATCCGCGAGGTGCAGCCGGCGGGGCCGTACCACCTCGGTGGTTGGTCGCTGGGTGGCGCGATCGCGGTGGAAATGGCGCGGCAACTGCACGCCAAGGGTGAAAGCACGCCCCTGGTGGTCGCGATCGACAGCGGGATGCCGACCCCGTACCAGGCGGAGCCAGTGGAGTTCCTGGAGTGGTTCGCGGGCGACCTGGCGGGGATCGTCGGGACGCCGCCGCCGCCGCTTGACCGGGCCGAGCTGCGCGGCCTCACCGAGGCTGAGCAGGTGGAGAAGGTGCTGTCCGACCTGGAGGCCGCTGGACTGGCTCGACCCGAGTTGCGGGACGAGCTGCGTACCCGGATCACGGTGTTCACAGCCAACACCCAGGCGTACTTCAACCACCGGCCGGCCCCGTACCACGGACGTCTGGTTTTCCTGAGCGCGGCGGAACAGCCAGACGGACAACCGGACACGTACACGGCGGAGTGGCGGGCCTTGGCGCCCGCCGGGTTCGAGCACCAGGTGCTGCCAGGCAACCACTACACGATGCTGCAGCCACCTCAGCTGCAGCGGCTCGCGGCTGTGGTGAAGCGCTACCTCACTGAAACCGGAAGGTGACTTGTGACCTTGGAGCTGACCCCAGAGCAAGAGCATTTCCGCGCCCAGGTGTGCGCGCTGTTGTGCGACGAGCCGGTCCGGGACACCGTGGCGTGGGCGCGTCGGCTCCCGCTGGGCGAGGAGACCGGGTTGCTTGAGGTGTACCGGCGACTCGGTGAGCGCGGCTGGCTGGCGGTCAACTGGCCCGAGCAGTACGGCGGCTCAGGCAAGTCCATCGTGGAGAAGGCGATCGTGACCGAGGAGCTGATCCGCCACGACGTCCCCGAGAACGTGCACCTGCTCGGGGTGGACATTGTCGGGCTGGCGATCAGCCAGCACGGCACGAAGGAGCAGAAGAGCCGGTTGCTGCCGGCGCTGGCCCGGGGTGAGGCCGTGGCCAGCGTGCTGTTCAGCGAGCCTGCGACCGGCTCGGACCTGTCTGGGTTGCAGACCCGGGCGGAACCCGACGGCGACGGTTGGCGGCTGCACGGCCGTAAGCGCTACAGCATGAAGGCGCACCTGGCTGACTTCGCGCTGTGCGCCGCGCGCACCACCCCGTCGGAGGTGAGCTATCACGGCATCACCCTGTTCCTGGTGCCCATGAAGAACCCTGGGATACGGGTGGAGCCGTTGTTCAACCTCAGCCACGAGCGTTTCTGCGACGTCACGCTGGACGGCATCAGGCTCACCCGCGCCGACGTGCTGGGTGACGTGGACGACGGCTGGCAGGTGATCAACCAGGTGCTGCCGTTGGAGCGGACCGGGATCGACTACGCGGCAAAGGCCTGCCGGTTGCTGGAAGGCCTGCTGCGACACGCCGCGAAGACCGGGCAGCTGGACGACCCCGCATGCGCCCAGCGACTGCTGGAGCTGGACGCGCAGGCGCAGGCCGCGCGCCTGCTGGCCTGGCGGTGCGTGGCCAACCTTCGCGACGGCGCACCCGACGATGTGCAGTCGGCGATCGCCAAGTGGCACACCACGGAGCTGGCCAAGCAACTGGCCCGGGAGGCCCTGGAGCTCACCGGCTTGGCCGGGGTGCTGCGGGCCGGGGAAGACCAGGCGCCGGAAGGCGGGTTGTTCGAGCACGCGTACCGGGAGGCGCCGGGGTTGACCTTGGCCGGAGGCACGTCGGAGATCATGTTGTACTTCATCGCCGCGTCGGGCCTGGGTCTGCTGTCGTGATGACCAACGGTGAGGGAATCGGGATGCGGCGTTTCGAGGAATTCTTCGACACCGAGTTGGCGCCGCTGGTGCGGCGGATGGCGGACCGTCCACTGGACGGAGACACGTCCGAGAACGACGAGGTCCGCGCCATGGTGTGGCAGGGCTTGACGAGTCTGGGAGCGCTCCGGTTGCGGCTTCCTTCGTGGTACGGGGGCGAAGCCGCCAGCCAGGAAGACCTGGTGAGTGTGGCCGAGCAGCTGGGCCGCGTGCTGTGCCAAGGGCCGTTTCTGGACACCGTGACCGCGACCGAGCTGCTGTTGGGCGTGGCTGAGTCGAGCGAGGTTCGGGGACTGCTTGCCGAGATCGCTGACGGCGCCAGCGTGGCGTTGGCGCCTCGGGCGGACGCCGGCGCCAGCCCCGCGGACCCGGCCGGGATGACGGTGCACGGCGACGACGGGCTGGTCGACGCGCGGCGCTGCTTCGTCGGGTTCGCGCCCGAGGTGGATCACCTGCTGCTGGTGGGACGCACCCCGACCGGGGTGCGGGTGGCGGTGACGCCGCGCGATCACCCGACGGTGTCCGTACGCCGTCACGAGGAACTCGGCCGTGGCGAGCTGTACGAGGTGCGCTGCCAGTCGACTCCGGTGCTCGCTTGGCTGGGTGACGGCCAGGACTGGGCGAAGGCGCTGGTCACGGCCCGGATCCGGCAGGCTGGCTACCTGGTGGGCATGGCGCAGGGCGCTGTGGATCTGGCTGTGGCGTACGCCAAAGAACGGGAGCAGTTCGGCCAGCCGATCGGACGGTTCCAGACGGTGGCGTTCCGTCTCGCCGAACTCACCGCCCGGATCGACGCGGCTCGTGTGCTGACCAGATCCGCCGCCCGTCGAGCGGATCGAGGCGCCGACCCGAGCCTTGCCGCCGCGCAGTGCCTGGCCGCCGCGGCGCAGCTGGCTCGGGTGTCGGCGACCGATGCGATGCAGGTGCACGGGGCGGCCGGCATGCTGCTCGACAGTGACATCCAGTTGTATTACCGGCGGGCCGCGGTCGAGGCGCTCTGGTTGGGAGGTCCCACCCAACTGGGAGCCGAGGCGGCGTCGCTGCTGCGGGAGCGGGTCTCCGCATAGGAGTCCGCCCTGCCAGCGGGTGCGCCTCGGTTCAGGGCGTGTTTCATAGGTCCCGACCGCCGTCTGGCGGCGGACCTATGAAACACGCCTGGGGGTGTCCTTGGCTCGCTCGGCCGGGGACTTCGAGACCCGGCCTAGTGCTCGGTGCGCGCGGTGCTGCCGGCGGCGGGCGCCACGGTGTCAGCCGCCGCTGCGGTCTCGGCTTCCGGCTCCTCAGTGCGCGCGTCCTTGGCATCCCGGAGCGTGCGCAGGGTGCGAGTCAGCATGGGCGGCGCTGACAACGCCAGCCCTATCGTGCCGATCGCCACCCCCCATTGGCTGCCGAAGGCCTCGCCGAGCACCCCACCGAGGGCGCTGCCCAACGGAATTGAGCCGTACATCAGCAGCCGGTACCCGCCGGTGGTACGTGCCAGCTGGTTGCGCGGGATCACGATCTGCCGCAGCGTCGCGGAGAGCACGTTGGCGGCTCCCAGACCGACCCCGGCGATGACCAGGACCCCGGCGATCTCCAGACCGAGCAGGGCGCCCCGCCCCGGCAGTGCGGCGACCAGCAGCGGCAGGGCGGTCGACAACACCGCCGAGAACGCGAACGCCCGGCCGAAGCCGAGCCGTTCGGTCATCTTCAGCGCGATCATGGCGCCGCCAAAGGCGCCAACCCCGTACGCGCTGAGCGCGAACCCGTACATGCCGGGGCTGACCCCTCGCACCTGGATGGTCCAGATCACGAGGTTGACCAGCACGATCTGGATCGCCGCGTTGTAGATCGACGCGTACGCGGTCAGGGCGCGCAGGTACCTGTTGACCATCAGGATCCGGATCCCGGAGAACACGCCGCTGCGCTCGCTGGTCTGCTCAGTCTCCGGCTCCGGCCGCCGCGCCGCCCCGACACCGAAGGCGCTGATCACGTACGTGATCACGTTAACGATCACGGTGAGCGCGGGCCCTATCAGCTGCACCAGCACACCCGCGAGGCCGGGGCCACCCAGCTGGGCCACAGTGGATGAGCCTTGAATGGCGCGGTTCGCCTCGCCCAGCTCCTCGTCGTCCACCAGTGTCGGCAGGTACGCGAACGCGCCCACCTCGAAGAACACGCTGCCGCAGCCGACCCCGAACGCGACCACGGTCAGCAGGGTCATGGAGAGGTCATCGGTCAGGTACGCAATCGGCACCACGGCGAGCATCACCGCGCGGATCACGTCCATCCAGATCATCATCTGCCGCTTCCGCCGGCCCTCGATCCAGTGCCCGACCAGCAACGGCAGCAGCAGGTTTGGAAGGTACGTCGCGGTGGTCACCAAGCTGACGCCGGCGGCGCCGGCGTCCAATGTCAGCGCCGCCACCAGCGGCAGCGCCACGGCGGTGACCTGGGTGCCGATTATGGAGAAGCTGTGGGCGCCCCAAAACCATCGGAAATCGCGATCGGAACGAAGCAGCCCAGGCGTTTTCGCCATCGCGTTTGTCCTCTCCATGCGCCCATAACCCGAAACGGGATGATACTGGTTACGCATGGCCGGGTGAAGCGTGACGAATTTTTATTCCCGAACCGAGAGGGTCGCGATCGCGGGCCGGATCTCCGCTATCGAATTCTCGTTCATATATCGGAAAAGCTCACCGGTTTCAGCGGCGCCTGCGACCAGAAGACTCCGCGGATTCAGCTGCCCGCAAGCGGCGTCGGCGGCGGTTACGGTGAACAATTCGGATTCCACTGGATCGAGTGATATCTCCACCGGGGTGTCGCCGAGCCGACGCCGTACCGACTCCACCGGCGGGGTTCCGTCGGCGGGCGCCTGGATCAGGCAGAAAGCGTGTGCGCGGCCGCCCGGCTGGAGCAGTCTCACGGCGGTGTCGGCGGCGAGGCTGAGGGCGTCGAGGGCCGACATCCGCCCCACCGCCTCCGCCGCCGTGGAGTAACCGATGTCGTTCGGCGCGTTGAAGAGCAGAGACTGGCGGCGTTCCGGAAGGTCGAGCTCACGCGCATCCGCCGTCGTGTACGTCGCCGTCACCCCGTTCAGCATCGCGTTCAGGCGGGAGTAGAGCACCGCGCGCGGGTCGATGTCGATGCCCAACAGCCGCGCCTGCTCGCTGCGCGCGATCAGACCCAAGGCGCCACCGCCGCAGCCGAGGTCGATGAGATCCGACCAGTCCCGCTTCGGGATGTTGTCCAGCAACAGGAACGTCGACGCGTGCGCTGGCATCACCACGTGCTTGGCGAATTCAAACCTGCCGTCCGGATGGTGCGTGAAAATTTGATCGGCGAGAAAATACAAATCCTGGTACGGGGAAACGCTGAACTCGGACAACACCACATCGCGATGCTCCCGGATCAAACGCGCCTCGCTCAGCACCGCCCGCACGTCCTCCGGGATGGTCTTCCGAAAAGCCTCCGTCGGCGCCGACCCGTTCAGCAGGAACACTTGAGCCAGCATCCCCGCGGGCTCGGCGAGCAGTTCCGGACTGTAGCCCATGAAGTACGAGTACCTGGCCGAGCTGGAGAGCACGTCCCGCATGCCGTCACCTGAGAGCACCCGTGTCACTTCATCGGGGACGTAGCCAACGGCTCGGAGCGCGTCAACCAGTGACCGATCCCGGCACACCGGATTGTGCGTCAGTAGCGTGAGTTGCTGGGTCGACGGCAGCACTCGGGCCTCCTCTGCAGGGATTCCTCCACTGTCCAGCGATGTGACCCTCAAAGGGCCATTGACAGCGGACGATACCTCCACATTGGTGGACTCGGAGGTCGAGGACGTGCCCTCGTCTCACCAGCGAAGACGGGCCCCGTCTCACGAGGAGGACGGGCCGCATCTCACCAGCTGGTGGGCACCGGCATCCCCTCGGTGTAACCGGCGGCGCTCTGCACCCCGATCACGGCCCGCTCGTGCAGCTGCTCCAGGTTCTCGGCGCCCGCGTACGCGCAGGCGCTGCGCAATCCGGCGACAATCGCGTCGAGCTGGTCTTCGACGCTGGGCCGGCTCGGGTCGAGATACATCCGAGCCGTCGAAATGCCTTCGTCGAACAGCGCTTTACGGGCGCGGTCGAAAGCGGTGTCCCGGGCCGCGCGTTGCCGCACCGCGCGTGCCGAGGCCATCCCGAAGCTGTCCTTGTAGAGCCGTCCGTCAGCGTCGACCCGCACGTCTCCCGGCGACTCGTACGTGCCGGCGAACCAGGACCCGATCATCACGTTGGCCGCGCCAGCGGCGACCGCGAGCGCCACGTCCCGGGGGTGCCGGACCCCGCCGTCTGCCCACACGTGGCGGCCGAGCTGACGAGCTTGAGCCGCGCACTCCAGCACCGCGGAGAATTGCGGGCGACCCACGCCGGTCATCATCCGGGTGGTGCACATGGCACCCGGGCCCACCCCGACCTTGACGATGTCGGCGCCGGCGTCCACCAGGTCCCTCACCCCTTCGGCGGTCACCACGTTGCCGGCCACCACGGGCACGTCCGGCTGGGACTGACGCACCGATCGCAGCGCTTGCAGCATCCGCTCCTGGTGGCCGTGCGCGGTGTCCACCACCAGCACGTCCACCCCGATGTCGAGCAGCGCCCCGGCCCGGCCGGCGACGTCGCCGTTGATGCCGATGGCGGCGCCGATCCGCAACGTGCCGGCCCCGTCGAGAGCGGGGCGGTAGAGGGTGGCGCGCAGCGCCCCCGGGCGGGTCAGGATGCCGACCAGCCGTCCGCTGCCGTCCACCACCGGCGCCAGCCTGTGCCGGCCGTCGTGCAGGGCGGTGAACGCCTTCTGGGGGTCGAGCCCAGCCGGGACGGTCAGCAGCTCCGCGGACATCACCTCACGCAGCTGGGTGAACCGGTCCACGTCCAGGCAGTCCGCCTCGGTGACCACCCCCACCGGGCGCCCGTCATCGGTCACGATCACCGCGCCGTGGGCCCGCTTCGGCAGCAGGTTGAGCGCCTCGCCGACGGTGTTGCCGGGCCCCAGCGTGATGGGCGTGTCATGCACCAGATCGCGCTGTTTGACCCACTTGACCACGTCCGCGACCACATCGAGCGGAATGTCCTGCGGGAGCACCGCCAAGCCGCCGCGCCGGGCCACCGTCTCGGCCATCCGCCGCCCGGAGACGGCGGTCATGTTCGCGGTCACCACGGGAATCGTGCCGCCGCTGCCGTCGAACGTGCTGAGGTCGACGTCGACGCGAGATGCCACTCCTGAGCGACTCGGCGCCATGAACACGTCGTTGTACGTCAAGTCGTACTCGGGAGCCTTCTCGGAGAGAAAGCGCATCGTCAGAACACCACCAGTGCCTCGGCCGGACAGCGACCGAAGTATTGCTCGAAGTGAGCCCAGCCGCCACTTCGATCACCCGGCGCCTGGGGCGTTCGGGGCTGCTCCACTGGGACCTGCGTCGAGGTGTCAGTCTGGGCGGCGCGCGAAGAACACGAACTCGCGTCCGGGCCGGTCGGGCGCGTCGCGCACCTCGGACACCAGATACCCGTGTGCCGCGAGGTCCGCCGCCACTTCGTCACGTTCCCGGAACCGTAGCGTCGAGTCCGAGGTGAGGGTCTGCCCGGCTGCGACGAACACCCAGGTGTGGCGGAAACTGACCAGCGGGCCGTCGACCCGGGTGAGATCCACCCAGCGTTCCACGCTGCCGACCCCGGGAATGTCGGTGACCTGGTACGACGTCTTGCGGTTCCACTCCCGCCAGCTACGGAACGCCGGGTCGCGAGTCTCGAACACCAGGGCGCCGCCCGGCCGAAGCGCGTCGCGCACGGCGCGTAGCGTCGCATCCCAGTCGGAGCGCTCGACGATCGCCTGGGCGACATTCCCGGTCATCGTCACCAGATCGACCTGGGTGACGGGTGGGATCGATGTCGCGTCGCCGTGAATCCAGCGCACCCGTTCGGCGCCGGGCTTGGCTCGTGCGACGTTGAGCGACCCGCCGGCCGGATCGACTCCCGTCACGTCGAGGCCACGCTCGGCCAGCAGCAGCGCGAACGTCCCAGTGCCGCATCCGAGGTCCACCGCCCGGCGGGCGCCGAGCTGGTGAGCGATGGCGGCGTACACATCGAGATCGCTGCGATCGGGGTCGAGCGCGTCGTAGGTCGCGGCGAGCCGCGGATGCTCGAAGATCGCGTCCACCATGTGGCCGACCCTACGGTCCGCATCGGCGTCGCCGGGCAGTCAGGAGCATCTGATCCTCGCGCCCTGCCCAAGACGTTCCAATCGCGGCCTGAGCGCGAACTGTCAGCTTGTGTCGCGAGCGGATCGCTAGCTAGCTAGCCGGGCGTCCCGGCGACGAGAACCCCGCGTTCCTCGATCAACAGCGCCGCATGACCCGGGGCATGCGCCGGGTGCTCGATGATCCGGACGTGAGGGCCATCCCAAGGAATCCGCGCAGTCCCGGCGGGCAGACCGGTGAGGCCAAACAGGTCCAGCGGTGTCTCCTCGGCGATTTCCGGCGGCAACCCCTCGGCGGCGCGGGCCTTCCAGTCCGGGTTCGACAGCTGGTCTCGCATATAAGCCGCGCAACGGGCTGTGCCGTAACGAGGCGCCTCGCCAAGTTCGGCGTGCCAGAGCACGTGATCCCAGTCAGGATGCGTCGAGAAGCCTGCCACAACGGGCTGGCCCAACTTACGAAGGTCGTTCGCGAGGCAGGCCATTTCGTCGCCCGTTATCCCGGCGTCGATGAGCAACACGCCGGCGCGGCCTCGTACGACCGCGGTGTTGTTCTGGAGTAACTCGCTCTGGTGGACCAGCACACCTTCCGCGACCTGCGTCAGCACGGATGGCTCCCTCCGCTTGTGGGTTGCAACCGATGTCGAAGACGGTAATACCTGGCGGTAGTAGATTGAACTGGCTGACCGCCCAACCCGACCAGCCGTCCACGATCGACGAGCTGCAGGCGCTGCTCGACCGGTTCCGGCGCGCCTACAATGCGGATCGGCTCCTCCACACTCAGACCAGCGGGTAGGCAGGTGTGGTGAGGGGCGGACGTCAGGAGTGAGTTCATCCAAGCGTGGTACGGGACGCGGCCGCTGCCGTCCCGGTTGGCCTTGCGTTCGCGCCAGAGTCCGACCTTCTGGGCACGGTGCCGGCCGGGTCTGTCGCTGCCGGTCATGCCGGGGCCGCGCCATCACGAGCGGGGCTGTCGATCAAAGGAGCATCATGGCGTAGGGTCAGTCCCCTTGACCTGCAGAGATGCGGTCAGGGCCACTCGTCTGTCCGGGATGTAGCCA
>JBOGDL010000065.1:0-9388 GCA_050701815.1 Micromonosporaceae bacterium | reverse complement strand
TGGAGCACAGCGCCTCCACCTCGGAGAAGATGTGGCTGGACAGCAGCACCGTGGCGCCGTTGCCGCTCACCTCACGCACCGTCTCCTGGAATGCCGCCTCCATCAGCGGATCCAAACCGGACGTGGGCTCGTCCAGGATGAACAGCTCCACGTCGGAGGCGAACGCCGCGACCAGTGCCACCTTCTGCCGGTTGCCCTTCGAGTACGTGCGGCACCGCTTTCTCGGATCGAGCCGGAACCGCTCCAGCAACTGATCGCGACGCGCCCGGTCCAGCCCGCCGCGCAGCGAGCCGAACAGGTCGATCGCCTCGCCACCGGTCAGGCCCGGCCACAGGTTCACATCGCCGGGCACGTACGCCAGGCGACGGTGCAGCGCCACCGCGTCCCGCCAGGGGTCGCCGCCGAGCAGGCGCACCTGCCCCGCGTCCGCCCGCAGCAGCCCCAGCAGCACCCGGATCGTGGTGCTCTTGCCGGCGCC
Source organism: Micromonosporaceae bacterium (assembly GCA_050701815.1). Taxonomy (GTDB): domain Bacteria; phylum Actinomycetota; class Actinomycetes; order Mycobacteriales; family Micromonosporaceae; genus WHSM01. The sequence continues at coordinate 8,910 of JBOGDL010000065.1, read as the reverse complement.
GTTCGGACCCAGCAGCCCGTGCACCTCACCGGTCTCCACAGTCAGGTCAAGCCCGTCCAAGGCATGGGTACGCCCGAACGTCTTCACCAGGCCTTCGACGCGAATCGCTGCGGTCATCGTCGCCTTACTCCTTCACCACGTGCGGCGCTTGTGGCGCCACTGTCAGATGGTTGTGCTTGGAGCTGTTCTGCTGCCGTGTGGATCTGTTGGGCTTGCTCCGGGGTGAGCAGCGGGTGGGAGAACACGTCCGCGAAGCCCCGGGTCATGCGGGCGTGGCCTGCCGGGGTGCGGACGTCGACCCCCAGGGCCGCGGAAAGCTGCTCGCTCATCAGGAAGACGCCCATCTTGATGGCGACCAGCACTGCGGCGTACGCGCGGGGATCGGGTGATTCGATCTTCTCGTCGGCCAGCCACTGCTCGCCGATCCGGACCACGCTCTCGAACATGGCCGCCGCCTTCGCCGAGCCGTCCATCAGCGAACGCACGAGGTAGTTCTGCATCAGAATCACAGTCGGATGCGTGGGGCCGGCGAGCCCCATGCCCAGATCACCCCCGTCGAAGAGCTCTTCCCGGAGTTGATTCATCCGGCCCATGGCGTACGTGTCGCAGGCGTCACGTAGCGCTTCTTTGGACCCGAAGTGGTGCCGGACCAGCCCGGAGGAGACCCCGGCGGCCTTGGCGATGTCTCGGATCGTCGCGGGGCCGATACCGCGCTCGGCGAACAGCCGCAACGCGGCGTCTCTGATCCGCGCGCGAGCGGTCAGATCTTCGTGCGCCCGATCCTCGACGGGGTGGCTGGTCATCTAGCCACTCCTACACAAGCATGCCAATAAGCTGTTCATGTGAATAGCGTACTGCACACGTGTGTAGTCGCAAGTGCGATGCGGGGCGCCGGCCCAGATCGTCGCCGGATCGGGCGCTCGTAGACTCGGCTCATGTTCAGTCGCCGCCACCTGTCACCGGGGTGGCTCGTGGGCCACCTCGTCGCGGTGGTGCTGGTCGCCGGCTGCCTGGGGTTGGGGTGGTGGCAGCTGGAACGCGCCGGCGCGGGCAACGTGCGCAGCTGGGCGTACGCGGTGGAGTGGCCGGTCTTCGCGGGTTTCGTGGTGTTCGTATGGTTCCGCGAGCTCCGGCGTGCCAGCGCTCAACCGGCGCCAGAAACCGAGCAGAGCACGCTGGTCGAGCAGACGCCACCGCCCGCCGAGTCCGCTGGGCCCGCTGGTTCGGGGCCGCCGGCGCCCGCCAGACCAGGCGAGGAAGACGATGAGACGGCGGCGTACAACCGGATGTTGGCCTGGTTGAACGCCAACCCCCAACGGCGCATGAGCGACTACCCGGGTTGAGGCGGCAGTGTTGACAACCGTGACCGAAACCTCCGCGCTGAGCGCTGCCCTGAAGCGATACCAGGTCATCGCTTACGTGGTGGGGGTCCTGCTGGTGGCGCTGATGTGTGTGGCGATGCCCTTGAAGTACTTCGCCGACCAGCCAGCGATGGTGGCCATCGTCGGCCCATTCCACGGCTTCATGTACATGATCTACCTGGCGCTCTCCGCCGATCTGGCGCGACGGGTGAAATGGCCCATCACCCGAACCATCGTGGTGTTGCTCGCGGGCACGATCCCGTTCCTGTCCTTCGTCGCTGAGCGCAGCGTCACCCGAGAGGTGCGAGGACTTGAGACTGCTCGCGGGCCCGGCGCCCCGGGCAGCTCGACCGACTGAGGCTGCCTCAGCGCGCCGCCGCTGAGAGTTCGGCACGCCCGCGACCAGGCTTTCTGTCGGCGCCTGCTGCCAGGATGCCCGTGTGGCCGGTGAAGCTGCGATCCTGCACGCTGACCTCGACGCCTTCTACGCGTCGGTGGAGCAGCGTGACGACCCGCGGCTGCGGGGCCGTCCGGTGATCGTGGGCGCCGGAGTGGTGCTCGCCGCCAGCTACGAGGCGAAGGCGTACGGGATCAAGACCGCGATGAGTGGCCGGCAGGCCCGCGCGTTGTGTCCAGCCGCGATCGTGGTGCGGCCCCGGATGTCGGCGTACTCGCAGGCCAGCAGAGCGGTCTTCGAGGTGTTCAAGCAGACCACGCCGGTGGTGGAGGGCCTGTCGATCGACGAGGCGTTCCTGGACGTGGGTGGGCTGCGGCGGATCGCCGGACCAGCCGCCGGCATCGCCGAACGACTGCGGCGCGAGGTCGCCGCGCAGGTGGGGCTGCCGATCACGGTCGGGGTGGCGCGTACCAAATTCTTGGCGAAAGTGGCCAGCGGCGTCGCCAAACCCGACGGGCTGCTGGTGGTGCCGCCCGACGACGAGCTGGGGTTCCTGCATCCACTGCCGATCGAACGGCTCTGGGGCGTCGGCCCCGTCACCGCCGGCAAGCTCCGCAACCTGGGCATCACCACCGTCGGCGAGGTCGCCACCGTGGGAGAGCGGGCGCTGGTCTCGATCCTGGGAGGCGCCTCAGGGCGGCACCTGCATGCGCTCGCGCACAACCGCGACCCCCGTCCGGTGCAGGTGGGCCGCCGACGCCGTTCCATCGGCGCGCAACGCGCGCTCGGTCGCAGTCCGAAGACAACCGAGGACCTGGACGCTGCCGTGGTCGGACTGATCGACCGGGTGGCACGGCGGCTGCGGAAGGCCCGGCGGGTCTGTCGCACCGTGGTGCTCAGGCTCCGGTTCGCCGACTTCGCCCGAGTCACCCGTTCCCAGACCCTGAATCAGGCGACCGCGCAGACCGACACCATTCTCGCCACCGCGCGGGGGTTGCTGGCGGCGGCGATGCCGATGATCGAAACCCGCGGCATCACGCTGATCGGGGTGGCGCTGGGGAATCTCACCGACGACAGCGCGATCCAGCTCGCGTTGCCGTTCGAGAGGGACGACGCCAGCGCGCTCGACGGCGCCGTTGACCACGTGCGGGATCGATTCGGCAGCACCGCCATCACCCGCGCCGGTCTCCTCGGCCGCGACCCCGGGCTCTCCGTCCCGCTGCTGCCTGACTAGATCCTGACTGCCGTCGCACCTGACGGGTTGGTGAGATAGCCCGCCGGCGATGTCCGGGCCCAGTGGCATGATCGGGCCGTGACCACGCCGTATCGAGCACACATCACGGTCCGGGGGTACGAGCTCGACACCCAAGGCCACCTCAACCAGGCCGTGTACCTGCAGTACGCCGAGCACGCCCGCTGGGAGATGCTCCGCGCCGCCGGCATCAGCCAGGACAAGCTGATCGCGAGCGGGGTCGGCCCCGTGGCGCTGGAGGTGACAATCCGCTACCTCAAAGAGTTGCGAAGCGGCGACGAGATCGACGTGAGCTGCGGATTCGAATGGGGCGACGGCAAGACCTTCCGGTTGACCCAGGAATTTCAGCTGGCGGACGGCGTCCCGGCCGCCCGCCTGACCGGGGTGGCAGGCGTACTCGACCTGCAGACCCGGCGCCTGGTGGCTGACCCGCGGGTCCCGTTCCGCGCCCTGGCGTCCTCGCCGGAGCTGCTCGGCCTATGAGGGCTGCTCGGTCCCCTGAGGCTGCTCGGTTTTGTGGGGCGCTGCGGTCATGGGCTGCTGCGGGGCTCTGGCAGGTGGTCCGTCACCGTGCGGCGGTCGTCCGGCAGCCGGCGGGTCAGCCCCTCGCGGTCCAGTAGCTCCAGTAACGGCACCGCCACCCGTCGCGTGGTGTCCAACGCTTGGCGCGCCTGGCTGATCGTGAACGGCTGCGGCAACTCGCGCAGAATGGCCACCGCCTCCTCGGGCGCCCCCGGCGCCAGCACGATGCCGTCCGCGATCGACGTCAAGGCTCGGGCCCGCACCGCGGCGGCGACCGCCTGCGGGGTCAGGCCCAGCTCGGCCAGTCGCGCCGCGTCCGGGGCCCGGAACCGTCGGTCGGCGAGATCGGTCCGGATCTGCTCCGCCGCCCGGCTCACCTGCGCCGGTAGCCGAACCCCCGGTACGCCAACCCGCCCACCCGTGAGCAGCAGCGGCGGCGACACCAGCGCCGCGACCAGGTTTCGATCCGGCAAGTCAAGGGCTTGACGCAACGCCTCCACCGGCATGTCTGGCTGCAGCGGGTGCGCCTTCGCGTAGCGGTCGACCTGTTCCCGGAGGCGTTGTCGCTGCCGCTGCCACCACCCAGGGTCGGCGAGCCAATCCCCGCCGACCGGCGCCGAGCGCACCGGGACACCCATCCGTTCCAGATCACCGCGGCGGGCAAGCCGGCGACGCCGCAGCTCGCTCACCTCGTCCGGGCCGTGATCGAGGTCAGCCAGCACAGCGGCGCGCCGGGCAGCGGCGCCACGACGGGCCAGCGGCGGGGGCGCCACATCGAGCAGCAACGCGGCGCCGGCGACATGCCGCCGACCCGGGTCGCGCAGCAGCGCCCGGTCGCCCACGTGCAGCGGCAACGGCCGGGACAGCCGCAGCCGGGCGGTGTCGTCCCCCAGCGGTCGGATCCTCGCGGTCACGGCGGCTGCCCCGATGTGAAAAGACACCGCCCGGGGCAGCGTCGCCACCGGGTCGCCGGCGACCCGCACGTCCACCACATCGGTGTGTGGGAACCCGCCAGGGGTGACCAGAGCGTCGCCGCGGCGCGCCCGGTCCCGGTCGATCCCGCGTAGATTCACCGCGACCCGGGCGACCGCCGTCACGTGGTCGACGTCGCTGCCCAGCGACTGCAGGCCGCGGACCTTGACGGCCTGGCCGGCCAACTCATACGTGTCGCCGACGTGCAGCTGGCCGGCGGTCAGGGTGCCGGTGATCACCGTCCCGGCGCCGCGGATCGTGAACGAGCGATCCACCCAGAGCCGTACAGGCCCGTCCAGCACCGGCGGCGGGAGCCCCGCGACGAGCCGGTCGAGCGCGGCACGCACGTCGTCGAGACCCGCGCCGGTGACAGCGCTGACCGCCACCGCCTCCACCCCGCGCAGCGATGTCGCCGCCAGCTGCTCCCGGGCCTGCGCCATCGCCAGCGCCGGGTCCGCCAGATCGGCCCGAGTCACCACCAGCAGCCCATGTCGCACGTCGAGCGCGTCCAGGGCCGCGAGGTGCTCGGCCGACTGCGGCATCCAGCCCCCGTCGGCGGCCACCACCACCATCGCGGCCGGCGCCGGCCCGACCCCGGCCAACATGTTCGGCACGAACCGCTCATGCCCCGGCACATCCACGAACGCCACCGTCTGCCCGGACGGCAGATCGGTCCACGCGAACCCCAGATCAATGGTCAGCCCGCGGCGCCGCTCCTCGGCCCACCGGTCCGGCTCCATCCCGGTGAGGGCCCTGACCAGGGTGGACTTGCCGTGGTCGACGTGACCGGCTGTCGCGACGACGTGCATCCGTCACACCCGCCGCGCGGCGCCGGCCCGCCCGATAGCGGCGGCCACCAACTCGTCCGACTCCGGCGGCACGCACCTCAGGTCCAGCAGCAGCCGTCCCCGCTCCACCCGGCCCACGATCGGCGGGTCACCCAGACGCAGGCGCTGCGCGTACCGCTGCGGGAGGGCGAGCGCCCACGACGGGAGGGCGACTTCCGGGGCGCCGCCGCCACCAACGACGGCCTGGGTCTCCACCACGTCACCGGTCCCGGCCGCCTTTCGAAGCGCCTCCACGCGCTGCCGCAGGCTGTCGGGGTCGGCGTGCAGCGCATGCCAGGTCGGGTTACGCGGCCCCCGCAACGTGGCCTCCAGCGCTGCCAGCGTCAACTTGTCGACTCGCAACGCACGGGCAAGCGGGTGACGGCGCAGCCGCTGCACCACGTCCGCGCGGCCGAGCAGCAGCCCGGCCTGCGGCCCGCCGAGCAGCTTGTCGCCGCTGGCGGTGACCAGGGCGGCGCCGGCCCGCAGCGTGGCGGCGGCGTCGGGCTCGTCCGGGAGCAGCGGATCCCGCGCCAGCAGACCCGAGCCGATGTCGACCACCACCGGCACGCCGAGGCCCGCCAGCGCCGCCACATCGACAGCGCTGGTGAAGCCGCGCATCACGAAGTTGGACGGGTGCACCTTGAGCACGAAGCCGGTCCGGGGGCCGATCGCGGCGGCGTAGTCGTCCAACGTGGTCCGGTTCGTGGCGCCGACCTCCCGCAACTCGACCCCGGTGGACGCCAGCAGCTCAGGCAGCCGGAAGCCGTCGCCGATCTCCACCAGTTCGCCCCGGCTGACCACGATCTCGCGTCCGGCCGCCAACGCCGTTGCCGCGAGCACCAGAGCCGCCGCGCCGTTGTTGACCACGTGCACGTCCTCGGCGTCCGGGCATGCCTCGGCCAAGGCCGCCATCGCGGTACGGCCCCGGCGCGCTCGCCGTCCGGTGGTCAGATCCAGCTCCACGTCCGTGCAGCCGCTCGCCGCGACGATCGCGTCCACCGCGGCTGCCGACAACGGCGCCCGGCCCAGGTTGGTGTGCAGCACCACGCCGGTCGCGTTGACCACGGGGCGGAGGCTGGCGGCGGTGGCAGGCAGGTGCGCGACGGCGGCATCGGCCACCTGCTCCGGGGGAAGTTCGCCGCGGCGTACCCGGGCTTGGACGGCGGCGACCACATCCTTGACCAGGCTGCGCCCCAGCACCTCCGCCGCCGCCTGCAACCGCGGATCGGCGAGCACCCGGTCGGTACGCGGCACAGCCCGCCGGGGGTCGGTCATGCGCGCCTCCACGAGAGGTTTGGCGGAGGCGGACGGGAATCGAACCCGCCCAGCCCGGATCCCGGGCCGCACCGGTTTTGAAGACCGGGAGGGGCACCAGCCACCTGAACGCCTCCGGCACCCACCCTATGCGTCGCCGGGAACACCGCCGAAGCAGCGCAGGCACGGTGCGAGCCTGTGCTGAACGATCCATGCCCGCGGATTGGCCCTAGGTTGGTGGTATGCGCCTCACCGAGTACGCCCACGGCGGTGGCTGCGCGTGCAAGATCCCCCCGGGCGAGTTGGAGACCATCGTCGCCGGGCTCACCGGCTCTGTCGCCGGCGGCGCCGGGTCCGAGGGTCGCGCCGGGTCCGGGGATGGCGCGTTGCTGGTTGGTCTGGACGCTGGTGACGATGCCGCCGTGGTGCGGATCTCCGGTGGGGTCGCGATCGTGGCCACCGCCGACTTTTTCACCCCCGTGGTCGACGACCCGTACGACTGGGGCCGGATCGCCGCCGCCAACGCGCTCTCCGACGTGTACGCCATGGGCGGCACGCCCGTCGTGGCGGTGAACCTGCTCGGCTGGCCCCGGGACGTGCTGCCGATGGAGCTGGCCGCCGAGGTGCTACGAGGTGGGCTGGACGTGGGACGGGCGGCGCAGTGCCACGTCGCGGGCGGCCACAGCGTGGACGACCCCGAGCCCAAGTACGGGATGGCGGTCACCGGCACAGCTGACCCGGAGCGGCTGCTGCGCAACGACACCGGCAAACCGGGGTTGCCGTTGACGCTGACCAAGCCGCTCGGGACCGGGGTGCTCAACAACCGGCACAAGCGCACTGGTGAGCAGTTCCCGCATGCCGTCGAGACCATGACCACGCTGAACCAGGACGCGTCGCAGGCGGCGCTGGAGGCCGGGCTCAGCTGCGCCACCGACATCACCGGCTTCGGGTTGCTGGGTCACCTGCACAAGCTGGCGCGGGCCAGCGGCGTGACCGCGGTGCTGGACGCGGCGGCGGTCCCGTACCTGGACGGGGCCCGAGAGGCGCTCGCCGCCGGCTACGTCAGCGGCGGCACCCGCCGCAACCTGGACTGGGTACGTCCGCACCTAAACGCCGCTGCGACCGAGGATGAGCTACTGCTGCTCGCCGACGCGCAGACCTCCGGTGGGCTGCTGGTCGCCGGTGAGCTGCCGGGCCACCCGGTGGTGGGCGAGCTGATCCCCACTCAGGATGGGATCACCATCCAGGTGCGTTGATCTGGGCGGGCGGGTTGGCTCAGAATCCGCGACATCTTCGAAGGCACGCAGCAGATCCAACCGTTGGTCGTCGCCGGCGGCTGCTCGGCAAGATGCCAGCCGAACTGAAGTAGCTTCTGCTCCCTCCTGGGTCTGGGGCGCTGGTACCGTCCGTATGCCGCGCTTGACTGATAGACACGGAACACGGGGACCGGATGTTTTCTGACCTACTCGACGGCACGACGATCACTGCGAAGTCTCCTGATGGCAAGATCGAATGTGAACTCGCCGATGGCCGCGACGTCGTGATGGACTTCGCCCCCGGTAGCTACCACGAATACACCGAGCGTGAGATGGAGCACCAGCTTGCCCGGCTCGTGACGGCGATGTGGGTGGGCCATCGGCGGGGTCATCTGGCGGTGCTGAGCGAACGCCTCGGATACCCGGTGCGCGGTGAGCCCACCGAGATGGGGTTGCGCGAGCGGGAGTTCGCGAACCGGCGGGCTCAAATCACAGCCGAGGGTCGGTCCGCCTCTGGCCGGATCGTCCTGTCCACGACAGGAATGACACGCTGGGACGTCCGTATCAAGCCAGGCGCGATCCGGGAGGCTGATGAGGACTCGTTCCTGCACGACCTGTGGAGCGCCTTTCTCGCCATGATGCGTGAGCACCAGCGCCGGGTCGCCATGCTGCAGGACGAGATCTTCGACGTGTCGGGGCGGGGGCGCTTTCCCCGGTAGCGCCCCCCGCAGCCATCGGCCACCTCAGCAGGATTGTCAGCCTCCGCCGCACTGCGTAAGGAGAGGTTGGTTGACCCGTAGGTAGAACTCTGTCTTCGACGGATCGAACTTCAGCGGGATCCCCCACTCGATCGTGGCCTGCCCACGGCTCTTCCCGGCGATGACATCCCGGACCCACCCGCCGCCGACGATGTCGCCGCGCTTGTCGCGGAAGATCACATGGCCGGCGAAGGCGTACTGGTACGCCTCAGACTCGACGTCGAGGTCGAACTCCAACGTGCCGGCATCCTTGCGCTGGCGGACCAGTTTGACGTCGGTGGTCCGGGTCCGGGAGAAGCACCACGTCG
>JBOGDL010000064.1:0-4874 GCA_050701815.1 Micromonosporaceae bacterium | reverse complement strand
GACGTGCCGGGCGTGATCAAGTCCTGGCGCGAAGGCACCGTGATCCGTTCCTGGCTGTTGGACCTGCTCGACGCCGCGCTCGACGGAGACCCGGAGCTGGCCTCGCTGTCCGGCTACTCGGAGGACTCCGGGGAGGGGCGCTGGACCGTGGAGGAGGGGGTGCGGCTGGCGGTCCCGGTGAATGTGATCGCGGCGTCGTTGTTCGCCCGGTTCGCCTCCCGGCAGGAGGGTTCGCCCGCGATGAAGGCGGTGGCGGCGCTGCGGCACCAGTTCGGCGGGCACGCCACGTCCAGGCCCTCTTAACGGGAGCGCGCGGTGCATGTGCGGCGGCTGGAGTTGACCGATTTCCGCAGCTATCACGGGGTGGCGGTGGATTTCGAGCCTGGCCCCAGCGTGCTGGTGGGCCCGAACGGGCAGGGCAAGACCAACCTGGTGGAGGCGCTGGGGTACCTGGCTCACCAGTCGAGTCACCGGGTGGCCTCCGATGTGCCGCTGGTGCGCGCCGGCGCGCAACGCGCCGTGATCCGGGCCGCGATCGTCCACAGCGGACGCGAGCTGCTGGTGGAGTTGGAGATCGTGCCGGGCAAGGCGAACCGGGCCCGGCTGGGGCGCTCGCCGGTGAGCCGGCCCAGGGCCATCCTGGGGGCGCTGAAGCTGGTGATCTTCGCGCCAGAAGATCTTTCTCTGATACGTGGTGAGCCCGCCGAACGCCGCCGGTTGCTCGATGACCTGCTGGTCTCCCGGTTCCCCCGCTACGCCGGGGTGCGCGCTGACTACGACCGGGTGCTCAAGCAGCGCAACGCGTTGCTGCGCACCGCGTACCTGGCCCGCAAGACCGGCGCCGGCCGCGGCGACCTGCGCACCCTTGAGGTGTGGGACGCGCACCTGGCGCGTCACGGCGCCGAGCTGTTGGCTGGTCGGCTGCAGCTGTGCCAAGCGCTGGCGCCGTACCTGGAGCGTGCGTACGACGCGGTGAGCGGGTCGGGTTCGAAGCCGGGCCGGCTGGGCGGGTCGTCGAAGGGAAAGGGAGCGGCCCGCGTGGAATACCGCAGCGGCCTGGCTGAAGATGGCGAGCCGGTGACCCCTGACCGGGGGCTGCTGGAGGCCCGGATCCTGGCCGCCTGCGCGAAGTCCCGCGACGAGGAAGCCGCCCGAGGCTCGACCCTGGTGGGCCCGCACCGTGATGACCTGTTGTTGCGTCTGGGCGAGTTGCCGGCCAAGGGGTACGCCAGCCACGGGGAGTGTTGGTCGTACGCGCTGGCGCTGCGGCTCGCCAGCTATGACCTGCTCCGAGCGGATGCCGGCCCGGCGCCCGAACCAGCCTCCGCCCAGCCGCAGCCGCCCGCAGATGTCGAGCCCGCTGGCGTCGATTCCGAGCCGGGCGCGCCTGCCTCCACTGAGGAGGTGCCAGTCGAGCCCGCATCAGTCGAGCCCGCATCAGCAGAGGCCGCGTCGCAGCCGGAGCCTGGGCGTCGCGCCGAGGTCGACCCGTACGCGAACTCCTCCGGCGCGACGGAGCCGGTTCTGGTCTTGGACGATGTGTTCGCCGAACTTGATGTCGACCGCCGGGAACGGCTTGCGGAGCTGGTGGGTCGCGCCGGGCAGGTGCTGGCCACCTGCGCGGTCGCCGGTGATGTCCCGGAGGCCCTGCAAGGCGCCCGGTACGACGTGGCGGAAGGAGAGGTGCGACGTGTCCGATGACAACCGCCGCCGTCCACACCAGAGTGACGGGCCGCGGTCCGGGTCACCGCGACAGCCTGGGTCAGCGCAGCAACCGCCAGCCTCGGACGGACCCGAGCAGCCTGGGTCGGCGGGCCGTGATCAAGACTTGGCGGGGCGCAGCGGCCCCGATTTGGCGCGTGCGGTGTTGGACGCGGCGCGGGCGCGCCGTCAGGCGCAGGGCGGGAACAGCCGGCGAACCGGGCGCGGTTCATCGGGGGCGACCCAGGGCGGCGCGCAGGCGTACCGCCGTCGCGGTCGCCGGGGGTACACCGGACCGGGACCCGATCCTCGCGACCCGCAGCTGCTGAGCGTGGTGATGGCAAAGCTGATCAAGGATCGGGGATGGCGGCAGCCTGCGGCTGAGGGAGCGGTGTTCGGCGCCTGGGACCGGGTGGTGGGAGCGGAGATCGCCGCCAAGTGCCGCCCGGTGAAGCTGGACGACTGTGAACTGACCGTGGAGGCGGTGTCGACCGCGTGGGCCACACAGTTGCGTCTGCTCGCGGGCAAGGTGGTGGCCCAGATCGCGGCCGAGGTCGGACCAAACGTGGTGAAGCGGATCCGGGTGCACGGGCCGGCTGCCCCATCGTGGCGGCACGGGCCGCGAAGAGTGCAAGGGCGTGGTCCTGGGGACACCTACGGTTAGTTCTTGTCGATGGGTTGGTACGTTCCGGGAATCTTGGCCGTCTACATTCTGGGCGGTTTACAGCCCCTCCCCCAGTAAGGGGGGCCAGCCCCCGAGGTTTTCTTGGCTTCACGAGCCTCACAGGGGTGGTAGGGCACGGTTCTGACACATTGGCCCAGTAGGATTCAGATGGGCAATCGACGGCGTGTCCCAGCAGCGTCGGCGGCGTTGTGGTTTCTGACGCTGGCCGGCGGTTGTCGGCCCCCCGCGCCCCTGGCTAGCGCCGGCATGATCGATTGCGCCGTCCGACGTCTGGAGAAAGTGACTAAGCGTGGCAGCTGCAAAGAAACGGGAAGACTACACGGCAGCCTCTTTGACTGTCTTGGAAGGCCTCGAGGCGGTACGCAAGCGGCCCGGCATGTACATCGGCTCCACCGGCGAGCGCGGCCTGCACCACCTTGTGCAGGAGGTTGTGGATAACGCTGTTGACGAGGCGATGGCCGGGTACTGCGACCGGATCGAGGTGACGCTGCTCGCCGATGGCGGCGTCCGGGTGACCGACAACGGACGAGGCATCCCCGTCGACTTGCACCCCAAGTTGAAGAAGCCCGGCGTCGAGGTGGCGCTGACCGTGCTGCACGCCGGCGGCAAGTTCGACGGCAAGGCGTACGCGGTCTCCGGCGGTCTGCACGGGGTGGGCGTCAGCGTGGTGAACGCGCTGTCCACCAAGCTGGAGGTGGAGATCCGCCAATCCGGGCACGTGTGGCGCCAGTCGTACCAGAACTCCCGGCCCGGCAAGCTCCGCAAGGACGAGGAGACCCGGCTCACCGGCACCAACGTGTCGTTCTGGCCGGATCCGGACATCTTCGAGAGCACCGTGTTCAACTTCGAGACGATCTACCGGCGGCTGCAGGAGATGGCGTTCCTGAACCGGGGTCTGGAGATCGTGCTGCGTGACGAGCGCGAAGGCGAGCGGGGCGACCAGCCGCGTGAGGTGACCTTCCACTACAAGGGCGGCATCGCCGACTTCGTGCGTCACCTGAACGCGACCAAGAGCCCGATGCACAAGTCGGTGGTGGAGTTCGGCGCTGACACCGAAGGCATGGCGATCGAGGTGGCGATGCAGTGGAACGAGTCGTACGGGGAAAGCGTCTACACCTTCGCGAACACCATCAACACCCACGAGGGCGGCACCCACGAGGAGGGTTTCCGTGCGGCGCTGACCAGCACCGTCAACCGGTACGGCGCCGACCGCAAGCTGCTCAAGGGCGATGACCGGCTCACCGGCGAGGACATCCGGGAGGGCTTGGCCGCGATCATCTCGGTGAAGTTGGCCAACCCGCAGTTCGAGGGCCAGACCAAGACCAAACTCGGCAACACCGAGATGAAGAGCTTCGTGCAGACGGCCTGCAACGAGTGGCTCGCGGACTGGTTCGAGCGCAACCCGGCTGAGGCCAAGGTCGTGATCACCAAGGCGTCGGCGGCGGCGCAGGCTCGCAAGGCGGCGGCGCAGGCCCGCAAGCTGGCGCGACGCAAGTCGCTGCTGGAGTCCGGCTCGATGCCGGGCAAGCTGGCCGACTGCCAGTCCACCGACCCGCGGGAGAGTGAGCTGTTCATCGTCGAGGGTGACTCGGCCGGTGGCTCGGCGAAGCAGGGCCGGGATCCACGGATCCAGGCGATCCTGCCGATCCGGGGCAAGATCCTGAACGTGGAGAAGGCGCGGATCGACAAGGCGTTGCGCAACAACGAGGTGCAGGCGCTGGTCACCGCGCTGGGCACCGGGATCCACGACGACTTCGACATCGAGAAGCTGCGCTACCACAAGATCGTGCTGATGGCCGACGCCGACGTCGACGGCCAGCACATCAACACGCTGCTGCTGACCCTGTTGTTCCGGTTCATGCGGCCGCTGGTGGAGATGGGTCACGTCTACCTGGCGATGCCGCCGCTGTACAAGATCAAGTGGAACCGCAAGGGCGATGACGTCCAGTACGCGTACAACGACAGGGAGCGCGACGGTCTGATCCGGCTGCGGCAGGAGTCGAAGCCGAACGCCAAGCCGGACGACGTGCAGCGCAACAAGGGTCTGGGCGAGATGAACTACCACGAGCTGTGGGACACCACCATGAGCCCGGCGACCCGCACCTTGAAGCAGGTGACGCTGGACGACGCTGCAACCGCCGACGAGCTGTTCAGCGTGCTGATGGGAGAAGACGTGGAATCCCGGCGCTCTTTCATCCAGCGCAACGCCAAGGACGTCAGATTTCTCGATATTTAACTATCGGTATGCATTTTTTAACGGAACGTGTGGGCGTCATCCACACTATCCACAGGTTTATCCACACCCACGCCACAAACCATCAGCTGCGGGGCGGGTTCCTCGTGGCCACCAGCGGAAGGTAACCCGTGACGGAGACGACGGTCCCGCCCGGAGGCGGCGAGCGCATCGAGCCGGTCGGCATCGAAGTGGAGATGCAGCGTTCGTACCTCGACTACGCGATGAGCGTGATCGTGGGACGGGCGCTGCCCG